>JBBDMC010000143.1:0-5998 GCA_040878485.1 Bauldia sp. | reverse complement strand
GATGAGATCGCCCGCAACCGCGCCTCGGCGGCGCACTACGTCGCCAACTGGCAGCGATTTCTGAGGGGGTTCGACCGTTTACCAAAAAAAGTGAGCCGGCCCCGGGGGGGGGGCCGGCTCTCATGGACCTGATCTTGGGGACGGGGGGTGGGACGCGACCAGGTCCAATGGGAGACGTCACTCACCGTTTTCTGCGGTTGGGCCGCTGCCCGCGGCCGCGCCGCGCTAGCGCTCCAGGCTGCCGACCGACGATGTCCGCACGTCGTCGATCGCCGTCCACTGGCCGCTGTCGAACTCCGATTGCCGCTTGACGAACCGGTAGGCGGTCTCGCTCCACAGCAGAACGCGTGGATCGAGATTGTCGAGCACCAGGTCGCCACGATCGGTTGCCACCGTCAGCACCGCATGGCCCTCGCCATTCCGCTTGCGGACGACGGTCATCAAGAGAGCGGAGACCGGCCAGCCGTCGCCGATCAGCTCACGCTGTTTTTCGAGCGCGACGTCCTCGCAGTCGCCTCGCTGGCCCGGGTAGCTCCACACCTCCTCGCGGCCGAAGATTTCGCGATCGGTCGCCGGCGCGATGGCGCCATTGATGGCGGCGTTGATGCCGACCAGTTGGTTCCAAAGCTCAGGGGTCAGCCGGACGCGCTTGGCGGCGCCGGTCCTGACCGCACACTGGCGCGGGTGGACCTGGCAAAATTCGAAGTGGCCGATCGGTTGCGACGTCCGGCCGGCCGTGCTCATGAAGGGGGCGGCAGCCGGGCCGGCGGCCTCGCCATACCCAGCCGACAAACAAAGTATTGCGCTAATCAGACCGGATTTATACCACGTCCCGATACGCATAAGTGCCTCCCCAATCGGGAAGCACTGTGACACGACTAGTTTTATTTCAGCATAAACTCATCGATAAGAAGTAATTCATAGTATAACTTAATTTGACTAAAATCCCGCCTTTCGCATTGAGGGTGTTTTCACCATAGCCGGCTGCAAAACCGTCGGCTTCCCAGGCCGCGGCAAAGCGGATCGAGTCGGTCAACGAACGGTTTGACGTTCTGATCTTAGGCGAGGTTCTGTTCGAGAGAGTTTGCCGTCTGCACGGTCGCGAACTCGACCGCGACGCCTTCGTCGAACTGGCGGACGATCCGTGCCCTCAGTTTGCCGACCATGACCGGGGCGCCGATCGGCGGTTTCACCTCGAGCGCCAGGGCGGCGCCCGACAGCGAAAGGTCGATGATGCGGGCGCGATACTCGCGGCCGTCGGGTAGTGAGACGTTGGTCGATCCGATCTTGGGCGTAACGCGGTCGTGGCGGCGGTCTTCCGGCAGGTTGAGCTCGTGGCGGTTGGCAAGCCAGGTGAGCTTTGCCGCCAGTTTGTCGCGCTTGCGCGCCGTCGCGTTGATCGACATGGCGAAGCCAGCCTCGTGGATCCGCACGATCTGGCCCTCGATGCGCCCAACATGGTCGATGTAGGCGACAACCCGTTCTCCGACCCGCCCGGCAATCGGCGTGGTCAGGGAGAGGCTACCGGGCGACATATTGGCGGTTTGGCAGGGAAACTCGCGCCTGTCCTCGAGCATGAAGCGTCCGAGCAGGTTAACGTTGACGCGCTGGTAACGACGCCGGTCGTGCTGCCGGATCAGCGTGCGCTGTCGGGACGTCTGCGTCAAAGCCATGAAAGCCGGCGTGTGGCTCGGTTACCGAGGACGCCTGGGATGTTCTGTCATCGCGGTTAATAAGCGGTAACGCACCTGCGCCGAGGAGGAGGCCGGCTAATCTTTTCCCCCGTCGAGAATGAACAAATGGCCGCGGCGCCGGGCGTTCCGGGCCCGCCGCACGATCGGTTGCGGCGGCACGAAATCCTGCACAGCATCGCCCTTTCGGCGCATGAACGAGGGCCGTTCGTCTGGCCAGATGAGCCTGAGGCTGGTGATCGTCTGGTGGATCACTGGTTCGTTGCCCAGCCAATAGGGCCGCTCCAGCACGGCGAGGCTGCCGATCATGCGGTCGAAGGTGGTGACGCCCCCGTGGCGGAGCGGCAAGAGAATCAGCTCGCACGCCACATCGTCGTTCTTGGCGGTTCGCGCGGCGATCGTCACCACAGCTGCGGCGCCGTCCTCCGACACGGCGGCGGCGAGGGTGGCCATCGCCGAGCGGTCTTCCGCCTGCCACAGGTCGATCAGGTTGGTTCCCTTGATCTCCCGGCAATAAATCGCGCATACGCGCGTCCCGGCAAGACGCACGAAGTAGCGGTCGCGATCCACAACCTCGACAATGAACGTGTCAGGAAGGATGCGGCGCAGGTCGCTCGGCTCAATGGCGCTGCGCTGGGGTGCCCGGTCGTTCCCCCGCATGCGGGTCCAATAGTCGTAGAGTTCCCGTGACGCCCCGTGTTTCATCCGTCACCCGTATCATTATGGTTATCGCCAACCCGGCGGCCGTCCCCCGTAGCCGGAATTCAGTGCAGAATCGGGACAAGCAGGCCGCCTGTGCCGCTTCCGGTGAGCAAGTTGCAGAGGGTGTGCCACCGGCCGCTGACGGCGAGCGGCGGAGCCACCTCTGGCTGCCTCTCGGCTACTCGTGGGCGGTGGGCCCGGTAAGCTTTCAAGCCGTGGGCGGGGTAAGCTGGGACAGATGACCGATTCTGGTGCGCCGGCGCAGGGCCCGTCTCCCGGCCAGCCGATCTTCAACATCCCCGGGGTCGTCGCCGGTCTCGTTGGACTTCTGGCGGGGGTCCACGTCGTTCGCGTGGCGCTGCTTGGCGCCGAGGCCGATATCTGGCTGGTACGAGCATTCGCGTTCATCCCCATTCGCGAGACGCACCCTGCCGCGTTTGCTTGGCTGTTCCCCGGCGGCGCGGCGGCGCAGCTGTGGAGCTTCGTCACCTACGCGTTCCTGCATGCCGACTGGGCACACCTGACAATCAACGGATTGTGGCTGGTGGCGTTCGGCAGCCCGCTGGCCTGGCGGTTCGGACCGCTGCGATTCCTCGCCTTCTCGGCCGTCGGAGCCGTAGCCGGGGCGTTCGTTCACATGCTGGTGTTTCCGCAAGCGTTCGTGCCGATGGTGGGCGCTTCTGCCGCCATCTCGGCGCACATGGCCGGCGTCAGCCGCTTCGCCTTCCAGCGCGGGGGCCCACTGTGGGGTTCGCACGGCCCCCAATCCTATCGCAACCCGGCGCCACCACTCGCCGAGGTCGTGCGCGACGCTCGGGTGATCGCGTTTCTCGGGGTCTGGCTCGGCATCAACCTGCTGTTCGGAATCGGCGGGGCCGGTTCCGGCATCGTCTCGGGTGCCATTGCTTGGGAAGCTCACCTCGGCGGCTTCGTCGCCGGGCTGGTGCTGTTTCCGCTGTTCGACCCGGTTCCCAGTCGCGCGGCCTGACCGCCAAGCGCTTGTTGCGCTGCAGCTTGTCAACTGCGACGAGACGTCGCATCGTAGTCCTCCCGGTGGGGCGGACGACGACGGAGAATCGCCCATGACGGTTGCAGCAATCCTCGCAGAGAAGGGGCGTGACGTTCGGACGACCAGCTCGACGGCCAGCGTCGCCGAGGCGATAGACCTGCTCAGCCGGCATAGAATCGGCGCCCTGGTCGTGGTTGACGGCGCCCGACGGATCACCGGGATCGTTTCGGAGCGCGACATCGTCCACGCGTTGGCCCGCGGTGGCGCCGACGCACTGGCGACCGAGGTCGGTTCGATCATGACGCGGGCCGTCATCACCTGCGCCGAGGGCGAGACGGTCAACGATGTGATGACGCGGATGACGCGCGGTCGGTTCCGACACCTTCCGGTCGTCGCGGGCGGCAGGCTTGCCGGGATCATCTCGATCGGCGACGTGGTCAAGGCGCGGATCGAGCAGGTCGAGCGCGAGGCCGAGGAGATGCGGGCCTACATCGCGACGGCGTAGCGGCGTTCGCTTCGACTGGGTTCGGCCGTTACGACGCCGGCCGCTGGCGCGATGCTGTTATCGGCGCGCTGGGGCGCTCGCCCTTGGCCGGCGCGGCATGGCCTCGTCGAAGACGAGGGCAAGGCCGGGCGTCGGCGCCGCGCCGATGGGAACCGTGCGGTAGAAGCACGACCGGTAGCCGCGATGGCAGGCGACGCCGGCGCCGGCCAGGCGCGCCTTCAGCAAGATCGCATCCTGGTCGCAGTCGACGCGCATCTCGACGACGGCCAGCGTGTTGCCGCTCGCCTCGCCCTTGCGCCACAACCGCCGCCGTGACCGGCTCCAGAACCACGCCTCGCCGGTTGCGATCGTCCGCGCCAGCGCCTCGGCGTTCATGTGGGCGACCATCAAAACCTCGCCGCTCTCGACGTCGGTGGCGATCGCCACGATCAGACCGTCGGCGTCGAAGCCGGGGGCAAGGGCCGCCCCGGTCTCGACCGTCTCCTCGTCGGCGCGAAGCGCGAAGGGGGAGGGGTCAACCGTCATGATCAGAATCCAAGGAGGGGCACGGAACGCGGTGCGGCTGGAGGGGGCAAGCTCAGGCGCCCTGTCCGCCGCCCTTGACCAGCGTCAGGAAGCGCATCTGCTCGGCCGGATCGTCGCGGAAGGCGCCGGTGAACTGAGTCGTCACGGTGCTGCTGCCGTGCGCCTGGATGCCGCGGCGCGTCATGCACTGGTGCTCCGCCTCGATCATCACCGCCACGCCGCGCGGCTTTAGGACTTCGTCGATGGCGGTGACGATGTTGCCGGTCAGGCGCTCCTGGGTCTGCAGGCGGCGGGCGAAGACGTCAACGATGCGCGCGAGCTTCGACAGCCCGACGACCTTGGCGGTCGGGTAATAGGCGACGTGGGCGCGGCCGAAGAACGGCGCCATGTGGTGCTCGCAGTGGGAGTAGAACGGAATATCGCGAACGACGAGGATGTCGTCGTAGGCGCCGACATCCTCGAACGTGCGGTCGAGAACGTCGGCCGGACGCTGCCGGTAGCCGGCGTAGAAATCATCGTAGGCGTCGACGACCCGGCGAGGCGTCTCCCTTAGCCCCTCCCGGGCCGGATCGTCGCCGGCCCAGGCGATAAGGGTGCGCACGGCCGCTTCGGCCTCGGTCCGGCTGGGGCGTTTGACGTTTGCCGCCGGGTCGGCGCCCGGCGATGCCGCTGGCTTCTTCAGCAAGGCGTCCATGGTCCGGTCTCCGGGGCTCACGCCCATCGTTCCCTTCCGGCGCCTATATAGCGGCCCGTTCGGCGGTTGCCTATATTCTCCGCCATGCTCGACGATATCTACAACCGGCACATCCTCGGCCTTGCGGCGTCGATTCCGCGACTAGGGCGACTGGAGCGGCCGGACGCGACAGCGACCGCCCATTCGCGGTTGTGTGGGTCGACCGTCACCGTCGACATCAGAATGGACGGGGATGTGGTGACCGACTTCGCCCATGAGGTGAAGGCATGCGCCCTCGGCCAGGCGTCGTCGTCGGTCATGGCGCGCCACGTCGTCGGAGCCAACGGTGACGAGCTCCGCCAGGTGCGTGAGACGATGTTAAGGATGTTGAAAGAGAACGGCCCGCCGCCCGGGGGACGCTTCGCCGAGCTGAAGTATCTCGAGCCGGTGCGCGACTACAAGCCCCGTCACGCCTCGACCATGCTCACCTTCGACGCGGTGGTCGATGCGGTCGGTCAGATCGAGGCCAGACGCGCCAAAGCGGCCGCGGAGCGTTGATCAGCGCTTGGCGAGCCTGAGAACCTCGGACGGCGTCTTCTGGGCGGTTGCGACCAGCCAGGCGAAGTGGAGCGCGGCCGCACGGCCGAAGCCGACGCGGCGATACTGAACATAGTGTCGGAACAACCGGGCCACCTTGGAACCTCCGTGACGCCCTGGCATTCCCCAAACGCCCGCTCCCGTCAGTCAGGCTCCGCCAGCATGGTGAACAAACGGTTGACGGGCATCCCCAGCGATGGCAGCGGCGCGATTGGTAGCAGCCAATCATGACCGCAATGTTCACGGCGCTCCGACAATTTCCGCGGCGAGACGGCGTCGCCGCCATCCACCTCTAC
>JBBDMC010000142.1:15752-23804 GCA_040878485.1 Bauldia sp. | reverse complement strand
CCAACCCCCAGGTTACCACGCGAGTGGTCGGTTGACCATCATCCGGGGCGGAATCACCCTGCCGCGCGACCGCGACATCCGCCGCGACCGGCGCAATCGCTACCACCATCGGGAAACCGGCCTCCCAGCGATGGAGGTCGACGCCGTCCTCGCCGCGGACCGCCGCGGCGATCCCGCTTTCGTCGACCAGAACGTCGGGCCGTGGCGCCATGACCGCGATCGGCACGGCGAGCACGATCGGCACCAGGCCCGCCAGCCGCCAACGCTCCCCCCACAACGTCAGCCACAGGAAGCCGGCGGCGACGAAGAGCAAGGCGGCCTTGGGGGCCATGGCGACGTTGCCGTAGCCGGCCGACCATGCCGCCGTCCACTCGGCGACCAGCCCGACCCAGGCGAGGCCGCGCTCCATCAGCCACAGCGGCAAGGCCTCCAGGCCGAACGGCATCATCACCACCGCAGCGAGCGCCATCGGCATCACCAGCAGACCGACCACCGGCATGGCGGCGAGGTTGGCGACAAGCGTGAGCGGCGCCACCCGCTGGAAGTGGAAGGCGGCGAACGGCGCGGTCGCCACGCCGGCGATCAGCGAGGTGAGGACGAGGCTGGCGAACGACCGTCGGAGCCGGGCGCCGACACCGCCGCCGGGGCTGAGCAGCAGACGCCGCTCGGACCAACTGGAGATCGCCCGGTAGCCGGCGACGAGCGCCACCGTCGCGGCGAACGACATCTGGAAGCTCGCCGAAAGCAGGCTCTCCGGCGCGATCGCCAGAACCACCAGCGCGGCAAGCGCGACGTTCCTGAGCGTGATCGCCCGCCGGTCGATCATGACCGCGGCAAGCATGATCGCCAGCATCACGAAGGCGCGCTGGGTCGCCACGCCGGCGCCGGAGATGGCGAGATAGAAGACGGCGACAGCCAGCGCTGCCGCCGCCGCCCACTTCTTGATCGGCCGGCCGAGGGCGAGCGCCGGCGAGAGCGCCAGGAGCGCGCGGATCAGCCAGAACGTCGCGCCGGCGACCAACGCCATGTGGAGGCCGGAGATCGACAGGATATGGCCGAGGCCGGAGGCGCGCATCGCCTCTTGGGTGGTCTCGGATATGCCGCCCTGGTCGCCGATGACGAGGGCCGCCGCGACGTGGCCGGCGTCGCCGGGGAGCGCCGCCTCGATCCGTCGGCGGATCAGGTGGCGGAGCGCCGCCAGCGGTCGGCCGACCCGAATATCGAAGGGCGCCGGGCCGATCATGGCCGGTTCGGCGGCGCCATAGGCGAAGCCGTAAGCGCCGATCCCGGCGTAGAAGGCGTCGCGGGCAAAGTCATGGCCGCCGGGCAGCGGCGGCCCGCTCGGCGGCGTCAGCCGCGCCCGCAGGCCGACCGCATCCCCGACACCAAGCGCGACGGTGCCGCTGCGCACCGTCACCCGCACCGTTTCCGGCGTGTGCTCGGCCGCCACCTCGTCGATGTGATGGACGCGAAGCACGACGCGCATCCCGTTCCGCTGCGCTTCGCCGAGATCCGCGATCCAGCCGGTCGCCGTCACCGTCATCTCGCGGGCGAGCGCCGGCGTCGCGACCGCGTCAGTTCTGATCTTGGCGGCCGTAGCACCGGCGGCAACCGCGGCCGCGGCAGCGAGGACACGAAAGGCGACGATTCTGAAGCGCGCCCGCCAGACGGCGAGCGCCAGGCAGAGGGCGAGGGCCGCCAACGCTGGTGCCCATGGTTCGCGCGGCAGGGCAAAATAGAAAAGGACGCCGCAGCCGAAGAAGACCGGCAGCCAGTTGAACCCGCGCCCCGCTTCCATCTCTTTTTCGAAGACGAACGCGAGACGCGACCATAAGAGCGCGGCAACGGTCGCGGCGGATCGCAGAAGACCGCTGCCCGGCGGCACGCCCATCAGGCGCGTGACGCCTCTCCCTACCCGCGCACCAACGGTGACGGGCGCACCACTCCCTCGCTCAGCCATCGTCTCGCCCCCGTGGCCAGCATACACCTGCGGGGTCCGGGCGCGAGCCGGCGAACAGGACGGCTAAGACGGCTGGCTAAACCGCCCTACGACGACGACCCGCCGACCTGTTTGGCGAAGGTGTCGCGTAGGCCAACGGTGCGGTTGAAGACGGGCCGGCCGGGAGTCGAATCGACGTCGCGGGAGAAGTAGCCGAGCCGCTCGAACTGCACCGGCTCGCCGGTGTTGGCCGCGGCAATCGCCGGCTCGACCAAGCAGCCGGGCAGCACCTCGAGTGAGTCCGGGTTGAGATCGGCGGCGAAGGCGCCGGCGTCAGGGTTGGGGCGGATGAACAGCGGCCCGTAAAGCCGAACCTCGGCCGGCATGGCGTCGGCCGCCGCCACCCAGTGGAGCGTCGCCTTGACCTTGCGCCCGTCCGGCGGCGTGTTGCCGCCGCGCGTTTGCGGGTCGTAGGTGCAGCGGAGCTCGACGACCGCTCCGGACGCATCCTTGACCGCCTCGCGGCAGCGGATGAAATAGGCGTAGCGCAGCCGCACCTCCTGGCCCGGCGACAGGCGGAAGAACTTCTTCGGCGGGTCCTCCATGAAGTCGTCCCGCTCGATGTAGATCTCGCGGCCGAAGCGGACCTGGCGTACGCCGGCGGCCGGGTCCTCCGGGTTGTTGACCGCCTCAAGAGCCTCGCTCCAGCCCTCCGGGTAGTTCTCGATGACCACCTTGAGCGGCCTCAGCACCGCCATCCGGCGCGCCGCCTGCTTGTTCAGCAGCTCGCGGATCGAAGCCTCCAGCATGGCGATGTCGACCAGGCTGTCGGCGCGGGCGACGCCGATGCGGGACACGAAGTCGCGGATCGCCTCAGGCGGAACGCCGCGACGGCGCAGCCCGGCGAGGGTGGGCATGCGTGGATCGTCCCAGCCGGCCACGTGCCCGTCGCGGACGAGCGGGGTCAGCACCCGCTTCGACAGCACGGTGTAGCTGAGGTTGAGCCGGGCGAACTCGTACTGGCGCGGCCGGGAGGGTACCGGCAGATTCTCGATCAGCCAGTCGTAGAGCGGCCGGTGGTCGGCGAACTCGAGGGTACACAGCGAATGGGTGATGCCTTCGATGGCGTCGGACTGCCCGTGGGCGAAATCGTAGCTCGGATAGATCGACCAGGTCGTCCCGGTGCGCGGATGGGCGGCATGCAGGATGCGATAGAGCACCGGGTCGCGGAGATTGATGTTGCCGGCGGCCATGTCGATCTTCGCCCGGAGCACGCGCGCGCCGTTCGCAAACTCGCCCGCCCGCATGCGCCGGAAAAGGTCGAGGTTCTCGGCCACGCTCCGCTCGCGGAAAGGGCTGTTGCGGCCGGGTTCGGTCAGCGTGCCGCGGGCGGCGCGCATATCGTCCTGGCTCTGGTCGTCGACATAGGCCTTGCCGGCGCGGATCAGGTGCTCCGCCCATTCGTAGAGCTGCTCGAAATAGTCCGAGGCATGATGGAGCCCGTCGCCCCAATCGAAGCCGAGCCACGCCACGTCACGTTTGATCGCGTCGATGTACTCCTGCTCCTCTTTGGTCGGATTGGTGTCGTCGAAGCGAAGATTGCAGCGGCCGCCGAACTCTGCGGCGATGCCGAAATTGAGGCAGATAGCCTTGGCGTGGCCGATATGCAGGTAGCCGTTGGGCTCCGGCGGGAAGCGGGTGACCACGGTCCTGTGGCGGCCGGATACGAGGTCGGCCCGCACGATGTCGCGAATGAAATCCTGCCCAGCTTCGCGGACCAATGTTTCGCTCATTGTCGACAAGCCCGTTTTGCCCGCGTTCCTAGCGCGCCGCAGCGAATCTGCCAAATCGCAAGAAGGTACAGAATCGCACCCACGGCATGCCGAGCGCAGGTCAATGATGCGGCATAACGCAGGGGACGACCAAGCGGCTGTGTCGGCGATAGCTGCGAAAATGCATATCAGTCGTAAGGACAATGGGATCGGCCAGAACCTCGGTCATGCGCACCAGGCATGCGTCGGCGAGGTCGATCGGCAGGTCGGCGTATTTTCGCATGAACGCCAGCACCGCCTCCAGGTTCAGCGTCAGATCGAAGGAGACCAGCACCGCCTGCCGCTCAAGTAGGCCTGCGAGCGTCGGAGCAGCATACTGAGGCAGCACATGGAAGGTCTCGGAGAGAACCGCCTCGCACGTATGCCAGGGCGTCACGAAACGCCCTGCTTGGTCGACTGCCCAAGCGTTGTGACTATCTCGTGTGCTCAGCAGCGCAACCAGAAAGCCGCTGTCAACGACGGCGGCTGTGGCCATACCCCGTAGCCCGAAGATATTCCTCCGTCCGCTCGCTAAGATCGGCCGGCAAGCCGTCAACCGAGCCGATCAGGTCGGCGATCGCGTCGAGGTGCGAAGCGCGCTTATTTGGGCGTTTGATGCCTTGCAGTCGTTCTCGCACGATGTCGGACTTCGAAACCTTCCGTTTTCGCGATTCCGCCTCGATCTCGGCTGCGAGACGCTCCGGAACTTTTACCGTGATGGTTATCATGCCGAACGTGTAACACGCACCCGTCGGCAGGGCAATACGCCCGGCATACTCTCAGACTGGTGAATTGCGGGATCGGCGTCGCTCCCTTGCAAAGAGGGTACAGGTGCGTTCCCCGGGGAAGATAACTTTGTCGCGACGCTTCCGCGCAACCCTCACCGGGCGGGAATGACCGGCTAGCAGTCTATTCGATTCACCAGCTCATCAATCGTGGGATTGCGCCGCCCGCGAATCGTACTTTGATCGCGTCTGTCCGAGACGATGCGAGGACGGCCGGCATCGTCGAGAAATTTCCAATCGGTCCAAGCATTCTCGTGCCCCACAGTAGCGTCGCTGAGCGCCTTCAAGCTTCCGCACCGCGCGCCGGTGTTCAGCAGGGTCCACTGACCCCGTTGGGCTCGCGCCCTGAACTCCTTCCCCTTGTACACACGGAAGATTTCCTCGCCTTCGGCCCAGCGCGCGCCGCTGCTAACATCGTAGAATCCTGCCGGAGCTTCATTCAGCCGCACGGGCATCGGCGGCAAGAGCTTGACCCCGTACCTTCGACGAAGAACTTGATCTTCGTTTTCTTTTCCGTTCTGCCAAACCCGTAGAAAGAGTCAACGGAAAGACGAACTGTCTGAAAGGACGTTTTCAAGGGCCCATTTTTCGCGCGCCTGCGGCGCTCATGGTAAACGGTCACTATGTCTGTCGTCACCCGCTTCGCTCCTTCGCCGACCGGTTTCCTGCACATCGGCAGCGCACGGACCGCGTTGTTCAACTGGCTGTACGCCAGGCACACCGGCGGCAAGATGCTGCTCCGCATCGAGGACACCGACCGGGCCCGCTCGACCGAGCCGGCGATTGCCGCGATCCTCGACGGGCTGACCTGGCTCGGGCTCGCCTGGGACGGCGAGCCGGTCCATCAATACGCGCGCGCCAGCCGGCACCGCGACGTCGCCGCTGCGTTGGTCGCCGCGGGTAAGGCGTATCGCGCCTATGACACGGCGGAGGAGCTGAACGAGATGCGCGCCCGCGCCCGCGCCGAGGGACGCTTCGCCCGCTACGAGGGCGGCTGGCGCGATCGCGACCCCTCTACTGCTCGGCCCGGCGTCGAGCCGACGATCCGCATCCAGTCGCCGTCCGCCGGCGAGACGGTGATCGAGGACCGCGTCCAGGGCCGCGTCGCCTTCCCCAACCAGGACCTCGATGATTTCGTCATCCTGCGCTCCGACGGCACGCCGACCTACATGCTGGCGGTGGTCGTCGACGACCACGACATGGGCATCACCCACATCATCCGCGGCGACGACCACCTCACCAACGCCGGCCGCCAGAAGGTGATCTACGACGCGCTCGGCTGGCCGCTGCCGGCGATGGCCCACATTCCGCTCATCCACGGGCCGGACGGCGCCAAGCTTTCGAAGCGGCACGGCGCCATGGGGGTCGATGCCTACCGGGCGATGGGCTACCTTCCCCAGGGGCTCCGCAACTACCTCGTCCGTCTCGGTTGGAGCCACGGCGATGCCGAGATCATGTCGGACGATGAGATGATCGAATGGTTCGACATCGATGGGGTCGGTCGTGGCGCCGCCCGTTTCGACTTTGCCAAGCTTGACAGCGTCAACGCCCACTACATCCGGAGCATGCCCGACGCCGATCTGATGGTGACCCTGCTGGACGCTCTGCCCCATCTTGCCGGCGGGCCCGAGTTCGCCGCCCGCCTCGACGCCGCCCGCCGCGCTCGGCTGCGGGCCGCAATGCCGCTCTTCAAGGACCGGGCAAAGACCCTGGTCGAGCTGATCGACCAGGCCGGTTTCATCGTCGCCGACCGGCCGCTCCAGCTCGACCCGGCGGCAGCCAAGCTGCTCGACGAGAAGGCGCGGATCCTGCTCGCCCGCCTTGCCACCGCGCTCGCAGCGTTCGACGACTGGTCGGGGCCGGCGATCGAGACCCAGGTCAAGGCGTTCGCCGATGCCGAAGGACTCAAACTCGGCAGCGTCGCCCAGCCACTCCGCGCCGCCCTCACCGGCCGCGCCGCTTCGCCCGGCATCTTCGACGTACTGGCGCTCCTCGGCCGCGAAGAGAGCCTCGCCCGCCTTGCCGATCAGGCCGCCGCCTGACAGGCGATCAAACCGCCACCGGCGCCAGCGTGGACTTGTTGCGTCGCAGCAATATAATGGAGGGCAACAAAGAGGTAGCCGCCATGGCCAACGTCAGCAGGATGGAAGACCGCACCGCCCCGGCGAACAGCGCCCGGCTGACCGTCGGCAACGAAAGCTGGGACTTCGCGGTCCGCAAGGGCACCCTTGGCCCGCAGGTGATCGACATCAGTCCGCTCTATCGGGAAAGCGGCTATTTCACCTACGACCCCGGCTTCACTTCGACCGCCGCTTGCGAATCGAAGATCACCTACATCGACGGCGACGAAGGGGTTCTGCTCTATCGCGGTTATCCGATCGAGCAACTCGCCGAGCACGGCGACTTCCTCGAGACCTGCTACCTACTGCTCTACGGCGAGCTGCCGACGCCGGCGCAGAAGGCGGACTTCGACCACCGCGTCACCTACCACACCATGGTGCACGAGCAGATGAACCGGTTCTTCACCGGCTTCCGCCGCGACGCCCACCCCATGGCGATCATGTGCGGCGTGGTCGGCGCCATGTCGGCCTTCTATCACGACTCGACCGACATCAACGACCCGCACCAGCGGATGGTGGCTTCGCTGCGGATGATCGCCAAGATGCCGACCATCGCGGCGATGGCGTACAAGTACCACGTCGGTCAGCCGTTCGTTTATCCGCTCAACGCGCTCGACTACGCCTCCAACTTCCTGCGCATGTGCTTCGCGGTGCCGTGCGAGGAGTACAAGGTGAACCCGGTGCTGTCGCGCGCCATGGACCGCATCTTCATCCTGCACGCCGATCACGAGCAGAATGCCTCGACCTCGACGGTACGGCTTGCCGGTTCCTCCGGCGCCAACCCTTTCGCCTGCATCGCCGCCGGCATCGCCTGCCTGTGGGGGCCGGCGCACGGCGGCGCCAACGAGGCGGCCCTCAGCATGCTACGCACGATCGGCACCGTCGACCGCATCCCCGAGTTCATCGCCCGGGCCAAGGACAAGGACGATCCCTTCCGGCTGATGGGCTTCGGTCACCGGGTCTACAAGAACTACGACCCGCGAGCCAAGATCATGCAGAGGACGACCCACGAGGTGCTGGCCGAGCTCGGCATCCAGGACGATCCCCTGCTCGAGGTGGCGATGGAGCTCGAACGCATCGCGCTCACCGACGAGTACTTCATCGAGAAGAAGCTCTACCCGAACATTGACTTCTATTCGGGCATCACCCTGAAGGCGCTTGGCTTTCCGACCACCATGTTCACGGTCCTGTTCGCGGTGGCGCGGACGGTGGGCTGGATCGCCCAGTGGAAGGAAATGATCGAGGACCCTTCGCAGAAGATCGGCCGGCCGCGCCAGCTTTACACCGGCGAGCGCCGCCGCGACTACGTCCCGATCTCCAAACGGCGCTGATCCTCAGCTGGCGGCGGCGGGCGCCAACGCGCGGCGCCGGTCGCGAATGGCGTCAAGCACCGCTTC
>JBBDMC010000142.1:12713-15742 GCA_040878485.1 Bauldia sp. | reverse complement strand
TCGCCCCCGGCGACATCAACGAGTCGAGCCGTCGGAATGCATCGAGTTGATGCGCGCGCTCGGGCGATTCCGCCAGCAGCGGCACGATCGCCGACGCCAGTCGTTCCGGCACGACCTCGCCATTGAGAAACTCGGGCACCACGCTCGACTCGAGAATCAGATTGGGCAGCACGATCGACCAGTTGGGGACGAGTGACCGCGCCTTGACGAGGGGCATGACCAACCTCGCCAGCGGGTCAAACCGGTAGCCAACCACCATGGGGATGCCGGCAAGGGCAAGCTCGAGGGTGACGGTGCCGGCGGCGGCAAGGGCTGCGTCGGCGCGCCTAAACGCCGACAGTTTGTCGTCCTCGCCCTCGACGATCTGCGGCTGCACCGGCCAATCCCGCACCCGCCTGCGGATGTCGTCGGCCAGGGCGGGGACCGCCGGCAGCAGGACCTCCAGCGGACCCGAGCGTGCGGCGACCAGCCGCACTGTCTCGCCGAAACACGCCAGCAGGCGGTCGATTTCGCTCCGCCGGCTACCGGGAAGAACGAGCAGGGTCAGCGGGTCCCCGGCGCCAATTGGCCGTCGCTCGCCGACCGCCGAGCGCAGCCGGTCAAGGCGCTCGGTGATCGGGTGGCCGACGAAAGCGCACGGCGGCCCGCCGAGGCGGCGGTGGACCGCCGGCTCGAAGGGCAGGATCGCCAGGACCTGATCGACGAACGCCGCCATCCACCTGGCGCGCCAGGGCGCGTAGGCCCAGACCGTCGGCGACACGTAGTCGACAATTGCGATCGCCGGGCTGGCCCGCCGTACCTTGCGCGCGACGCGTAGATTGAAGGCCGGCGAATCGACCAGAATCAGAACATCGGGATCGGCCTCGACCACGGCGGCGGCGGTGCTGCGAATTCGCGCGATCTGCGATGGCAAGTTGGCGATCACCGCCGAGAGGCCGTGGAGAGCGTTGACCTCCATGGGGAAGATCGACCCATTGCCGGCCTCGCTCATGCGCCGGCCGCCAACCCCCGCGAAGCGCACCGCGCCCGCCAGCCGCTGTGACAGGGCCCGCATCAGTTCGGCGCCGAGGATATCGCCGGACTCCTCGCCGGCGATGAGGAAGGCCGTCAGCGGCGCCTCACGCCCGTCTCGGCCACGACTGCCCATCACCTGCCCGCCGCGCCGCTTTCGGCGAGGATAAACGTGCCGGTCTGTTCCGCAGCGGCGATGGTCTCGACGCGTTCAACGATCATGACGCGACCGGCTTCGACGACGATCCCGGCGAGCCCGGCATCGGCCACGTTCCTGACCGTCACAGCCCCGATGACCGGCATGTCCATGCGAACGTCCTGTTGCGGCTTGGCGCATTTCGCCAGCACGCCGCGTCGCCCCAACCAGCGCACGCGTCCGCTGCGGCGAAGCTCCGCCACGCGCGCCACCATGGCGTCGGTCCCCTCGGCGCCCTCGAGCGCGACCACCCGTGTGTCAACCACAATGGCCGCCTGCCCGGCGTCGAGCAAACCGATGGCGCGCGCCGCCCCAAAAGCCAGCTTGGCGTCGGCAAGCGCGGTCGCCGGCAGACGCAATCCGACAACCAAACCCGGCTCGGCGACGAGATCGGGAGCGATCTCATGGGCACCGACGACCCGGTAACCGAGGTCCTCCAATAGCCTGACAAGCCCGCTGAGAACGGTGTCGTCGCCGCCGGCGAGGAGCGCCAGGATTCTTGGCAGGACCGCGAAGGCGCCGAAATCGACGCGGATGCCGCGGAAGTCAGGCCGTGCGTCGAGCAACCCGGCAACGACGATGTCGCGGGTCTTGTGGGCGGCGATGAGGTCAAGCGCGCGCCCGAGCTGACCCCATTTCACCATTTCATGCGGGAACGACCGCAGGCGCTCGTCGGCGGTCCCCTCCAGGCCGATGACGAACACCGGCCGGCCGGCGGCCGCCGCGGCGGCGGCGACATGGACCGGCAGCGACCCAGCCGCCGCCAGGATCGTCAGCGGCTCCATGCCCGGTCCTTCCCCCGCGTCACTCACCGCGACCTAATCTTCGATATCCATCGCCCGACGGCGCGGGAGAGTGATGGGCCTGTCCCCGCTGGCGCGGAGAAACTCGATGAACTGCCGCACCGCGGGAACGTCGCCGAACCGCTCCGCTACACGGGCGATGCGCTCGGCCCGCGGCCCGGTAGAGAAGAAGAAGGCATTGTAGGTCGCCCGAACCGCTTGGATCGTCTGGTGATCGAAACCGCGACGCTTGAGGCCAGTGGCGTTGATGCCGGCGAGTTGGGCGCGATGCTCCGATACCATGACGAACGGCACCACGTCCCTGGTCACGCCGGTGAGACCGCCGACGAAGGCATGGGCACCGATGCGGGTTCGCTGCTGCACCGCCGCGAGACCACCGAGAATGGCATAGTCGCCGATCTCGGCATGGCCGCCGAGGGTCGCTTGGTTGGTCAGGATCACGTGATCGCCGACCAGACAATCGTGGGCGACGTGTGCCCCGATCATCAGGAAGCAATTGGCGCCGACGGTCGTCGTCCCACGGCCTTTGGCCGTGCCGCCGTGAATTGTCGCGTACTCGCGGATCAGGCAGTCCGGACCGATCGAGACCGCGGAACCCTCCGCTCGGTAGCTGAGGTCCTGGGCTTCGCCGCCGATTGCGGCGAACGAAGAGATGCGCGTGCGCGCCCCAACGGTCGTGCGCCCACCGACAACGACGTGCGAGCCGAGGACGACACCGTCGCCGATCTCGACCGCTCCGCCGACGATTGAATAGGGCCCGATTGCCACATCGGCGCCCAGACGAGCGCCGTCGTCAATGATTGCCGTCGGGTGGATGCGCCCCATGCGGCAACTACTCGTCGGTGATCATGGCGCTGAAGATCGCCTGGGCGACTCGCGCGCCGTCGACGCGTGCCTCGGCGCCGTACTTCCAGATGTTGCCGTGCTTGTGCAGCTTGCGGACATGGTACTCGACCGTCACGCCGGGACCAACCGGCTTGCGGAACTTGGCCTGGTCGACGGTCATGAAATAGACCGTC
>JBBDMC010000142.1:0-12703 GCA_040878485.1 Bauldia sp. | reverse complement strand
CCACGGCTTGGTTCGCCCGAGCGCCGCCGCGCAGATCGCCGCGGCGGTCTGCGCCATCCCCTCGATCAACAGCACGCCCGGCATGATCGGCAAACCGGGAAAATGGCCCTGGAAATGGGGCTCGTTGGCAGTGACCGCTTTGATGCCGATCGCCGAGTTGTCGCCATCGACGTCGACGATGCGGTCGATCAACAGGAAGGGGTAACGGTGGGGCAAGAGCTGCATGAGCCGCGCAATGTCGAACGTCTGCAGCGATGTCGTCTTGCCGTCCATCAGCCGCCAGCCCCTCCGCCGGCGGCCTGCACCGATGTCGCCCGCGCCAGCCGGCTCATTGTCAATCTCCGCCGATCCCCGGAGGCGCTCTCCGGGCTTGTTGCCGTCACCGTTTTACCGATCTGGCAGGGATTGTCGATGATTGGAGCAAGCGACCGTCTGGGCGAGCCGGCGAGGCGCGACGCCTGGCGGCGCCGGCCCGGCCCCGAGCCAAGGCCGACCGGTGGCGTCAGAAGGTGGCGCCCGCCCCGATCCTGACGAACTGGGTGTTGTCGTAGCTCGCCTTGCTCAGCGCTTGGGCAAAATCCACGCGCAACTGGCCGAAGGGCGACGCCCACAGGATCGATGCGCCGACCGACGAGCGCAGCACGGTGTCGCTGGTGATGCTGCACGCTATGGCGGCGGGTGGACTGAGACACGCTGCCGGTGTGTCGACCCCGAACAACATGCCAGCGTCGGCAAAGACCGCGCCGCGCAGTCCGAAATCAGGCGGCAGCATGGGAAGCGGGAACTGGACCTCGGCGGTCGCCGCCCAGAAGTTCTTGCCGCCGAGCGCCATGCCACCGGTAGGGCCGAGCGTGGTGTCGCGTGGACCGTAACCGAGCGGGGCGAAACCGCGCACCGTCTCGCCGCCCTTGAAGAAGTTGTCCTGGATCGCCACCGGCATGCCGAGCCCGGTGATGTTGCCGCCGGTGATCCGCAGAAGGCCAACCACGTCGCTCTTCGAGCCGATCGGGTGATACCAGCGCGCGTCGGCAACACTGCGCATGAACGCAGCGTCGCCGCCGACCCCGGCGAAATCCTGGGCAAACTTGACGAACAGCCCCTCGCGCGGGTCGAGGGTGCTGTCGACCGTCGAATAGAGGAACGAATAGCCGGCCGACGAAGTCAGGCGCGTGCCGTTCGGGAAGTAGCAGCCGGTCACGGTCGCCGGCGGGCCAGCGATCGAGCCATCAGGATCGCAGGCCGCCCCACCGGAAATCATCTGGTTGGCGATCTTGTAGTTGAGCCCCAGCGACATGTTGTCGGTCAGCGGCAAGCCCAGCCGCAGGCCGCCACCGGTGATCTCGTTGGTGAACGGGCGCAGGCTGCTTCGGCTCGACACGTTGCGATAGAGATCGAAGCCTGCCGACACGTGATAGCCGAGGAAATAAGGGTCGGTGAAAGACAGGTTGTAGGTCTGGTCGTTGAAACCGCCACCGACCGCGATTCGCAGTGTCTGACCGCGGCCGAGGAAATTGGTTTCCTCGAGCGCGACCTCGGCGATGAGCCCCTCCGTCGTCGACACGCCGCCGGCAATCGAGAACGATCCGGTCGACTGGTCCTCGACGTTGACCAGCAGCACCACCTTGTCGGGCGCCGAACCCTGCCGGGTGGTGATCGAGACCGTTTTGAAGTAGCCGAGGTCCCGCAGGCGACGCTCGGCCTGATCGATCAGCACGCGGTTGTAGGCGTCACCTTCGGAGATATTGACGAACTCACGGCGGATGACGTAGTCGCGGGTCTTGGTGTTGCCGTAGATCTCGATCCGCTCGACGTATGCCCGCGGCCCCTCGTCGATCACGTAGGTGATCGCGATAACGTTGTTGGCGTAGTCGCGGTCGCCGCGCGGGTTTACCTGGGCGAACACATAGCCCATCCGCGACAGCTCGATGGTGAGGTCCTCGACCGACGTCTCGACCTCGCTGGAGTCGAAGACCTTGCCGCTCTTCGTACTGACGAACCCTGCCAGCGCCGCGGAATCGACCCCGGGAACCGACGAATCGATGGTGATCTCGCCGTACCGATACTTTGGCCCCTCATCGATGGTGAAGGTGACGTGATAGACGCCGTTCGCCTCATCGAAGTCCGCTTGCGCGTCCAGCAGCTGGAAATCGGCGTAGCCATGTTCCAAGTAGAACCGGCGCAGCGCGTCCTCGTCCGCCTGCAGCTTCTCCTCGCCGTAGACGTCGCGCTTGTTGAGCCAGCTCAGCCAATTGGTCTTGCGCGTGGTGATGGTCCGGCTGAGCCGCGTCGAAGAGAACACACTGTTGCCGACGAAGGTGATCGAGGCGACGCCCGTCCGGTCGCCCTCGTAGACGAGGAACACGACGTCGACGCGGTTTTCGCCGAGCTGGGTGACCCGGGCGTCGACCTGCGCGCCGCTGCGGCCGCTGCGCGCGTAGTACTCCTCGATACGGGCGATGTCGCTCTTCAGCCTGGCGTCGGTCAGCACGCCCCGCGTCTTCAGGTCGACGACCTCGACCAGGATGTTGGCCTTGAGCTTCTTGTTGCCCTCGAACGTCACCGAATTGACGATCGGATTCTCGGCAACGACCACGACCAGGACGCTACCGCGCTGATCGATCAGCACGTCGGCGAACAGACCGGTGCCGTAGAGGATCTTCACCGACTCATCGATGTCGGCGGCGCCGTAGGCCTTGCCGGGCTTGATGGTGATGTAAGCCTTGATGGTCTCGGCGTCGACGCGTTGGTTGCCCTCGACGGCTATGCTTGAGGCGACCGCAGCCTGAGCCGGACCCGGTACCAGCAGTGCCAAGAGCGCCGGCATCGCCACCGTGGCGGCAGGCACGGCCCACCCCAGGATTGCCGCCAGAGCTGCTTTCCGGGCCAGAACTACTAGCGAATTCATACGATTCAAATGCCTACTGCCTGTCTGCTCGGCGCCTTCAGCCAACCGGCGCAGATTCGCCCCGTCGCGTCCCCAGGATAGAGGATTGCAAGCTTTTTACGACCCCGCAAGCCAGCGCCCCGAGCCCCACCGCGAATCTCGCCCGGCGTTGCCCGAGCGACACGCATGAAACCGCGATTTCACAGCGAACTCAAATGAATAATATCGTTCCAGGTTGCAAACACCATCAGCATCACCACCGTGGCGAAGCCGATGCGCAGACCGATCTCCTGGACCCGCTCGCTGAGCGGCCTCCCGCGCACCGCCTCGATGGCGAAAAACAGCAGATGGCCTCCATCCAGCATCGGAATCGGGAAAAGATTGATCAGGCCGATGCTGATGGAAAGGATCGCGGCGAGGTTAACCAGGGCGACGAACCCGAGGGTTGCGACCTGGGCCGAGACTTCAGCGACCCGCAACGGGCCGCCCAGCTGATCGGCCGACTCGCGCCCGATCACCACTGCTGCGAGATAGGCCAACGTGCGCTCAGCCACGAACCAGGTCTCTTGGGTCGCGACCCAGGCCGCCTCCGGCACCGAAAACCGCTCGGTGACGATGTCGCCGCCCCTGGCGTCGCGGGCAATGCCGAGGACACCGACGCGATGCTGGTTGCCGAACCGGTCGGTGACGTCCTGGCGTTCCGGCGCTGCCGAGAGGGTGATCTCCCGGTCGCCGCGCCTGACGATGATGTCGAGATCCCGCTCGGCGCTGAAGCTGACCACGCGCTGCAGGTCATTGAAGCTGCCGATCGGCCTGCCGTCGATCGAGACGATGGTGTCGCCCGGCTCGAAGCCGGCCCGTTCGGCGGCGCTGCCGGCCACGACGGTATCGACCCGCGGGGTCATGACCTCGCGGCCATACAAGCTGAAAATCGCCGTGAAGATCGCGATCGCCAGCAGGAAGTTGGCAAGCGGGCCGGCCGCGACGATGGCGGCCCGGGCAGTAACCGGCTTGCCGGCGAAGGCGAGGGAGCGCTCGGCCGGGCCCATCCGCGCCAGGGCCGCCCGATCGGTCGCGCTTACCTCGTTCTCATCGCCGAGGAACTTGACGTAGCCGCCCAGGGGAATGACCGACAGCCGCCAGCGCGTGCCTCGGCGGTCAACCAGGGCGAAGATTTCGGGGCCGAAGCCGATCGAAAAGACCTTGACGGCAACGCCGAACAGCCGCGCCACGAGGAAATGGCCGAGCTCGTGGACGAAGACGACGACGGTCAGAACGAACAGAAACGGCACCAGATAGCCGACAATCGTCGAACCGAAGCCGCCGAACCACTCATAGAGGCCCATGTCTGGTATCCTTTACGCCTCCGCCTGAAACCCGCCCGAGGACCGTCTGCGCGGCAATCCGGCGGCCCTCGCCATCGAGAGCGATCGCATCCTCGATCGACGTTGCCGCCCGCAACGGCACCAGCGAAGCCGCGCGCTCGATCGTTTCCTCGACTATTCCTGCAATCTGCAGGAAACCGAGCCGTCCGTCCAGGAAGGCGGCGACCGCCACCTCGTTGGCGGCGCTGAGAATGTTGGTTGCCCAGCCGCCGGCGGCAAGGGCTGCCCTGGCGATCGCAAGAGCCGGGAAACGCCGGAGATCCGGCGGCTCGAAGGTAAGCGGGCCGAGCGCGGTGAGGTCGAGGGCGGCGGCGGCGAGTGGACTGCGGGCCGGCCACGCCAGGCAATGGGCGATCGGGGCGCGCATGTCCGGCGGACCGAGCGCCGCCAGAACCGCGCCGCCGCGCAGGTGAACCAGGCCATGGACGATCGCCTGCGGATGCACCAGGACGACGAGGTCCTGGCCGGTGAGGCCGAACAGGTGGTGCGCCTCGATCAGCTCGAGCCCCTTGTTCATCAGCGTCGCCGAATCGACCGTGATCTTCGGCCCCATCGACCATCTGGGGTGTTTCAGGGCCTCGGCCGGCGTCGCTCTCGCCATCGCCTCGGCGGTCCACTGGCGGAACGGGCCGCCGGAGGCGGTGATGGTGATTCGCTCGACGTCCTCCATGCTGCGCCCGTCGAGGATCTGGAAGACGGCATTGTGCTCGGAATCGACCGGCAGGATGGTCACGCCGGCCGCCCGCGCCGCGCCGACGAATAGCTCGCCGGCCGAAACCAGGCACTCCTTGTTGGCAAGTGCGATCCGCGTTCCGGCGGTGACGGCGGCGTAGGTCGGCGCCAGCCCGGCGCTGCCGACGATGGCGGCGACGACCAGGTCGACCGGCCGGGTGGCCGCGGCCGCCACCGCCTCGCCGCCCGCCGCAACCTCGATCCCGCTGCCGGCGAGCGCCTCCTTGAGGTCGCGATAGGCAGCCGGCTCGGCAATGACCGCATGTCGCGCCCCGGTCGACCGGGCGATCCGGGCGAGTCTGACAGCGTTGGCGTTGGCAGTGACCGCCTCGACCGCGAAGGCCCCCGGTTGCCCGGCAATCACGTCCAGGGTGCTCGTGCCGATCGACCCGGTCGCGCCGAGGATGGTGATCCGCCGCGGGGCGCTCGCCCGGGCGGGTTGGTTCCTGACCGCGGCGGTGCCGATCACCATTGGACCAGCCCTGCCGCAAGGCCGGCCGGACCGCCGTTGACGAAGCCGACGATCGCCGCCAAGCCAGCGGCAAGCGTCAGACCGTCGACGCGATCCATGAGCCCGCCGTGGCCGGGAACGATGCGGCCGGAGTCCTTTGCGCCGAAGCGTCGTTTGATCCAGGATTCGAAGAGATCGCCCACCTGCGAGGCTGACGACAGTGCCGCCGCGACGATGACCAGCGGCCAGCCGAGCGGCAGAGCCAGAAGCCCGGCGGCGGCAAGCCCGACCGCTACCCCGGCGACAAGACCGCCAACGGTGCCGGACCAGGTTTTCCTCGGCGAAACGCTGGGCCAGAGCCTCGGCCCGCCGATCAGCCGTCCGGCGAAGAATGCTCCCGTGTCGGTCGCCCAGACGACGGCGAAAAGGAAGACTATGGCGGCGAAGCCAGACTCCGGCGCCAGCCGCAGCGCCAGCAGCCCAAAGCCGAAGATGGCGGCGTAGGCGATGCCAAGGGGGCGCCAGACGTTCCGCCCGGTGAGCGCCCCGGCGAGGACTGCGGCAACGACCAATCCGCAACCCGCCCAGACCAGGCCAGCCGCGGCAAGGCCGATCGCGGCGACTATGGCGGCGGTGAAGGCCGCGCTCGACCGCCAGCGTTTCTCGGTGAGCCTCGCCCACTCCACATGGACGACCGCGGCGACCGTGGCGATCACGGCGGCGGCGGGCCAGCCGCCGAACCAGGCTGCGGCCAGAGCAAGCGTCGCCAGGAGTGCGGCCGATCCCACTCTCGCCGGCAGATCGATGCCGAACACGGCCATCGTCTCGCCCCGGTCGCTGAAGCTGCGGGCGTTCACGCGCTCTCCAGCCCTGCGACGCCGCCGTACCGGCGCGAGCGCGTTGCGAACTCATCGACGGCACTCTTCAGCGCCTGCTTGTCGAAATCCGGCCACAGCACGGGCAGGAACACAAGCTCGGCGTAAGCCGATTGCCACAGCAGGAAGTTGCTCAGCCGAAGCTCGCCGCTGGTGCGGATCACCAGGTCCGGATCGGGGACCCCGGCCGTGTCGAGGTGTCCAGCGATGCAGGCTTCGTCGATCGCCCCAAGGTCGAGCCGACCGGCACGCGCCTCGCCGGCGATCGTCCGAACCGCCCGCACGATCTCGTCGCGGCTGCCGTAGTTGAAGGCGAAGGTCAACTCCAGGTTCCTGTTGCCACGGGTCAGCGCCTCGCTTTCCTCGATCAACGCCAGGATGTCGGACGGCAGACCCCGCCGTTCCCCGATCACGGTGATTCGCACGCCCTGCGCGTCCAGCTCCGCCATATCGCGGCGGATGTAGAGCCGGAACAGGCCGAAGAGAAAGTCGACCTCTTCGCGCGGGCGCGACCAGTTCTCGGATGAGAAGCTGAACAGCGTCAGATAGCCGATCCCGAGGTCCAATGCCGCCCGCACGGTCTGACGGACGGCCTCGACGCCACGGCGATGCCCCTCGCCGCGCGGCAGACCCCGCGCCGACGCCCAGCGGCCGTTGCCGTCCATGATGATCGCCACATGGCGCGGCATCGCGCCGCCGGCGGAAGTCGGCACTACGCTCTGATCGGCGGCGATGGACATCGTGTCAGGCCACCCGGCCTCAGACCTGGGTTATCTCGGCTTCCTTGACCGCCACGATCTGATCGATCTCGGCGATCGTACCGTCGGTCATTTTCTGGATCTGGTCGGCCTGATGGTGGTGCTCGTCCTTGCCAATCCTGCCCTCCTTCTCCTCCTTTTTGAGGAAGTCGAGGCCGTCGCGCCGGACGTGCCTGACGGCGACACGGGCCAGTTCGGCGTATTTGTGCGCCACCTTGACCAGCTCCTGACGCCGGTCGGCGGTCAGGTCCGGTATCGGGATGCGCATCAGTGTACCCTCTAGAATGGGATTGAGGCCAAGGTTGGCCTCGCGGATCGCCCGATCGACGGCATGGAGGTTCGCCTTGTCCCACACCTGAACCGAGAGCATGCGCGGTTCGGGAACGCTGATGGTGGCGAGCTGGGTGATCGGCATCGAGGAACCATAGGCCTCGACGTGGATCGGCTCGAGCAGGCTCGTCGAGGCGCGCCCGGTCCGCAGGCCGGCGAGCTCGCCCTTCAGCACCGAGACGGCGCCATGCATGCGGCGGTCAAGTTCAGCCAGATCCATCGGGTCTCCTCGTGTCGTCGGTCGCGACCGGGTTTCGCCGGCCGGTGGGGCGACCCCTGCCCCGCCGGGCGCGTCAGCCGTCGGCAACCACGGTGGCCCGGCCCGTACCCTTGAGGATATCAACGAACGCGCCGGGCTGCAGGATCGAAAAGACGATTACCGGAATACGGTTATCGCGGGCAAGCGCAACCGCCGAGGCGTCCATCACCTTGAGGCCCTTGGCCAGCACGTCGGCGTGGGTCAGGCGGTCGAAACGGACCGCCCGACTGTCGCGCTTCGGGTCAGCGGAATAGACGCCGTCGACCTGAGTCCCCTTGAAGAGAGCGTCGCAGCCCATCTCAGCCGCCCGCAGCGCTGCAGCGGTGTCGGTGGTGAGGAACGGGATGCCGAGGCCGCCGACGAAGACCGTCACCCTGCCCGCCTCGAAAGCCTTGCGCGCCCGCTGCTGGCTGAACGTTTCGCAGATCGTCGGCATCGGCACCGCCGAGAAGAGCCGAGCCTCGACCGAACGCCGCGCCAGTGCGGCGGTCAGCGCAATGCCGTTCATCACGGTTCCGAGCATGCCCATCTGGTCGCCGGAGATGCGGTCGCCGCCCGCCTCGGCGACTGCCATGCCGCGAAAGATGTTGCCGCCGCCGACGACCACGGCGACCTTGACGCCGAGCTTCTGCGCCTCATCGATCTCGCCCGCCACGCGGTCGAGCACCTTGTCGTCGACGCCGAAGGATTGATCGCCGAGCAGCGCCTCGCCGGAAACCTTGAGAAGGATGCGTCTGTAGCGAAGCGGCACCTTCGTCGTCCCGATTCGAATGGCAGGCGGCGGCCAACCGGATACACGATGGCCACTGCCCTGTCACGGCTGGCGAGCCCCGCCTGAGGTCAGTCCGGCAGACCGGCCTTTCTCAGCCCGTCGGCAATCCGCTCGACGTCGGCCTGGTCCCTGAATGGCAGCCGGCCAATGCGTTCCGCGAAGGAATACTTCGGATTGATCGCCTTGAGCTCGTGCCAGACGCGTCGGGCTTCCTCGAAGCCTCCCAGATGGCCGAGCGCGGCGGCAAGATAGGCACGCGAAATGTCCGTGTCGGGCACCAGCAGGATTCGCTCCCTGAACACCGCCGCTGCCGTCTCGTACTTGCCCGCGATCAGGTACGCCATGCCGAGGGTTTGGGTGTGCACTTGGTGAAAAGCCGGATCGAGGCGCATGGCGCGCTCAAGGTGCGGGATCGCCGCCATTGGTTCTCCCGAATACATCTTGATCTCGCCAACGGCGCTGTGGGCCAAGGAGAAGTTCGGACTGAGCGACAGCGTCGTCTCGACTTCAGCCGTCCATCGTTGGAAGTCCTTGCCGTACATCGCCACCAACGCGGCGGCATGGTGCCCCATCGGCTCGTTCGGGCCTTTTTCGATCGCCTGGTCGGTGAGGCGTCGGGCCTCGGCGAGCGATCGGTCGGGGTCATCGCTCCAGCGGTTCAGATAATCGAGCGCCAGGGCAATCCCGAGCGCGGCATAGACTCGCGCGTAAGCAGGATCACGATCGATCGCTTGCCGGAAAAGCGCGCTCATCCGCTCGAAGACTTCACGATTCTTGGTCGGCCCCCTCAATAGCGCGCCACCGCGCAAGTAGAGGTCGTGCGCCTCGACGTTGGTCGTCCCGCCGTCGTCCGCCAGCCGCGATTTGTCGCTGGGGCTCAGCGTGATCTTCAGCGCGGCGACGATTTGTTGGGTGACTTCGTCCTGCACCGCGAAGATGTCGGTCAGATCCCGGTCATAGCGTTCGGCCCACAAATGCCCGCCGGTGCCGGCGTCGATCAACTGGGCGGTGATCCTGACCCGGTTGCCGGCGCGGCGGATCGAGCCTTCGAGCACCGAACGCACGCGGAGTTCATTCGCGATCGTGCGCACGTCGACATGCTTGCCCTTGTAGGCGAAGCTTGAATTGCGCGCGATCACCAGCAATCCGGCCACTTTCGACAGATCGGTGATGATGTCCTCGGTGATTCCGTCGGTGAAGTACTCCTGCTCGGGATCGCCGGACATGTTGGCGAACGGCAGCACGGCGATCGACGGCGATTCCGGGTGCGACGTCGGGTTGGCGACCCCGGGGCGGTCGCCTTTGGCGGCGCGGTCGCCAGGGCGCCACTTCCAGATTCGCACCGGGCGGTCGATGTTCTTGACGTGAACCTCCCCGCCGTCCGTGAAGGCAACATCGATTCTGGTGCCGACGCTCTCGTTGACGATCGAGGCGATGCAGATGCCGCCGGGCTCGGCCAATGGCTCCAGGCGGGCGGCGATATTGACGCCGTCGCCATAGAGGTCGTCCCCGTCGATGATCACGTCGCCGAGATTGATGCCGATACGCAGGACGATGACCCGTCCGGCGGGATCGGAAATGGCGGAATTCTGCACCGACAGCGCGCAATTGACCGCATCGACGACGCTGGCGAACTCCACCAGCGTGCCATCGCCCATCAGCTTGATGACGCGGCCGCCGTATTCGGCGACCGCCGGGTCGAAGACGAGCTCTCGGTGACGCTTCAGGGCCGCAAGCGTGCCTGCCTCATCGCTCGCCATCAGCCGGGAGTAGCCGACGACGTCGGCCGCCAAGATCGCAGCAAGCCTCCGATTGGTGTGCGCCTCGGCCATGCCCAATATCTATTGCCTTGCGGCCGGGGACACCAGTCAATCCAGGAAAGCTGGCGCGGGCGGACCGAGCCCGGTCAGGCTCGGCAAGGTCCCGTCACGATTCGGCGCTGGGCGCTTTGTCCAAGCCGGCGGCGGCAGCTACTTCCGCGGCGAAATCGGTCTCGCGCTTTTCGATGCCCTCGCCGAGCCGGAAGGCGACGAACGCGGTGACCCTGATCGGCGCGCCGGCTCCGACGGCCGCCGCCTGGAGCGCCTTGTCGACGGTCTTCTCGGTGTCGACGACGAAGATCTGCGACAGAAGCACCACTTCCTCGTAGAACTTGCGCACCCGGCCCTCGACCATCTTGTCGATGATCGCTTCCGGTTTGCCGGACGCGCGCGCCTGTTCGCCGAAGATCGCCCGCTCGCGCGCCACCACCGCCGGATCGAGCTCTTCGGCGCGAACGGCGAGCGGACCGGCTGCCGCCACGTGCATGGCGACCTGCTTGCCGATCGGCTCGATCTTGTCCGCTGGGGCGGTCGACTCGATGCCGACGAGGACGGCGATCTTGCCGAGACCCGGTGCGACGGCGCCATGAACGTAGGTCGCCACGACGCCGTTCTTGACGGTGAGCAGTGCCGCACGCCTGAGCGAGATGTTCTCGCCGATGGTGGCGATGGCGGCCTTGATCGTGTCCTCGACGGCGGTCCCGGAGCCCGGCATCTTGGCTGCGAGAATGGCCGCAAGAGAGCCGTCGGTTGCAAGCGCCGCCTGAGCGATGCCTGATGCCAGCGCCTGGAACTCCGGGTTGCGGGCGACGAAGTCGGTCTCCGAGTTCACCTCGACCATTACCGCGCGCGCCCCCGCCGCCGCCACGGCAACGACGCCCTCGGCGGCAATCCGTCCGGCTTTCTTGGCGGCCTTGGCCAACCCCTTGGTGCGCAGCCAGTCGACGGCCGCTTCCATGTCGCCAGCCGTCTCGGTCAGCGCCGACTTGCAGTCCATCATGCCGGCGCCGGTCTTCTCGCGCAGCTGCTTCACCATTCCGGCCGAAATGCTCATCGTCAATTCCCAGCGATCTGATCTATGGGCGCGGCGGCCGCCAGGCCGTCAGCCGGCGTCGGCAAGGGTCCTCGCCTGGCCGATCCAGTCGTCGCGAGTGATGCGGCCCTTGAAGTTGAGCGCAGTGTCGATTTTGGCGATATCCTCGTCGCTGAACGTGGCGATCTGATCGAACCGGGTGACGCCCAGGGCGTTGAGCTTCCTCTCCAGCACCGGGCCGATGCCGGTGATTTTCTTGAGGTCGTTGGCCGCGGCCTCGGGCACGGTAAACAGAGGCTGAAGCCGCTCGGCCGCTCTGGCGCCGCCTCTCGGCGAGGGCGCCGCCTGCGGCTCCAGCACCTCGGCGGCCGTCATATCGGCGTCGCTGCCGTCGATCGGTGGAGCCGCGTCGAGAATGACGGGCTCGTGGACCTGTTCCTCGGCGCCGATGTCGATGCCAGCTTCGCCTTGCGCTCGCGAGATGCCGTCGATTGCCGCCCTCGCGACGAGGTCGCAATAAAGCGTGATCGCCCGGCCGGCATCGTCATTGCCCGGTATCGGGTAGGTGATGTCGCCGGGATCGCAGTTGGTGTCGACGATCGCGGCGACCGGGATGGCGAGCCGGTTCGCCTCCTTGATGGCGATCGACTCCTTGTTGGTGTCGATGACGAAGACCAGGTCGGGAACGCCTCCCATGTCCTTGATGCCGCCGAGCGCCTTTTCGAGCTTGTCGCGCTCGCGGGTGAGCGTCAGGAGCTCCTTCTTGGTAAGGCCTTGAGCCCCGGCGACGAGCAGTTGGTCGAGGTCGTGCAGGCGTTGAATTGAACGCGAGATGGTCTTCCAATTGGTCAGCATGCCGCCAAGCCAGCGGGCGTTGACGTAGTATTGGGCCGAGCGCTTGGCCGCCTGGGTCACCGGCTCGGCCGCCTGGCGCTTGGTGCCGACGAACAGCACGCGGCCGCCCCCGGCCACGGCGTCGCTCACCGCCTGCAGCGCCCGATGGAGCATCGGCACGGTCTGGGCGAGGTCGATGACGTGGATGTTGTTGCGCACCCCATAGATGTACGAGGCCATCTTGGGGTTCCAGCGGTGCTTCTGATGGCCGAAATGAACGCCAGCCTCGAGCAGCTGGCGCATGGTGAAATCGGGCAGTGCCATGGACTACCATGCTCCTTTACCGGTTCTGCCGCCGCGGGGACGTGACCTCCTGTGGATGGTGGTCACCGCCCATTCGGGCACCGGTCAGGATCGTTCGCCGGTTTAGCCGGCCACGAGCCTTAGCCCCGCGTGTGAGATGGCGCGGGTTATAGGGGCGCGACCGCCGGAAGGCAAGCCGCGGCTCCGGCGTGTGTCGCTAGCAGAAGAGTTGTCCGGGTTAGGTAGCACACGAGTTGTCCGGTTTTG
>JBBDMC010000141.1:14869-24532 GCA_040878485.1 Bauldia sp. | reverse complement strand
CGCGCACGCCTCTGGAGAGGCGCTCGCCGCGGATGAATTCCGAAGGCGAGATGCCCTCGGTCTCGCGGAAGCGGCGGACGAAGTGATAGCGGCTGTAGCCGGAAGCGCGGGCGAGGTCGCCGACGCCGATCGGCCGGTCGAGGTTGTTGCGGCAGAAACTGATCGCCTGCTCGAATTCGGGGGGACGCTCGCGCGCCGCGGCCGTCGGTTGCTGGCCGGTCGCCGCGAGGAGGCGCATCACCAGGTCGTAGGCGAGCGTCGATGACCGCATCGGCGTCGCCACGCGACCTTGAAGGACTTCGAGCGCGATGGAAGCGATAGCCGCCAGAGTCTCGTCGCTCAACCTGATCACCGGACCCAGCTCGTCGATCACATGCTTGCAGATATGCAGCGCTTCGTGGCCGTGCAGGCAGAGCCAGAAGAACGACCAGTCACCCGCCTGCGGAAGCCAATAGCGATGGTCGTGAGGCACGGTGATCAGCATTGTCTGACCGGCACCGAGGGTGAAGTGGCGATCCTCGAATCTGAGCCTGCCGCTCCCCGCCAGCGTGTGCTGAAGCAACACGAAGGAGCGCGGCCCGCGCCTCAATCCGTCGTGGTCGTAAGGCTTGCCCGCGTGCTGACGGTCGACGCCGGCGACGTGAATCGTGGCCGGCAGGGCGATCGGGCCGCGCGGAAAGAGGAGCACTTCGCGGCTTGGCAGGAGCGCCTCGATTTCGGCGAGCGCGCCAGCCCGTTCGACGGCGTGGCCGCTGTTCAGCATGGCTGTCCTCGCTGGCGCATGAAATTACCCATTAATAGCATGTTCATGGTCTACTCGCAGAATCCTGTTGCTCCTATCATCGCATGAAATCAGCTGCCGGGCGCCGAAAGCGCGTGCGGCAGGCTGACCTGATGGGAGGAAGACGATGAAAGAAGCAACAAGGAGCGACCGCTTTTCGCGCCGTGACGTTCTGAAATACGCGAGCATCGGCGGCGTCGCAATCGGCGCCGGCGCCTGGTTGCCGGCACTGCCGGCTTTGGCGAAGGGCGAAATCCGCGGGGCGACCGTTGCCTCGATGAAAGACCCGCTGAGCGCGGCCATCGAGGCTTTCCAGGCCGCCAGTCCCGGCTCGTCCGTGCGGATGGAGTTCGGCGATACCGATCCGATCGTGACCACCACGCGCGTCCAGCTCACCTCGGGGACGGCGCCCGATCTGATCACGGTGTGGCCGGGGGGCGGCAACGCACTCGCGGTGCGCCAGCTGGTGCCAAATAATTTCCTCGTCGATCTTAGCGACCGGCCGTGGGCGAAGGACGTGCCGCACGGCTTCGACGCCGTGATGATGGTCGACGGCAAGCAGTGGTTCCTGTCGATGCAGCTCTCGATGATCGGCGGCATCGTCAACATGCGGACATGGGAGAAGCTGGGCGTCAGCCAGGCCAAGACCTGGTCCGAGTTCCTCGACATGTGCCAGAAGATCAAGGATCAGGGCGTCGTCCCGATCGCGCTCGGCAACGGGACAGGATTTGTCCCTCAGTTGATCAGTTTCGCGTTGGTCGCCTCCAACGTCTTTGGCCGCAACCCGGCCTTCGCCGAAGAGATGCTCGAAGGCAAGCGGACGTTCTCCGACTCGCCGTGGAAGGAAGCGCTGGAGAAATATGCCGAGTTGAACAAGCGCGGCTTCTTCAACGAGAACGCCCAGGGCACGTCGAACCAGGAACAGATCGACATGGTGGCGACCGGCAAAGCCGCCATGATGATCATGGTGTCCAACCAGATTCCCGGCGTGCGCAAGGCAGCCGGGCACGACGATTTCTGGCAAATGCCAATCCCGGGCACCGACAATCCCGACGAGACCCGGATTTCGGCGAGCCCGTCGTCGGGCTTCGGCGTCAACGCGGCCGCCAAAGACAAGGAGACTGCGCTCGCGTTCCTCGATTTCATGGCGAGCCCGGAGGGCGTCAGCCGCTGGGCCAACTCTTCGGGTCTGGCCACCGTGCTGCCCGGCTCGACCGGCAAGTTCGACTACATCTACAAGGACATGTACCCCTTGCTCCGCGACGGCAAGAGCGTCCCGCACCAGGACAACAAATGGCCGAATACGCGGGTCCAGCAGACCCACACCGCGGGCGTACAGGAACTGCTCAACGGCACGACCACCGTCGAGGCGGTGCTGAAGCAGATGGACGAGGCCTTCGTCAGCAAGAGCTGACGGCCCTCCCAAGGCCGCCGCGTGTCCCGTCGACGCGCGGCCCTCTTTCCGTACCCCCGATCGGCGCGGCATGATCGACCTCGCCCACAAAGATCGCCCGGAGTCCGGGATCATGAGCGTCGTATCGACCGGAGCGGCCTTTTCAGGAGGCCGCCGGCTCGCCGCCAGCCTCCAACGGCCGGGGCTTAGCTGGTGGTTCATCACACCGGCGCTGGCGCTTTTCGTGTTCGTGCTCGCAGCGCCGATGCTGCAGGGCGTCGGCTTTGCGTTCACCAACTGGAACGGGCTCGACCGGTCCTACGAACTCGTCGGCCTCCGCAATTTCGGGCGCATCGCCGGCGACCGACAGGTGATCAGCGCGATCGGTACCACGCTCATCCTCGCTGGAGCCTTGGTCGTCTCGAAGATGGTCATTGGCCTGGCGCTGGCGCTCGCCCTCAACACCGCGATCAAAACGCGCAATCTCCTCCGCATGATCGTGTTCATGCCGGTGGTGCTGACACCGGTGATCACCTCCTACGTCTGGAAGTACATCTTCTCGACCGAGGGCGCGGTCAATCGTATTGCCGATGCGCTCGGCATCGGCTTCCTGCATCAGGGCTGGCTCGGCAATCCGCGTCTGGCGCTTCTCTGCGTCATTATCGTCACCGCGTGGCAGTCGGTCGGGCTCGCCATGGTCATCTTCCTTGCCGGGCTCCAGGCGGTGCCGCAGGAACTGGTCGAGGCATCGACCATCGATGGTGCTTCTGGCTGGCAGCGGCTGCGGCTGATCATCCTTCCCCTGCTCGCCCCGGCCATCACGGTCAACGTCGTGCTCGCTCTCGTGCAGGGCCTGAAATTCTTTGATCAGATCTACGTCCTGACCGCAGGCGGACCCGGCTACGCCACCGAGACGCTCTCGACCATCATCTACAAGACCAGCTTCTATTACGGCGAGTTCGGCTACGGCTCGGCCATCGCCCTGGTCTTTGCCGTCATCGTCGGCGGCCTGGTCTTCGGCGCAACGCACCTCCTCCGGCGCCGCGAGTTCGCCCATGGCTGAACGGGCGCGCTACACGCTCGGTACGTTCGGGCTGGAAATAGGGATGGTGGCGGTCGCGGCCGTCTTCGCCTTTCCCGTCTATGTGCTCGTCGTGCTCGCCTTCAAACCCCGGACGGAATGGGCGCAGTCGCCGCTGTCGCTGCCGGTCGAGCTCTACCTCGGCAATTTCGCGGAAGCCTGGGAGAAGGCCTATCTGGCCGACGCGCTGATCTCGAGCGTGGTCATCCTTGTCGCGAGCCTGATGATCCTGGTTGTCGCGGGATCGCTCGGCGGATTCTTCCTCGCCCGCTGCCTGCCGCGGCTCGGCAACGCTCTCTACTTCATGTTCCTTGCCGGGATGATCCTGCCGTTCCAGCTCGCCCTAATCCCGCTCTACCAGAACATGCGGGACATCCATCTGCTGGGTTCGCCAGTATCGCTGATCCTCTTCCACGGGGGCATTCACCTGCCGCTGGCGCTGTTTCTCTACACCGGGTTCATCAGAACGATCCCGCGCGCCTACGAGGAAGCGGCGCGGATCGACGGGGCAAGCGACTTCCAGGTCTTCGCCCTGGTCGTCTTCCCGATGCTCAGACCGGTCACCGGCACCGTCCTCATCCTCTGCGGCGTCTTCACCTGGAACGACTTCATGACCGCGCTGCTCTACCTCAGCGGTTCCGATTGGGCCACGGTTCCGGTAACGATCTACTCTTTCGTCGACCAGTACATTACGGAATGGGGCATCGTTTTCGCGAGCCTCCTCATCGGCATCGCGCCCGTGCTGCTCGTTTTCCTGCTCCTCCAGCGGCACATGATCAAAGGCTTCACCAGCGGCATCAAGGGCTGAACGGACGCCAATGGAACCGCTGGCCCCGACCGACCTCAATTGCGAACACCTGGTTTCGCCGCGGGGGCTCAACACTTCGCGACCGCGTTTCTCCTGGGCTCTGACGGCGAAGGGCCGCAACCGTCGACAGACCGCCTACCAGATCGTCGTTGGGACTGTTCGCGAAATGGTCGCCGGCGGTCACGGTGAATTGTGGGACTCGGGGCGGGTGACGTCGGCCGAGACGCTGCTCGTTTCCTATGGCGGGAGCCCACTCTCGTCCCACCTCCGGTTCTTCTGGTCGGTCCGCGTCTGGGACGAGGACAGACGGATGTCGGCGTTCGCCGAGCCGGCGGCTGTCGAGACCGGCCTGATGGCGGGGGCGGACTGGACGGCGAAGTGGATCGGCCGCCCGGAATTCGGGCGAGGCGGCAGACCGGTCCCGGTGGCGAGCCCCTACGACAATCCGTATCAGGCCCGTCCCGCCGACTACCTGCGCAGGCCCTTTACAGTCAAGGAGAAGCCACTCCGGCGGGCGGTTGCCTACGCCACCGCGCTCGGTCTCTACCGCTTGCGGCTGAACGGACAAGAGATCGGCGACCAGGTGCTCGCTCCCGGCTGGACCGACTATCACAAGCGGGTCGAGTACCAGGTCCACGACGTGACCGCGTTGCTGGCCGCCGGAACGAACAGCCTCGCCGCAGTGCTCGGCGAGGGATGGTATTGCGGCCGCGTCGGCAACACCCTCAAGCGACAGGGCGCCCACTACGGTCCTCGACCGGCCTTTCTCTGCCAGATCGTCCTCGACTACGCTGACGGCGAGCGCGACGTGGTTGCCAGTGACGCTACGTGGCGCGCGGCGAAGGGCCCGATCGTCTACTCCGATCTCCTCATCGGCGAGAAATACGATGCGCGTCTGGAGCAGCCGGGCTGGGACGAGGCCTCTTTCGGCGATGCGGGGTGGGAAGAGGTGGAGATCGTCGCGCCGTGGCCGCGACCGCCCGCGCTCGACGCGGCGCGGTCTCAACCGGTCCGGCGGACGGAAGCGTTGCCGGGCCGCTTCCTGCACCGCAGTTCGACGGGGGGGCGCATTTACGACCTCGGCCAGAACATCGCCGGCTGGACACGGCTGGCGCTCACTGCTCCGGCGGGAGCCACCTTCGTTCTCCGCCACGGCGAGGCGCTGACCGCTGACGGCGACCTCTACACGGAGAACCTCCGCTCCGCGCGCGCTACCGACATCTATGTCGCGAGGGGAAGCGGCCGCGAGCGCTACGAGCCGTCCTTCACCTTTCATGGCTTCCGGTATGTCGAGGTGAGCGGCCCCGCTCTCGATACCGCCGACATTGACTTGACCGGCGTCCAGGTCAATTCCGACACGCCGGCGGCTGGCAGTTTCAGCTGCGGCTCTGAAATGGTGAACCGGCTCGCCGCCAATATCCGGTGGAGCCAGCGTGGCAATTTCCTGAGCATTCCGACCGATTGCCCGCAACGCGACGAGCGGCTCGGCTGGCTTGCCGACGCGCAGGTCTTCTGGCCGACGGCGAGCTACAACATGGATATCGCGGCCTTCTTCAGTAAATGGTGGGTCGACATCGACGATGCCCGACAGGAGGATGGCGCTTTCACCGACGTGGCGCCATCAAGACCGCATTGGGCGCATAACCCTTACCCTCCAAAAGGCGCGCCCGCGTGGGGAGATGGCGCCGCGATCCTCGTCTGGACGCACTACTGCCGATACGCGGACAAGGGGCTCCTCGAAGCGGCATGGCCGTCTCTGGTAGGATGGATGGACTATATCGCGCGACACAATCCCCGCCTGCTTAGAGAGAATGCACTCAACCGGAATTACGGCGACTGGCTCAACGTCGGCCCCGCGACGCCCAAGGTCATGATTGCCGCGGCCTATTGGGCGCATCTTGCCGATCTGATGGCGCGTATGGCGTCGATCCTCGGTCTCGATGAGGACGGGGAACGCTTCACCGGGCTTTTGGGTTCACTGAAGGCGGCCTTCAGAGAAGCCTTCGTCGACCAGGATGGGCGAGTTGAGGGCGACACCCAGACCGCCTACCTGCTCGCCCTCGACTTCGGGCTGCTGGATGAAAAACAGGCGGCGTCCGCGCGGCATCACCTGCTCCGGACGATCGCCGAGGCGGACGATCATCTCGCCACCGGCTTTCTCGGTGTGCGGCATCTCTGCCCCGTGCTGTCGGATGCTGGCGCGGTCGACCTCGCCTATCGGCTACTTCTCAACCAGACCTATCCATCCTGGGGATTCTCGGTGGCGAACGGGGCGACGACGATCTGGGAACGCTGGGACGGGTGGACGCCGGAGAAGGGCTTCCAGACGCCGAGCATGAACTCGTTCAACCACTACGCCTACGGCGCGGTCGGCGAGTGGTTGTTCGCCCGGGTCGCGGGAATCGCCCCCGATCCGGCCGCGCCAGGCTTCCGCAGGGTGATCTGCTGCCCGCTGGCGCATCGCGGGCTCGGCTGGGCGAAAGCGGAGCATCGTGCCCACGTCGGTCGGATTGCCGCCGGATGGACGATCGCCGGCGGCACGGTCGCCTACAATCTCGACATACCAGCCAACATTGTGGCGCAGGTTTGCGTTCCCGGCGCCAAGCGCAATGCCATCCGCCTCGATGGCGAGCCGGTCGCCGGCCATGCGGACATCATTCAGGCTGGCGAAACGGCCGATGGGACGTGGATTGAGATCGGGTCCGGCGTCTGGAATTTCGAGTGGCCGCTTGACCGACCGGCCCAGCGGATCCGGAACGCCCATGACGCGTAAGAGGTCGAGATGAAGGCGGCATTGGTGACGGGCGCCTCGCGCGGACTGGGCGCGGAGATCGCCAGGGCGTTGGGCGCGGCGGATTGGGCCGTCGCCGTCAACTACGCGCACGACACGGCTGCCGCCGCCAGAGTGGTCGAGGCGATCCGCTCGGCCGGCGGGCAGGCCATCCTGGCTCGATTTGACGTCACCGATCCGGCGGCGGCCACCATCGGAATCGCCGAGATCGCCCAACGCCTCGCTCCCGTCGACCTGATCGTGAACAACGCGACCGGCCCGCAGCCCGTGGTCGCCATTGAGGGGCAGACTTGGGAGCACTATCTCGGGCAACTTGAGTTCTTTCTCAAGGCGCCGCTTCACCTGCTGCAGGCGGTGCTGCCCGACTGGCGCCAGCGCCGGAGCGGACGGGTCATCAATATCGGCAGCGAAACCGTCGACATCGGCAGTCCCAAGTTCGCCCACTACGTCGCGGCAAAGGCCGCGATGGTCGGGCTGACCCGCTCATGGGCGAACGAACTCGGGCCCGACGGCATAACCGTCAATCTCGTAGCTCCTGGCTGGACGCCGGTCGAGCGCCACGCGGATGCCAGCCCCGAATCGTTGGAGAAGCATCGCCGAGAGGTCCCGCTCGGCCGCCTCGGCAGGCCGGCGGACGTGGCGGCGATGGTGGTGTTCCTCGCCTCGTCCGGCGCCGACTACGTGACTGGGCAAACCCTTGCCGTCAACGGCGGGCGCACGCTGGCGTGATCGCCGAGCTGATCCAGTCGCGTGGACCGGTCAGGATCGTCAAACAGTCCATTCACTTTCGCAGCGCGCCCTTTCCGCGGGGCCGGCGGTCTTGTCTAGTTCTCAACCCCCAGGCTCGGAGGACGAGACGTGAAAGATGGTCGCCTCCGGTGCCCCGGCCGCGACCTCGCCCAACAGTTTTATCGTGTTCTGCACTTCGCCCAGCGCCTCTTGCCGATCCAGCGCCGCCTTGTCCTCGAACACTTCCGTCGCCACGAAAGAGGTGGGATCAGTCAGATCGCGCCCGATGTCGAAGTTGATAACGCCTTTCAGCTGCCGACTGGCGGCGATCACCTCTTTGAAAGCGGCGATAAGGGGATCAGCTTTTCCTGGCTGGCACTGAACTTTGAAGCGGACGACTATCATAACTCACCCCCATAGGCCTGTTGCGGGCCGCGAGTATAACCCAACCGTCGGCGGCAATCGACGCGGCGCATGGAGCGTGAAGGCACTCATCAGCGCGCCCGGCGAAACTGGGTCCACTGGACTATCACAATCGTGCTATAAGAAGCGCTGATCGGGCGTCGGCTGACGACCGACAATTCACGGACGAGTGGGGAAGAAACCATCGGTTTGACTAGGATATTCTTCACGCTCTCAGGGAGGGACAAAAAATGCGAAAAGCAAACATGCTGACCGCGGCACTTTTGGTCGGCGCGACGGCAATTGGCGCTGCCTTGTTCGATATGAGTGCCGCGTCCGCCGAGGAGGTGACAGTCAAGCTGTGGGCCCGGGCCGACCGCTCGGGACCGCTCCGCGCCGGCAACATCGTCGCGGCCGTGGAACCGCTGAACGCCGCGCTGAAGGCGGCGGGCAGCGACAAGGTGGTCAAGGTCGAGGTGTTCGAGAGCCCCGCCACCGGCTTCGACGCCGACGCCCTTGACCTGCTCAAGGCATTCTCGATCGGGCAGGGACCGGATCTTTTCGTGATGGCCCACGAGTGGGTCGGCGAGTTCGCCAAGTCCGGCTACGCCATGCAGATGGATGATTTCATCAAGGCCAATCCATGGGCCTTCGCCGATGTGATCCCGGTCTTGTGGAACGCCACCAAGTTCGACGGCAAGGTCTACGCCATCCCGCAGGATTCAGAGATCCGCATGTTCTTCTACAACAAGGACATGCTGCGCAAGATCGGCAAGGACGAGGCGTTCATCGAGGGCCTGCCCGGCATGGTCGAAAAAGGCGAGTTCACGATGGCCGACCTCTCGGCGCTCACCAAGGAAGTCATCAGCGGCGGCGCCGCGACCATGGGTCTGGTCCACCGGCCGAACGCCGGCCCGGACTATCTCATGACCCTTGCTTCCTTCGGCGTGAACGTTTTCGACGAAGCCTCGGGCAAGCTGCTGCTGCCCAAGGCGGAGATGCTGAAGGCGCTGGAGTGGTACGCCTCGAACGCCAAGGACGGCGTCGTCCCGCAGAACAACACGGCGATGTCGTGGGATGAGATCCAGGGCGCCTTCAAGACCGAGAAGGCGTTCCTCTATCATCAGGGCGTCTGGGCGACGAAGGAATGGATGCTGGGCGATGCCAAAGGCGCCACCTGGCCGACCGACGAGGCCGGCTATTTCAAGAAAATCGGCTGGATTCATGCGCCGGCGGCGGAGAAGGGAGGCGAGCCGAAGAACCTGTCGCATCCCATCGTCTATATCGTGAATCCGAAGTCGGCCAATGCCAACCTCGCCGCCATGATCGTGGCCTATGCGACGCTGCCCTACTACAACGTCCAGCACGCCGCCGGCTCCGCGCATACCGCTATCACCTATGGCGAGGCCAACATGCCGGCCTACAAGGACGCTTGGTATCTCGCGGCGGCGATGCCAATGCTGGCGCGTTCGATTTTCATTCCGAACCACCCGGCTTTCGGCCGCTACAACGGCATCCTCTACAAGGCTCTGCAGGGCGTCGAGACGCTCCGCCTGACGCCCGACGAGGCGATCGACTTCCTCGAGGATGAGCTGACCAACGAGCTCGGCGACGACGTCATGGTCGTCGACAAGCTGAACTAGGCGAAACCCGGTTGTGGGGGGGGGGGGGGGGGGGG
>JBBDMC010000141.1:7958-14859 GCA_040878485.1 Bauldia sp. | reverse complement strand
CCCCACCTCCGTCGAAGGCCAGGCCGATGACCCTTCGCAGCAGCGAGGCCGTCCGGCGGCGTCTCGACCGGCTCATTTTCCTCGGGCCGGCGACCGGCCTGCTCGTGCTTTTCTTCATCGCCCCGGTGATCGTCGACATCGGCATCGCCTTCAGCGACATGGGGCGGAACCTCCGGGTCTCGGAGTTCACCACCGAGAACGTCGAGCGGATGCTGACCGGCGACCGGCGCCTTAGCGGCGTGCTGACCACGACGTTCCTGTATGTCCTGTTTACCCTCGGGATCTTCAACGTCACCTACGGGCTGGTCCTTGCGCTGGTGACCACGTCGCTGCCCGAACGGACCGGCGCCTTCTTCCGTGCCGTCTGGCTGCTGCCGCGGATGAGCCCGTCGGTGGTCTATGCCCTGTTGTGGAGCTGGGTGGTTGCGCCGACCGACTACGGGCTGCTCAACCAGACGTTCGCCGGTCTCGGCCTGCCGCTGATCGATTTGAAGAGCGACGCGCCGATGCTCCTGATCGTGCTCGCCAACGGCTTCATCGGCGCTTCCTTCGGCATGATCATCTTCACCAGCGCCATCCGCTCGATCCCGGAGCATCTCTTCCACGCCGCGCGGGTCGACGGCGCCGGCGGGCTGTCGATCGTGCGCTTCGTGACGCTCCCGGCGATCCGCTGGCAGCTCAGCTTCGTCACCCTCTACCAGGCGCTCTCGCTGCTGGTCAGCTTCGAGTACATCTGGCTGATCACCGACGGCGGGCCGTTCTTCGACACCACCGTTTGGGCGCTCTACGTCTACCAGCGCGCCTTCGAAAGCGGGCAATACGCCTACGGCGCGGCGCTGTCGCTCGCCCTCGTCATCATCGGCATTTTCTTCGCACTCCTGCTCTGGCGCTTCTTCGACATGCGGGCGCTCCTGCAGAAGCCGCGGATCGAGGTCTCATGACCGCGATCGTCATCGCCCAGCCGGCCGAAGCGCCGGCCTATGACTGGCCGAAGCTTGCCGCCAAGGCGCGCAGCCGCCGCCGGACCCAGAACCTCCTGCTCTACGGGCTAATGGTACTTGGCGCGCTGCCGGTCCTGGTTCCCTATCTCTGGCTGTTCACGGTCGCCTTCTCCGGCCGCACCGGGACCAGCACCCTGGTGCTGTGGCGGACGCTTGCGGTCCTGCTGCCGGCGCTGTTCGGATGGTCGCTGCTCCGGCTGACAATGGCGCCCGGCCGGCGCCTCCACATGCTCGAGATTGGCCTCGCGGTCGCCACCATCGCGTTGCTGGCCGTCCTGACTGGGCCCTATCTGCACCTCGACAACTGGCGCTTCCTGTGGAACCGGGACATCGCCGACACGCTGAAAGGCGCATCCGGCGTCGGCGGCACCTTCCCGAGCGTGTGGACCGCCTTCGGCAACTCGCTCTTCCTTGCCTGCGCCCAGATGGTCATCGTCATCAGTGTCGCCACACTCGCCGGCTACTACCTGTCGCGCTTCGATTTCCGCGGCCGGCCGAGCTACTTGAAAGGCCTCCTCGTCCTCCACGCCTTCCCGGCGATGACGCTGATCATCCCGATCTTCCTCATGATGTACTGGATCGGGCTCCTCGACACATTGACGGGCGTCATCCTGATCATCGTCGCCCTTGAGCTGCCTTTCGCCATCTTCGTCATGAAGGGCTTCTTCGACGCGGTGCCGTGGGACATCGAGATGAGCGCCATGACCGACGGCGCCTCGCGGCGGCAGGCGTTCCGCATGGTGGTGCTGCCGCAGGTGAAAGTCGGCATGCTGGCGATCGCCATCTTCGCCTTCCTGCGCGGCTGGGAGGAGTACGTCTTCGTCCGCACGCTCCTCACCTCCAAGTCGAACTGGACGATGAGCCTCTATCTCTTCTGGATGCGCGACGACCTGATGGGCACCGACTACGCCATGGTCTCGGCGATGGGGGTCTTCTACGTCCTGCCGAGCGTGGTGCTCTATACCTTCATGCAGAAGTATCTGACTCAGATGACCATCGGTGGGATCAAGGGCTAAGTCATGGCGGTCATCGAACTGGTCGGCATCAGCAAGCGCTGGGGACAGGTGTCGGCGCTGGCGCCGACCGATCTGCGCATTGACGACGGCGAGTTCGTCGCCATCCTCGGGCCTTCGGGCTGCGGCAAGTCGACGACCCTGCTGCTGCTCGCCGGCATCTATGCGCCGACCGCCGGGGAGGTCCGTTTCGACGGCGCCGTCGTCAACGACGTCGAGGCGCGCGACCGAAACGTCGGCATCGTCTTCCAGTCCTACGCGCTCTATCCGCACATGACGGCGCGGGACAACATCCTGTTTCCGATGCGGTTCAAGAAGGTGGCGCGCGAGGAGGCGCAGCGACGGGTGCGCGGCGTCGCCGACCTGGTCCAGGTCGGCCAGCTTCTCGACCGTCGACCGAGTGAGCTGTCGGGCGGCCAGCAGCAGCGCGTGGCGCTGGCCCGGGCGCTGATCAAGGAGCCGCAGTTGCTGCTGCTCGACGAGCCGCTCTCCAACCTCGACGCGACGCTCCGCCTGTCGATGCGGACCGAGATCAAGTTGCTGCAGGAGAAGCTCGGCATCACCACGATCCTGGTCACCCACGATCAGGTCGAGGCGACCACGATGGCCGACCGCATCATCTGCATGCGCGATGGGCGCATCGAGCAGGTGGGCACGCCGGACGAGCTCTATCGCCGGCCCTCCAGCCTCTTCATCGCCGGATTCATCGGGGCGCCGCCGATCAACCTGATCGCAGGACGGGCGGCAGACGGCGCCATCGCGGTCGGTTCGGTCGTCCTTCCGTCATCCGGCGCCTCCGGTCAAGTGACCATTGGGCTGCGGCCCGAACACCTGATGATCGGCGAGACCGGGCTCGCCGGCCGGATCGGACAGATCGAGCCCATGGGCCGCGAGATCCTCTACGTCGTGGAGACCGATATCGGCTATGTCCGCCTGTTGGAGCAGGGTTCGAACGTCGCCCACGCCATCGGCCAACCGGTGAAGATTGGATTTCTCCCGTCCAACGCCCTGGTGTTCGACACCGCCACGGAAAAGCTGATCGCCGGTGCCGAGGTGCGCGCCGGCTAGATGCCGTTCCATCCCAACAGAAGCCCATCAGAGCGCGACGACGCCGGAGCGGCGCCCGGGGCTGTGGTTCAGCCGGCAAGAGGAAGGCTTCGGAAATGCCCATCTCGTTTCGCGCCGCCGACAACGGTTTTACCCACGTCTGCGCGCATCGCGGCTACAGCCTTCACTATCCGGAGAACACGCTGCTCGCCTTCGAGCAGGCGAAGGCGGGTGGCGCCACGACCTGCGAGATCGACCTCCAACTGAGCCGGGATGGCGAGGCGATCGTGATGCACGATGAGATGCTTGACCGCACCACCAACGGCCGCGGTTTCGTGGCCGATCACGACCTGGCGGATATTCGAACCCTGAACGCCGCTGCCCATTCTCCCCGCGGATTGACCGGCGTCGGCGTGCCGACGTTCGCCGAGGCGGTCGAGTGGGCCAAGCAGGCGAAAATGGGCCTGGTCGTCGAGATGAAGGAGCGCGAACGACCCGACATGCTGTCAAATCGCGTCATCTCGGTCCTGCGCAAGACCGATGGCTTCGGCAATGTGATGATGCTGTCCTTCAACCACATCGACATCCTCCGCTTGAAGGAAAAAGAACCGGGCGTGCGGACGGAGGTGATCGTCCACGCCCGCCACGCGGACATCATTGGCATGCTGAAGGCCTGCAAGGCCGATTCAGTGTCGATTGAGCTCGATATGTTCTCCCCGGAGGACGCAAAGGCGCTGCACGAGGAGGGCCTCTGCAATCGACTCCACGCGCCAAGGCCGAGCGCTCTGGCGCCCTACTGGGCGCACGGGCGCGACCCAAGAACCCAGATCGGGGCGTGGTTGTCGGCCGGCCTCATCGACTCGTTGTCCGGCGACGACGTAGCCTTTCTGCGCAAGCTGGTGGACCAGAACCCGATCCGGACTGCCGTCGCCGGCAAGCGGCTGCCGGCTGCCTGAGGAGGCGGGCGTGGATGATCGCGCCCCGGCCGTCGGTGTGTCGATCGCCGACGGCGGGCGCCGTGTCATGCTCAAATGGCACATGCTGCGGCGCGCGGCGGACGATCCGCCGTTTTCAATCGCCAATCTGCGCCTCGGCCTTGCCGCCGGGGCGTCGCTGGAAATCGACGTCCGGGCGCTTGCCGACGGCGCCTGGGTATGTCTGCACGACGATGGGCTCGACGAGGAGACCGACGGCAGCGGGCCGGTCAAGGCGGCCGACACGGCGGCGATCGGCAAGCTGCGGATCAGTGGTAGCGACTACGCGCCGCCGTTGCTTGACCAGATCGCGCGCGAGGTGGCGATCACCCCCGACGCCGGGGGCTGTCTTCAGATCGATCTGAAGGAACCTGCCGAGGGCCTTTCCAGCCGGGCGATCGGCCGCTTCGCCGCCGCCATTGCCCCGGTCGCCGGGCGCTGCCGGTTGAGCGGAACCGACTGGAACGCGGTGCGGACGCTCGCCGAGGCGGTTCCGTCGCTGAGCCTCGGCTTCGATCCCCTCGACCTGGCCGCGGGGCGCGGCCTTGCCGATGCGGACAGCATCAACGCCTTCGTCGAGGAGGTGGCCGCGACGGCACCCGCCGCCTCTGCCTTCTACGTGCACTACCGGTTCGTCGAGCGCGCCCTCAGCTTCGGCATCAACCCGGTGAGGCGCCTCAAACAGAATGGCGCAATGGTCGATATCTGGACGCTCGATCCAAGCACCCCTGATATCGGCGACGTGCTCAGGCGGATGGTCGAGGCCGGCGCCGACCAGATCACCACCAACGATCCAATCGAGATGGCCGCCCTCTGGCAACGACGAGCCCGCGGCGGCAAGGATTCCGGCCGCCGCTGACAGGACGCTGGAAAGCTTCCGGGTTCTGCCAAAGATACCGTCGAATCCGCATCACTCGCTTGGACTAGTATGGGTGGCGTGTCGGCCCTTTGGGTTCGGGTTCGCCTACTCGGCCGCCTCGCGCACCGGGATAAGACGGCGTCCGACCGACTGCAGGTGACGTCGCATGGCGGCCGCCGCCCCGCCGAGATCACGGTGGGCGATCGCATCGACGATCTGCTCGTGCTCGGCGAAGCTGTGATGGTCGCCGGGCGGACGCTCCGGCTCCATCCTAAGCCGACCCCAGACGACCGCGCGCCGGATGGCGTTGAGCACGTCGAACAGGCCAAGCAGAACCGTGTTGCGGCTCGCCTCGGCGATCTGTCGGTGCAACAGGTTGTCGAAGTTCTCGTACTGCCGCCACGTAAGCGCCGCCCGGGTGCGAGCGAGCGACTGCCGCATGGCCTCGATGTCTTCCGAGGTTGCGTGGAGCGCCGCCTCGCGGGCGATCTCCGGCTCGACGATCAACCGCGCCTGAATGAGGTCGGCGGGATTGGTGCGCCCGGCTATGTCTGAGATGGCAACCGTCTCTTCGATCGCGCGGCTGCCGACGAAGGTGCCCTTGCCGACGTGGCGCCAAATCTGGCCGTCTTTCTCGAGGATGGCGAGCGCCTTGCGCAGATCGCCGCGCGAAACGCCGAGACTCTCGCACAGCTCCCGCTCAGCCGGCAGGCGGCTGTTCGCCGGCAGGTCGTGCTGGGCGAGATAGGCCTGGAGCTGGACGAGAGCCGCGTGCTCGTCGTTTCCGCCTGCGCTCATGGTTGTCAGTCCGGTTCAGGTAGGCTCATACTGCGAGCCTCGCGACCGGTCAACGGCCAGGCGTACGCTTTGCTTGACCAAGCTCGCGGAACGCCCTAACCAATCTTGTTATTGGTCAAAAGTAGAGGGAGGAAAACCAGTGGCCCAATTGTCAAGGAGAAACGTCCTTTCGGTAGCCGTGGTGGCCGCTTTCGGCAGCGCGCTGCCACTCGCGGCGGCCAGTGCAGCCGCCGTCCGGGTCGCCCTCGGCGATGTTCCGGGGATCGAGTCGGTCCAGACCCTGGCCGCGTTGGAACGCGCCAAGGAGCGTGGCGTCGACGTCGAGCTGATCGTGCTCAACGACGAGGATCTGGCGGCCCAGGCAATCGTCGGCGGCCAGGCCGACATCGGCATCGGCGCGCCGTACACGCTGATCCAGAAGGCAGGCGTGCCGATCCGCCTGTTCGTCCAGATATCCACGCTACGCTTCTTCCCGGTGGTCAACACCGAGTTCCACAAATCGTGGAAGGACCTCGACGGCCAGGAAATCGCCGTCCAGGCTCGGGGCTCGGGCACCGAGGCGATCATGGTGCTGATGGCCAAGCGCCAGGGCATCACTTACTCGAGCGTCAGCTACGTTCCCGGCTCCGAGGTCCGTCGGGGCGCGCTCATGCAAGGAACCATCAAGGCGTCGATCGTCGACGCGGCAAACCGCTCGATCCTGTTGAAGGAGGCTCCCGATCGGTTCATGGTCCTGCCGGTCGCCGACGTTCATGCCACCGACGAGGCCCTGTTCGCCACCGAGGCCTACCTCAGCGCCAACGCCGCCGTCGTCGACGTCCTCGTCGAGGAGATCATCAAGACAGCCCGCGAGATCACCGCCAACCCGGACGCTGCCGTCGAATTCCGCAAGAAGTACAATCTGCTGCCTGATCTCGGCCCCGAGGCTGACGCCGAGATCGCCGCCTACTACAAGGAGACCGGCGAGGCTGGGGCCCTGCCGCTCGACGGCGGCGGGAACGCGGCGAAGGACGACTTCGACTTCTTCACCATCGCCGGTCAGATCGAAGGCGACCCGGCGAGCCTGAAGGTCGAGGCCTTTTGGAACCTGGGCCCTATCGAGCGGGCCGTCGCCAAGCTCGGGTCAAAGTAGTTCCGGACCGCGGATGGTGAACATCGGGACTGAGCGCGAGGTCGTTGACCTCGCGCCGCTTTACGCCCCCCAGGAAA
>JBBDMC010000141.1:0-7948 GCA_040878485.1 Bauldia sp. | reverse complement strand
ATCGGATTGCAGAAGGAATACGACCTGCGCAAGGCCCGCGAGGAAACCGGCGCGCGCTTCTATCAGCGCGCCGGCTTCCTGCGGCTGGCCTCGTTCGCCCTCTTCGCGCTTGCCTGGGAGATCGCCGGTCGGGTGCCGATCAGCTTCGCGTTCCCGACCTTCTCGGACACCGCGGTCGCCCTGCTCACCATGATCGCCAGCGGCGAGCTTCCCCGCGCCTACGTCTCGACCCTTCAGCCGCTCGTTCTCGGCGTCGTCCTGTCGGCTGTGATCGGGGTCACGCTCGGCGTTTTCTGCGGCCTCTGGCGCCTGGCCGAATGGATAACCATACCGGTGTTCGTCGTTCTCCAGGCGGCGCCGGTCGCCGCCCTGATCCCGCTGGTCACCTTCGTCTACGGCATCGGGCTGTTGGCGAAGACGCTTGCCGTGGTGATCCTCGCCCTGCCGGTCGTCGTCCTCAACGCCTATCGGGCGGTCGGCAACGTCAACACCACGCTTATCGCCATGTGTCGCTCATTCCTCGGCAATCGCCGGCAGGAGATCGCCAAGGTCATCCTTCCGGACGCCAGCCCGGTGATCTTCGCCGGATTGCGGCTCGGTGTCGCCGCCGGTTTCGTCGGCGTCGTCCTGGCCGAGCTGCTGATCACCCCGACCGGGATCGGCGACCTCATCACCTTCCACCGCTCGCGCGCCGACTACGCCGAGATGTATGCAACCATCACCTCGATCATCGCCCTGTCGACGCTGACGCTGATCGGCCTGCAACGGATCGAGGTTCGCGTCTTCCGGCCCGAGAAGGGCGGGCGCTGACAATGCCGGCCGACGCCGCCGTCGCCAGCCGACCGGGCGCCGAAATGGCCGCCGCCGACGTCATCGTCGCCGTGCGCGGTGTCTCCATGGTCTATGGCTCGAACGTCGAGGCGCTGCGGGACGTCGACCTCGACATCCCGCGCGGCAAACTAACGAGCCTGCTCGGGCCGAGCGGCTGCGGCAAGACCACGTTGCTTAAGATCATCGCCGGCCTGCTCGAGCCGGTTGCCGGCTCCGTCCACGTCGACGGCAAGCTGGTCATCGGTCCAGGCCCGGAGCGGGCTTTCGTCTTCCAGGACTTCGCCCTCCTGCCGTGGGCGACGGTGCTGCGCAACGTCGCCTTCGGCTTGGAGTTGCGCGGCATGGCGAAGGCGGCGCGCGAGGAGGTCGCCCGCCGCTATGTCCGCGAGGTTGGCCTCGTCGGCTTCGAGGACAAGTATCCGCACGAGCTTTCCGGCGGCATGCGCCAGCGGGTCGGGCTCGCCCGGGCGCTGGCGGTCGATGCCGAGGTGCTCCTCCTCGACGAGCCGTTCTCTGCCGTCGACGAGCAGACCCGCCGCAAGTTCCAGGAGGACCTGATCGCGCTCCGCGCCACCGAGAAGAAGACGTTCGTCTTCGTCACCCACTCGATCGAGGAGGCCGTCTACATCTCCGATCGCATCGTTCTGTTGTCGCCGCGACCGGGACGGATCGACGCAGTCATCGAGCCCGAGATCGACCGCTCCGGCGCCCCCGACGACATCCGCCGCGACCGCCACTACCTCGATACCGTCGAGGAGATCTGGCACGGCCTCAAGAAATATGTGGGTTGAATCGCCGTGACGATCTTCGGCTACCGCATACCGATGATGGGATCGCTGGTCGTGTGGTGCCTGCTGTGGGAGATCGTCGGCCGCCTCGACCTCGTCTTTCTGCTGCCGCCGTTCAGCGAGGTGGCGGCCGCCGGTGTCGCCCTGGTCCAGACCGCGTCGTGGCAGAACGCGACCATCACCACGCTGCGCGCGTTCCTCCTCGGGATGGGCCTTTCGATCGTCGCCGGGGTGCTGATCGGAGTCCTGATGGGCCGGGTGAAGATCGCCGACGAACTGCTCGGCATGTGGGTCAATATCTTCGCCAGCGCCCCGCTGTCGGCGCTAGTTCCGGTGCTCATGATCCTGTTCGGCTTCGGCGAGACGACAATCGTCGCCTCGGTGTTCCTGTTCTCGGTGTGGATCGTCGTGCTCGACACACGCGCCGGCGTTCGTCACATCTCGGCCTCGCTGCTCGACATGGCGCTCTCGTACGGCGCCTCGCGCCTGACCCTCTACGGCAAGGTCATCCTGTGGGCGGCGCTGCCCGAGATTCTGGCCGGCATCCGCCTCGGCCTCATCCGCGGCGTCAAGGGCGTCGTCATCGGCCAGCTGCTGGTGGCCATCGTCGGCTACGGTGCCCTTTTCGAGACCTTTTCACGCAACTTTCGCATGGCCCAGTTCTGGGCGCTGGCAATCATGCTGTTCGGTTTTGCCATGGTCGTGTCCGAGTTGGTCGAGCGGGCCGAACGCAAGGTCGCATACTACGCAGGAGCGAGATGATGAACGTTCAGCGGGCAACGTCCGGCTATGTCTTCGCACCGCCGCCGACGGCGGTGCTGCCCGTGCTCGGCAGCCAACTCTTGTTTCCGATCCATCGCGTCTACTGCGTCGGCCGCAACTACGCCGCCCACGCCGTCGAGATGGGCCACGACCCCGACCGCGATCCGCCCTTCTTCTTCCAGAAGAGCCCGGACAACCTGGTCCTCGCCGGCGAGTTCCCCTACCCATCGGCGAGCGGCGACGTGCATCATGAAATCGAGATGGTGGTGGCGCTCCGCGAGGGTGGCACCGAAATCCCGGTCGAGCGCGGGCTCGGGTGCGTCTATGGCTACGCCGTCGGCCTCGATATGACCCGGCGCGACCTCCAGGCGAAGGCGAAGGACATGGGCCGCCCGTGGGAAGTCGGCAAGGCGTTCGAAGCGTCCGCCCCCTGCTCGCCGCTCGTCCCGGCGAGTACCCTTGGCCATCCGTCTCGGGGGGCGATCTGGCTCGACGTCAACGACGTCCGACGCCAGGCTGGGGATTTGAACCAGATGATCTGGAAGGTGCCCGAAATCATCAGCCAATTGTCCGGCCTGTTCACTCTCGCCCCCGGTGACGTCATCTTCACCGGCACACCCTCCGGCGTCGCCGCCGTCGGCCGCGGCGATCGCCTGAGAGGGCACGTTGACGGCATCGGTGGCATCGAAGTCGTCGTGGTGTGAAACCGCGATCAGCCGATGCGCAGTGATGCGATCGGCATGCCCACGAACGCCCGGAGGGCGCCAGTCGCGCCCAGGAGCCGATCAAACTCTGTCGCTTTGCCTCGATCGGTCGACACCGCGTCGCCGGCCAAGCCAGAGGCCGCACCGCGGTCAGACGTTCAGCCCAATCCTGGCGAGCATCTCAGACAGCTGGCCCTGCCGGTGCAGGCGGATGACGACGTTGTGCTGGGAGATGTCGTTGACCGGACAAAGTGTCATCGCGAAGGTCTCGGCGATCTCGCGGGCGCCGCGGGCATCCGGCTCATTGCCGGCGCCATAGACGGCGAAAAACCGCTCGCGGGCGCCTGCGGAGCCTCTGATGATCGCTTCGATTTGCACCGGCGTGTCGGGGCTCGCGTGCGACCCCCGCGATGGATAGTGACCGCTGAAGCAAGCCGCACGGTCGGCCTTGAGCACGACACCGCAGGCCAGCGCAGCGGCGCCGCCGCCGCTCATTCCCAAGCAGCGAACGCCCCGGTAGCCGGCAAAGTCGAAGTCGCGGGCCAAGGCGTCAAGCAGACCGGTGAAGCTCACCGCATGGCCGGGGATGCCGCGGGTGAACCCGTTCCTCGACGGGTCGCGCAGCACCAGAAGATCACAGTGCGGCGGGAAATACTGCAGCGTCGCGGCCAACGGCATCGACAGCATTTCGGCCTTGTCGCAGAAGCCGATGACCAGGCTCTTGCGCCCCGGGCCCGCCGAGTAGAGGCAGACGGCGCCGCCGCCGCGGATCAGGGCAAACCGGCTGATCGAGCGCTCGTGCAGGGTGACGAACGCGTAGTGCTCGGCGACCCACTGACCAAACGTGTCCGGCCAATCCCGACGATTCCTGAGGTCGAGAAGCGCCTCGATGTCCCGCGGCGTGGCGTGCCGCATCAATTCGATCTCGACGCGAAACACCTGAGACCGCGTCGCGCACGAATGCAGGCTCGCCAGGCTCGTCTCAACCGCGGGAGTCATGCGCGCGGCGACTTAGGTGCTCGATGACGGCGGTCGGCGAATTCAAGCGGGCGACCTCGGCAACGCTCAACTCGACGCCGGTATCGACCGCAATGGAAATGCAGAATTCCATATAGTTCAGGCTATCGAAACCCATCTCGTCGAAGCTGCCGGTGAAGCGGAGCAGCGAGCCGTTAACCGGCGCCGACGGCGCCTGCAACGATGGCAGAGAGCACGCCGAAACGGCCTTGGCGACGATCCGCTCGAGCTCGGCGGTCGAACCGGTCATTCCTCCCACGCCCTCCTGCTCCCTTCTTCTCCGGGCGCCGACGCCAATCCCACCAGGCGTAGCAGCTCGGAGCGAGCGATCTTGCCGCCGACGTTCCGCGGCAAGTGATCGACGAGGAACACCTTGCGCGGGGCGCGCAGACTGAGCTTCTGTCTGGCGTAGTCCAGGATGCTTTCGGCCGTCAAGCCGCGGTCGGAGACCACCGCGAGCAAGGGCACGTCGCCGAAATGGCGCGAACGTATGGAGAACATCGCGCATTCGACGACGCCGGGCAGGGCCGCGACGGTGTTTTCGACTTCCGCCGGGAAAATGTTGATGCTGGCGAGGTTGATCATCTCGTCGCTTCTGCCGTCGAAGAGCAGAAGCCCCTCCGCCGTCAGCCGGCCGACGTCGCCGGGGTAGAACCAACCGTGCCGGAAGGCCTCGGCGGTGGCCTCCGGATCGTCGAAATAGGCGGTCGCCATGCCGGGGCTCCGCACGCGGATGTGGCCGTGCTCGCCCGCCGGTAGGGGCCGGTCGTCGCCGTCGACGATCTCCAGCTGGACGCCGGGATGGATCGAGCCAACGACGGCAGGATCGATGCGATGCTGCGACGGGCCAGCGGTGGCGATCGAACCGAAGTCGGAGGTGGCGTAGGTCACGTGCAGATTGGGGGTCAGATCCGCCATGATCTCAAGGCGCAGGCGCCGGCTTGCGATGGCGCCGCCCAGCCGCACCTGTACCTGCCCGGGGAGCCGCCGGCGGCAATCGACGGCGGTCCGCGTCAAGGTGCTCGCCTGAAGCGGCGAAAGGCTGAGGCGGGTGACGCCGTACCGCTGGCAGATCTCGAAGGTGTCGAGCGGCCTGGCGTCGGCGAAGACGTTGGTCCCGCCCCAGGCGAGATTGTAGAGCCGGTGACGCTTGGAGTTGTTGTAGTCGATGGGTGTCGGGCGATAGAGCACCTCGGGCGCCGCCGGCAGCTGATAGTCGCGCGACTGGCGATAGAGCTGCTGGTAGGTGATCGGAATGATCTTGGCGCGACCCGTCGTCCCCGAGCTCGTCAGGTACATGCAGACCGCATCATCGAGCGGCGGCGACGACCGGACCGGGGCTCGGCGAGATTCGGCCGATGCCGAAAATTCCGGGATGATCGTCGGCACGGCGGGCAAGCCCTGCGCAGCGTTTTCGGCGAGCACGGCAACCGTCCGAGTTCGCCGCGCGGTCAGCTCGCGATAGTCCGCCGGATCGTGGGACGCCAGCGTGATCTGGACGCAGCCAAGCCGCATCAGCGCAAGCGAGGCAACGAAGTGAAGGTACTCGTCCTTGATGGTGATGCCGACCGCGTCGCCGGCGGCGAGGCCCTCCTCGCCCAACTGCGAGGCGAGCGAGGTGGCGTTGGCATCCAACTCGGCAAATGATACCAGCCGGCCGTCGGCAATGGCGGCGACACGGTCGGGGCAATCGCGGAAAATCGTGCGCAGCGCACCTAGAAACACGTCGGCGAACCTACAGACTTGTGCGTCACGATACCGGTTGGGGCCGCGATAATGACCGCTGCTACCGCTTTGGGCGCCGGTTCGCGTCCTTTTAGCACGTTCGACCGACCGGCGCGACCAGTTGACACGAGGCCAAGACCACCGTTGCGGCCGGTTGCCGACGGGTGAGGTCGTGATCCAACCGCCCATCATCCTCGTCGACGCCGATGTCGCCCGGCTTGCCGACATGAGCGCCGTGATCGAGGCGATCAAAGGCGCCCTGCTGGCAAAGGCCACGGGCGCTTTCGTCGCGCCACCGCGTCACGTCGTGAGCTTCGCCGGTGGCGGTGATCTGGTCTTCACCGTCGGCGGGTCGGAACGCCTGGGTGGCTTCCGCGCCTATGTCTCCAAACCGAGCGACGGGCACGCCCCCGACCAACTCGTCGCAATCTGGGATATGACGTCTGCGGCCATCCAGGGCGTCGTTCTCGGAGAGAAGCTCGGCGCCATCCGCACCGGCGCCATCGGCGGGGTTGCGGTCGATGTCATGGCCAATATGCAGGCAACGACCGTTGCCGTGATCGGGACCGGGCGGCAGGCAGCGACTCAGCTCGAGGCGGTGGCGTGCGTCCGCAATGTCGGCGAGGTTCGGGTGTTCGGCCGATCCGCCGACAATCTGCGCGCATTCGCCAGCACCATGGCGTCGCGCCTTGGCCTGGCGGTGGACGCCGCCCCCTCGCCGCGGGAAGCGGTCGAGGGAGCGGACGTCGTCGTTATCGCCACCACCAGCCTCAGCCCGGTGATCCGGGCGGACTGGCTCAAGGCCGGTGCGCACGTCAACAGCGTCGGCCTCAAGGGCAAGGTCGCGCACGAAACCGGCCTCGATTTGGCGGAGCGCGCCGACTTGATCGCAACCGACTCACCGGCTCAGATCGCGGCCTACGGCGACGACTTCATGCTAGCCGGGACGCCGCACATGGAGCGAGTGACGGACCTCGCCGACCTGCTGGCGGGCAAGGTCCCGGGTCGCGCCGACAGCGACGCCGTCAGTCTCTTCTATTCGATCGGGCTTGCCGGAACGGAAGTCGTGGCGGCGGCGACGATCGTCGCGGCGGCGCGGGCTGCCAACCGGGCGCCTTAAGGCGCGCAAGCGCTACCCGTCGGCCGATCCTCAGGAGCGGCGGCCGCGGGCGCGGTAGGGGCGAACAAAGAAGTCATAGGCCGCAAGGGCAACGACGATCACCATGACCGCGACCAGATCCCACGCCGGCTCCCAGATGACCAGAATAGCGAGCGAGGCGACAAAGGCGGCCAGGGCGATCGCCTTGATAAGGTTGTCCAGCATCCTCCCTCCCCTCCCTCGCCCGGCTGCTCAGGGCGCCGCCTCGACCGCCGTTGTCAACCAGCGCGCGGTGCGCAGCAGGCGAGCGTCCTCGCCGCGCCGGCCGACCACCTGGACGCCGACCGGCAGGCCGTTCGGCCCCTCGAGCAGCGGCAACGTTATCGCCGGAACGCCGCACAACGTCCACAGCCCATTGAAGATCGGGTTGCCGGTCGACTGAAGGCCGTTGGGCGCTTCGCCCGGCGCCGCCGGCGTAATGATAGCGTCATAGCGATCGAACAGCTGGTCGAGGCCGTTGCCGAGAGCCTCGCGCCAGTCCAGCGCGGTCAGATAGTCGACCGCCATCACCTTCATCCCCTCCTCGATGGCCGACCGGAGGGGTTCGCTGAGCTTCGCCTTGTCGCGCTGGTAGTGGCGGGCGAGGTTGCGTGCCATGCCGGCCTTCATCAGCGAGCGGTGCGCCGCCGGCCACTCCTCGAAAACCGCCGGCAGCGAGACTTCCACGCAGCGCTTGCCCAGAGCCTCGGCGAGCTCGCCGAATGCGTCGCGGGTCGCGGGTTCGGCGGCGTCCCACGCCGGCGTCTTGACGAAGGCGAGCTCCTGTCTCACCGGCGGCTCGGCGAGCGCGGTATCGAGCAGGCGGGGCGGCGGGCCGAGTCGGGTGTCGGGATCGCCGCGGTCGTAACCGACGAGCGCATCGGCGAGGAGGGCGGCGTCGGCGACGGTGCGGGCGAAGACGCCAACGGTGTCGAGCGGCGCCGAGAGAAGCGTGATGCCGTTGCGCGGGATCAGCCCGTGGG
>JBBDMC010000140.1:0-25088 GCA_040878485.1 Bauldia sp. | reverse complement strand
GCGTCGCCTCGCTCGACGCGGCCGCCGACCACCTCGCGGCGGTCGATGGTGTCATGCTCGGCCGCGCCGCCTACCACACGCCGGCGATGCTCGCCGACGTCGACCGGCGGTTCTACGGCGAGGCCAAATCGGCCGCCGACCCACGCGACGTGGTGGAGGGGATGCTTCCCTACTTTGCCGCCGAGATGGCGCGGGGAACACCGCTCGCCTACCTCACCCGTCACATGCTCGGCCTCTTCCACGGTCTTCCCGGTGCCCGCCGCTGGCGGCAGCTCCTTACCGTCGGCGGCGCCGAGGCGGGCGCTGGCGTGGCGGTCGTCGAGGCGGCGCTCGCCGCGATCCCGTCGGCAGCCGCCGTGGCGGGCGTCGACGCCGACCTGCTGCCCGACGTTCCGACCCTCGCGTTTGCCTGACCGGGCGACCTGAGGCGATCGATGGAAATCTCGGCCTCTTCCGCCGAGCTCTTCGGCCTCGCCGTCGTGGTGGTCGCCTCCGGCGCCGTGTCGGGGCTGCTTGCCGGCCTGTTCGGCATCGGCGGCGGGGCGGTGATCGTCCCGGTGCTCTATCAGGGGCTGACGTTTCTCGGCGTCGACGACGCAGTGCGCATGCACCTCTCGGTCGGGACCTCGCTCGGCATCATCGTGCCGACGTCGCTGCGCTCATTCGTGGCCCATCGCCGGCACGGCGCCGTCAACATGGAGCTTCTCAGGAGCTGGCTGATCGCGGTGCCGCTCGGCGCCGTCGCCGCCGCGCTCGTCGCCGCGGTCATATCGGGCGCCGCGTTGCGGGGCATCTTCGCCGTTCTGGCGCTGATCTTCGGCGTTCGCCTGGTGTTCAATCGCCAGTCTTGGCGGCTCGGCGACGTCCTGCCCGCCAATCCGGTTCGGGCGCTCGTCGGATTCCTCATCGGCTTCTTGTCGACCCTGATGGGAATCGGCGGCGGCATCCTCAACAACACCTTCATGACCCTTTTCGGCCGCCCCATGCATCAGGCCGTGGCGACCTCGGCGGGGGTCGGCGCGCTGATCGCGCTGCCGGGCATCGTCGGCTACATCTGGGCCGGGTGGGGCGCCGCCGGGCTGCCGCCGTTTTCCGCCGGTTTCGTCAATCTCCTCGGCCTTGCCCTGGTGGTACCGGTTACCGTGGTCGTGGCGCCCTTGGGCGTTCGCCTCGCCCACGTCATGTCGCGCCGGCAGCTCGAGATCGGCTTCGGCCTGTTCCTCCTCCTGGTCTCCGTCCGCTTCGCCCTGACGCTCGTCTGACACCGGTGGCAGGCGCGCCCCCGACGGTGACCGGCGGAGCCGGCGCGCCTCAGCCGGCCGAGGCGCCGATGAGGAACGCGGCAAGCGCGACCTGCTGGCAGGCGCCCAGCGCGTCGCCGGTGTACCCACCGATCGTCCGCGCCGTCATGCGGATGAACACGTAGGTCGCCAACGCCGCAAGGAAACAGGCAAGGGCCGTCGCCCGCCACCCGACCGCCGGCACCGCGGCGACCGCGGCGATGAGGCCGGCAATCGCCAGGGCGACCAGCATGGCGCCTTGGTCGGGCGGGCCGGTGTCGCGACCAAGGCCGCTGGTTCTCGCCGCCGGCAGGTCGTGCCACAGTCTGACCAGGGCAGCGCGCGAGACCGCCTCCGCCGCCACCAGGGCGAGGGCGGCCGCCGCGGCGCTATGCTCGGCGATGGCCGCCAGGCCGCCGACCCTGAAGACCACCGAGAAGACGAGGGCGGGGCGGGCGGGGCCGGCGGCGCCAACGCTGCTGTCGTCCATGATCTGGAGCTTCCGCTCGCTCGTCGCGCCGCCGAAGCTGTCGGCGGTGTCGGCGAGGCCGTCCTCGTGCAGGCCGCCGGTGAGCAGCATCGTCGCCGCAACCGCGAGCCCGGCTGAGACCAGGGGCGGGAGGCCGAGGATGGCGGCGCCAATCACCACGCTGCCGCCCACTGCGCCGATCAACGCGCCGGCGACCGGGAAAGCGCGGGCGCCGCGACGGAAATCGGGGCGCCCGCCCGCCTCGACGCCGACGACCGAGGGCGGCAGGCGCGTCAGGAAAACGATGGCGGCCTGGAGGTCGCCGACGAGGGCGCCGAGCGTGGTGGAGCCTGAATCGCTGTCTTTCATGGGGCGCCTCGGCGCTTTTGCTTGCCTCGTGTCGGATCACGGTTATAGAACCGCGGCGCGGCCGGGCCAAGGAACGCCGCCACCCCCTCGTGCCCCTCAGGGTCGCCATGAAGTCGCCAAGCTCGGTCAAGCCGTTCGACGATATTCGCGCCCTGATCCGCCGGATGCCGGCGGCCGACGAAGCGGCGGTCGCGGCGGTCAAGGCCCGCGACGCGGCGCTGACCAAGCCCGCCGGCTCGCTTGGCAGGCTCGAGGAGATCGTCGAGTGGCTGGCAGCCTGGCAGCGGCGGGCGCCGCCGACCGTCAACCGACCGCTGGTCGCCATCTTCGCCGGCAATCACGGCGTCGTCCGTCACGGCGTCTCGGCCTTCCCGGCCGCGGTGACCCGCCAGATGGTCGACAACTTCGCCGCCGGCGGCGCCGCCATCAACCAGATCTGCCTCGCCAACGACCTTGGCCTGAAGGTCTACGACCTCGCGCTCGAGGTCCCGACCGGCGACATCACCAGCGAGCCGGCGCTTGACGAGGCAGCCTGCGCCGCGACCATGGCGTTCGGCATGGAAGCGATTGCCGGCGGCGTCGATCTCCTGTGCGTTGGCGAGATGGGGATCGGCAACACCACCGTTGCGTCTGCCTTGCTGCTCGCCCTCTTCGGCGGTGGCGCGGCGGACTGGGTGGGGCAGGGGACGGGCATCGACCGCGCCGGCATCGACCGCAAGCGCGGGGTCGTCGGCGCCGCGGTCGACCACCACGCCGGGCACCTCGACGATCCGCTCGAGGTTCTCCGCCGTCTCGGTGGGCGCGAAATCGCCGCCATGGCCGGCGCCATCCTCGCCTCTCGCCTCAACCGGGTTCCCGTCATCGTCGACGGTTTCGTTGCCACGGCGGCGGCGGCGGTTCTCTACGCCACTGACCCGGGCGCCCTCGACCACTGCCTCTTCGGCCACGTTTCGGCCGAGCCCGGCCACCGCCGCGCCCTCCAACGCATGGGCAAGACCGCGCTGCTCGACTTGCGGCTGCGGCTCGGGGAGGGCACCGGCGCAGCGCTCGCCGCCGGCATCGTCAAGGCCGCGGCGCGCCTTCACGCCGGCATGGCGACGTTCGCCGAGGCCAAGGTGTCGGGACGGGACGTTTAGCTCGCCCGCAGCCAGCTCCGCCGCGGCGTGGTGTCGATCGGCGGCAGCGCCTCCATGACCCGCGCCTGCGGGAAGATGGCGGTGGCTTCCGTCCCCTCGCGCAACTTCGATTTCAGCTCGAACCAGCCGTCGTGGGTGCGCATCAGCGCCTGGACGATCGGCAGGCCAAGTCCGGCGCCGCGTTCGGCGCTCTTGATGGCGATCGAACCCTGGCCGAACGACGACAGTACGATCGGGATTTCCTCCGGCGGAATGCCGGGACCGTTGTCGCTGATCGAGACGAACTGGCCGCGACCGGGCAGCGCGCCGACGCCAATCACGATCTCGCCGCCGGGCGGCGTGAACTTGATGGCGTTGGACAACAGGTTGAGCGTGATCTGGCGCACCGCCCGGTCGTCGGCCCACAGCCGCGGCATGCCGCGGCTGTATTTCTCCGACACCACCAGGCCCTTGGCCTTCGCCTTGATCTGCAGCAGGTTGCTGCACTCCTCCACGACCGCCACCAGGTTGACCGCCTCCTCGTTGAGCTTGTAGCGGCCGGCCTCGACCCGTGACAGGTCGAGGATCTCGTTGATGAGGTTGAGCAGGTGCTGCCCGCTGGCATGGATGTCGCCGAGGTACGACTTGTAGGACTCGTTGCCGATCGGCCCGAGAACCTCGTTCTTGATGATTTCCGAGAAGCCGAGGATGGCGTTGAGCGGCGTCCTGAGTTCGTGGCTCATGGTCGCCAGGAAGCGCGACTTGGCGAGGTTGGCTTCTTCGGCGCGGCGGCGCGATTCGTCCGAGATCGACTTGGCGGTTCCCAGTTCGGCGATCAGCAGGTCCTTCTCGGCGCGCGATTCGAGCATGGCGAGCGTCGCCGAGTAGAGGCGGGAGGCGAGAATCAGGAAGAAGCACTGGGCGGCGAGGGCCATGACCGCCAGAACGATGAACAGAAACGCGCCATGGGCGAAGTAGATCGCCACCAGCGTCAGCGTCAGCGGCACCGTCCCGGCGACCGCCGCGGCGGGCACCGTCGATGCAAGCGAGGTGATGACCGAGACGACGATGAGGACGGTGGCGAACTGGAAGACCTGGAGCCCGGCGTCGGCGGCCGGCGCCGGCAGCACGAGGATCGATGCCCAGACGATGCTGCCGGCGAGCTCGGCGATGACGAAGCGCCGCGTCCAGGCGCGAATGGAGACCTCGGCGCTGGGCAGCGACGCGTACGTGCGACAGAGCGCGATCATCGCCACGTGGGTGGCGAGCACGATGGCCGCCCACGCAATCACGATGCGAGGGTCGATCCACAGCAGGCCGGCCGTCGCCACGATCACGATCAACAGCGGCAGTGCATACATGGCGCTGATGCGGTTGAGGGCGAAGGTCAGCGCCAACTCCTGGTCGAACGCCGGCCGCGTTCCCGAAGTCGATGCCAGCCGCTCGCGTTGTTCGCGGACGGTACGCGAGACAAAGCGGCGGCGATCGGCGCGCTCCCGGCTCGCCGCGGTCTTGTCGCTCTCGGAGGCGGGCGGGACGGCATTCATCCGGGCTGCCGCCGGTTGCTGGTGTTTGGTGAAAATTGGCATGGCATTTCGTATCTGAAAGGTCGCCACAAATGCTTAATCTCTCCTTTCGGCAGGATGGTTAATGAGGCGGCAACCAGAATCGAGACCGGCATCGGGGCGCGGACCGGCGCCGTCCGCGACCGCCGGAGCCGCTAGCCTCGATCGCGACCTGACCCGGCTCGCCGCCTCGATCCGCGCCTGCCGCATTTGCCGGGAGGCGCCGCACGGGCCGGCGCTGCCGCACCAGCCGCGGCCCGTATTCCGCGTCTCGTCGTCGGCCACCATCTGCATCGCCAGCCAGGCGCCCGGGATCCGGGTGCACGAATCGGGCACGCCGTTCACCGACCCCTCAGGCGATCGCCTGCGCGCCTGGATGGGTGTCGATTCGGAGACGTTTTACGACTTGGCCCGCATCGCCATCGTCCCCATGGGCTTCTGCTTCCCCGGCCAGGACGGACGGGGAGCCGACCTGCCGCCGCGCCGCGAATGCGCGCCCGCCTGGCGCACGCGGTTGTTCGCGGCACTCCCCAAGATCGAGTTGCTCATTGCCGTCGGCGGCTACGCGCAAGCCTGGCACCTTGGCGACCTCGCCGGGCCGAACCTGACCGAAACGGTGAGGCGCTGGCGGAAGATCATGGCGGCGACGGCTGGCCCGGTGGTTCTGCCCCTGCCGCACCCGTCCTGGCGCAACAACGCTTGGCTGAAGGCCAATCCGTGGTTCGAGGCCGACCTCCTTCCGGTCCTGCGCGCCGAGATCGCGCGGCGGCTCTGACGCTGCGGCCAAGGAACCAGATTCTATGGGAAGGAAATCATCTTGCGATGTTTGGGAAGATTTCCTATAATCTCCGGTAATGAGGAATCAATTACCAGGACGCGCCATGATCGACCGTCTCGACCGCAAGATTCTGCAAATCCTCCAGGAGGAGGCCACCGTTCCGGTCGCCGAGATCGGCCGCCGAGTCGGCCTGTCGACGACGCCCTGCTGGCGGCGCATCCAGAAGCTGGAGGAGGACGGGGTCATCACCGGCCGCGTCGCCCTGCTCGACCCGAAGAAGGTCAACACCAGCGTGACGGCCTTCGTCTCGATCACCACCAACCAGCACAACGCCGAGTGGCTCACGCGCTTTGCCGAGGTCATCCGCGAGCTGCCGGAGGTGGTTGAGTTCTACCGCATGGCGGGCAAGGTCGACTATCTGCTGCGCGTCGTCGTCCCCGACATCGCGGCCTACGACGATCTCTACAAGCGGCTGATCTCCAAGATCGACATCGCCGACGTGTCGACCGCCTTCGCCATGGAGCAGATCAAGCAGACGACGGTGCTGCCGCTCACCTACATCGTCCTCGAGAAAGAGAAGGCCCGCGCCGTCGCCTGAGGCTAGCGGGAAGCCATCCGCTCGACTCGCACCGGATCGGTGAGTTCCCTGACCGCGTCCCGGCCGATCCACCGCGCCGTCTTGTCGTCCGAGGCAGCCAGCCGGCGTGCCAGCGCCAGCGCCGGGCAGTGTAGGGTCTTGGAGCGCTTGCCGATCTGGCGGAGCGCCCAGTTGACCGCCTTCCTGACGAAGTTGCGATCGTCGCTGGCGCCCTGCTCGATGAGGTCGAGGAAGGGCAGGAAGCGGGGGTCGGGCACCGTCTTGCCGTGGACCGTGTAGCAGGCGATCAACGAGAACGCCGCGCGACGGACGAACTGGCGCTCGTCCTCGGCCCACTTCTCGATCTTCTCCTCGACGAAGGGCGTGGCGACGAAAAGGTGCAGGCAGGCGCCGTCGCAGATCGCCCAGTTGTCGAAGTCGGACGCCCACGCATCCATCTGGCTGGAAGTGACCTTGTCTGGCTCGTCCAGAAAGCACGCCAGGATGCGGGCTTCGTGCAGGCCGGACCGCCACAGCGCGGCCGCGAAGGCGTGGTCGCGGCGGTAGCGCCGCGCGATCGGCTTCATCGCCGCGAGCGAGACCCCGGCCGCGTCGCCCGTGATCGCGAAACGCGCCATTCCGGCACGGTTCTGGGCGGTGCCGGCGGCGCGAAGCTCACCAACGACGGCCTTCGCCTCGGCTGCGGGATCGGCGACGACGCGCTTTGGCGCCTTCGGCGCCATTCAATCCCGCTCCAGGCGCGCGATCAGGCTCGAACTGTCCCAGCGCTTGCCGCCCAGCGCCTGCACCTCGGCGTAGAACTGATCGACCAGCGCGGTCACCGGCAGCTTGGCGCCGTTGCGGCGCGCCTCGGCGATGGCGATCGACAGATCCTTGCGCATCCAGTCGACGGCGAAGCCGTGGTTGAACTGGCCCGCGGCCATGGTTTTCCAGCGGTTCTCCATCTGCCAGGACTGGGCGGCGCCCTTGGCGATCACCCCGATGACCTGCCCGACATCGAGCCCGGCCTTCTTGGCGAAATGGATGCCCTCCGAGAGCCCCTGCACGAGGCCGGCGATGCAGATCTGGTTGACCATCTTGGTCAGCTGGCCGGCGCCCGACGGACCCATCAGCCCGACCATCTTGGCGTAGCATTCGATGGCCGGCTTGGCGGCAGCGAACACGTCGCCCTCGCCGCCGACCATGACGGTGAGTTGGCCGTTCTCGGCTCCCGCCTGGCCGCCGGACACCGGAGCATCGAGAAAGCCGACGCCTTTGTTCTTTGCCGCGGCGTAGAGCTCACCGGCGACCATCGCCGACGCGGTGGTGTTGTCGATGAGGATCGCGCCCGCCGTCATTCCAGCCAGCGCCCCGTCGGCGCCGAGGATGACGGCGCGCAGGTCGTCGTCGTTGCCGACGCAGGAGAAGACGAACGCAGCGCCCTCCGCCGCCTGGCGCGGCGTCGGCGCCGACCGGCCGCCGTAGGCGGCGACCCATTTCTCCGCCTTGGCGGCGGTGCGGTTGTAAACGGTCACGTCGTGGCCGCCGCGTTTGGCGAGATGGCCCGCCATCGGATAACCCATGACCCCGAGGCCGATGAAGGCGACTTTTGCCATTGCGGTTGTCACTCCTTTGCCGGGCTTTGAGTCTCTCACGATACGACGGCCGGCTGACCAGCCCTAGGCCGGCGCCGCGCCGGGGGAAAGCCCCGACGGCGGGGCGGCCTTGGCTGGCCTGCCCAGGTGGCGCGTCATTCGCAGTTCGAGCCTGTCCCATCCTCGACGCAGGGATTCCACCAGCATCAGGTAGAGGACGGCGGCCCAGACATAGACCGAGATGTCGAACGATCGGGCGAAAGCCAGGCGCGTCACCCCCATCAAGTCGAAGACGGTGACCACGGCGGCGACCGCCGACCCCTTGATCATCAGGACGATCTCGTTGCCGAACGGTCGCAGCGCGACGATCATGGCTTGGGGGACGATGACCTTGATGAAGGTCTGATGCGGCCTCAAGCCCAGCGCCGCGGCCGCCTCGCTCTGACCCCGCGGCACCGAGCGAATGGCGCCGCGCATGATCTCGGCTTGATAGGCGGCGGTGTTGAGGCTGAAGGCGAGCAGGCAGGCGTAGAAGGGGCTGCGGAACAGCCACCACAGGCCGGCGGCGGTCAGCGCCTGACGGAACTGACCGCTGCCGTAGTAGATCAGGAAAACCTGGGCGAGCAGCGGCGTGCCGCGGAAGAAGTAGACGTAGCCGAAGGAAAGCCCGCGCCAGAGGCGGCCCTTTGAGAGACGGGCAAGCGCGACGGGCAGCGCCAGCAGGGCGCCGAGCGCAATCGAGATGGCGACGAGCTCGACGGTGACCAGCAGCCCCTCGAGCATGCGCTGGCCGTAGCGGGCGAGGAGGTCGAGGTTCATGCCGCCCTCGCGTACCCGCGCTCCGACCAGCGTTCGATCCCGGCGATCCCAAACGACGAGACGATCGACAGAGCGAGGTAGATCAGGCAGGCGATCAGATAGAAGAAGAACGGCTGCTTGGTTGCCCCGACCGCGACCTGGGTTTCGCGCAGGAGATCGTTGAGCGCGATCACCGAGACCAGCGAGGTATCCTTCAGCAGCACCAGCCAGAGGTTGGCGAGGCCGGGGAGTGCCAGGCGCAGGAGCTGGGGCAGGATCACCAGTCGCATGGTCACCACGGCGCGCAGGCCAAGGGCATCCGCCGCCTCGTACTGGCCGCGGCCGATGTTGCGGAAGGCGCCGAGAAAGACCTCGCTGGCGTAGCCGGAGAAGACCAGGCCGAGCGCCACGAAGCCGGCGACGAAGCTGCTCACTTCGACGTGGGTGTCGGAGACCAGACCGACGACCTGTTGAAGCAGCATCTGTCCGCCGTAGTAGATGATGAACAGCGTCAACAGCTCGGGCAGGCCGCGGAAGACGGTGGTGAACAGGTTGCCGAGGCCGACCAGCCAGCGGCTCTGCGAATTCCTGGCAAGCGCCGCGAGAAAGCCGACGGCGAGCCCGAACGGCAGCGTCGCGATCGCCAGTCTGATCGTCAGCCAGGCGCCGGCGGCGATCTCGTCGCCCCATCCGGCGGGGCCGAATTGGACCAGGTCGAGCAAGTCCTGCACGGTCCGGTGGCCCCCGAAGGTCCGCCTCTGGCGATGCGGGACGGCCGTCGCGGCCGCCGTCCCTCGGTCGTCAGTAGATCGAAGCGGAGAAGTAGTGCGTGCTGATTTCCTCGTAGACGCCGCTGGCGAGGATTGCCGCCAGCGCCTGGTTGAACATTTCCTTGAGGTCCTGGTCTTCCTTGCGCACGCCGATGCCGATGACGTCGTCGCTGACCACCGCCGCGCCGACGAAGGCGCAGCAGGAACCGTCCGCCGACTTGAGCCACACCCCCGCCGGCCCGACGTCGACGAGCACGGCGTCGAGCCGGCCGTTGGCGAGGTCGAGGTTGGCGTCATCCTGGGTCGGATAGAGCCTGACGTCGGCGTCGCCGTAGTTCTCCTCGAGAAACGCCGCCGAGACGGTCGAGCTCTGGGCGCCGAGGACCTTGCCAGCGAGACCGGCTGGCGAGACGTCGGTGACGCCGGAGCCCTTGGCGGCGACGAAATTGAGCGAGTTGGTGTAGTACTTGTCGGTGAAGTCGATCACCTGCTTGCGCTCGTCGGTGATCGACATCGAGGCGATGATGGCGTCGTACTTGCCGGCGGTGAGCGCCGGGATGATGCCGTCCCAATCCTGCGCCACGAGGGTGCACTCGACCTTCATCTCGGCGCACAGCGCCTTGGCGATCTCGATGTCGAACCCCTGCAACTCCTTGTTCGAATCGAAGAAGTTGAAGGGCGGGTAGGCACCCTCGGTGCCGATCCTGACCGTCGTCCAGTCCTTGGCCTGAGCGATACCGGCCGCCGCGGCCAGAGCAGCGACGGCGGCGATGAGTCGGGCAGTCCTACGCATACCAATCCCCTTTCTACTCTTGGTTTCCGGTCCGACACTGCGCGCGGCCTCGGGCCGGGCGCCACCGCCGGATGCATCATTTGCGCCATCTTCCCATCAAATGAGCGCCGGTGGCAACGCTTTGGCCGGGCCCTGACAGGCCCGCGACGTTGACCGGCCGGGCGTCGCGGCTAGATTGCTGCCCGACCGTCGACCAGCCAGGACCCGACCAATGCCCGACATCGACAAGGAGACCGTCCTCGCCCGGCTCGGCGCCATCCGCGGGCCGGACGACGACCGCGACATCGTCAGGCGCGGCATGGTCTCCGACGTCGTCATCGCCAACGGTCGGGTGATGTTCTCGATCACCGTTCCGGCCGAGCGGGCCAATGCCTTCGAGCCGATGCGCGCGGCGGCCGAGACCGCGGTGCGCGCGATCCCCGGCGTGACCGGGGCCATGGTCGTGCTGACCGCGGAGAAGAAGGGCGGCGCCGGCTCGCCGGTCGCGGCAAGGCCGGCCCCACCGCGGCCCCCGCCGCCGGGGGCGCGGCCGTCCGCTCCGCCCGGCGCGCGGCCGACGCCGCCGGGCAAGGCCGGCGTTCCCGGCGTCGACGCCATCATCGCGGTGGCGAGCGGCAAGGGCGGGGTCGGCAAGTCGACCGTCGCCGTCAACCTCGCTCTGGCGCTGAAGGCGAACGGACTTCGCGTCGGCATCCTCGACGCCGACATCTACGGGCCGTCGATGCCGCGGCTGTTGCATCTCACCGGCCGGCCCGAGGCGATCGGCGGGCGGACGCTGAAGCCGATGGAGGCCTATGGCGTCAAGGTGATGTCCATGGGCTTCCTGGTCGACGAGGAGACGCCGATGATCTGGCGCGGGCCGATGGTCGTCTCGGCGCTGTCGCAGATGCTGCGCGAGGTCGCGTGGGGAGAGCTCGACGTTCTGGTCGTCGACATGCCGCCGGGCACCGGCGACGCCCAGCTGACCATGGCGCAGCAGGTGCCGCTTGCCGGCGCCGTCATCGTCTCGACGCCGCAGGACCTCGCCCTCATCGACGCCCGCAAGGGCCTCCACATGTTCGAGCGGGTCAGCGTCCCGGTGCTCGGCATCGTCGAGAACATGAGCTACTTCGTCGCCCCGGATACCGGCAAGCGCTACGATATCTTCGGCCACGGCGGCGCCAAGGCCGAAGCGGAACGCTTGGGGGTGCCGTTCCTCGGCGAGGTGCCGCTGGTCATCGCCATCCGTGAGACCTCCGATGCCGGCACGCCGATCGTCATCGCCGAGCCCGACGGCCCGCATGCACGGGTCTTCCGCGACATCGCCGCCCGCGCCTGGGAGGGGGTCAAGCGCGAACGCGCCGAGGGCGGCCGCCCGCCGCCGAAGATCGTAGTGGAGTGATCCTTCGCGAAAGGCACAATGGGCTGGGCGTGTTCATTCGTCTCGTTCCAGATGCACCCTGACCCGTCCTGGTTCGACGATCCAAAGCTGGCCAGCGACCGAGCGAGAGCGGGCAACGGACAGGAAGTCCCGCAAACGCCTGTGGATGAGTGACAAAGAGGCTGAGCGACCAACTTCCAGCGCGACGATGCCGGCTGTCGTCGTTGGCGGAAACCGCGCCACCTCGCCGAAGTCGCGGTCAAGGGTCACCAGAGCACGCCCTTCGTCGCGGCATACCTGGAGCACCACCTCGTCCGGCGAGCCGCCAAGTCCCTGCTCACGAACCGTCACCGCGTCGTGACCGGCGTCGCGGAGAAGATCGACCGAACTCTCGCCGAGGGTTCTCGTCGATCTTGATCCTCAACCCTCGGTCTCCACCGGAACGGGAATCATACGCTCCCGTGCCGCCTCTGCGCCGTAGGCGATCGCCGCCAGGACATCCTCGTGCGTCAAAACAGGATATTCAGCCAGCAACGCGGGTTCCGAGATGCCGTCCGCCAGAAGGTCGAGAACGAGCGAAACCCAGATACGCGTTCCACGGATGCACGGTCTGCCTCCGCAGACCGCAGGATCGATGCTGATGCGCTCCAAGGGATTTGACCATCGCCGCGAACCTCGGTGAACGCACATTATGGGTCGCGCGGGCGGGCGATGACAACGCCGCTCCCTCAATCCTCCGCCCACATCCGCCTGGTGCAAATCCGCTCCGTCTGAGACTACAAGGAGGGGCCATGACCAAGGCCCCCTTCGCCGCTCTGCTCGGCCTTGCCGGTATCGCAGTGTTCGCCGCCGGAGCCGGCGTCGGCGCCGGCACCCTGCGCGATGCACTCATCGCCACGCCGGTGACGCCTGACCTCGGCGGCGACACCACAATCGCCAACGCCACCGCTCAGGCCTACACACAACTCTCTCCCAACGCGCCGGCCGATCGCCAGCGAGCATTCACGTTTGGTGATCGCCTGTTCCTCACCGAATGGGCCGAGTATCCCGGATCGGCGCAGGCCTTTGACGGTCTCGGCCCGACCTTCAACCGCAACTCGTGCTCCGGCTGCCACGTCCGCAACGGCCGCGGCCGATCGCCGGATAAACCCGGCGATCCGATGGACTCCATGCTGATTCGCCTGTCGGCCGCTGACGGCGCGCCGCACCCGGCCTACGGCGACCAGCTCAACGACCGCGCGATCCTCGGCGTCGCGCCGGAGGGCCGCGCCATCATCGACACAGAGGAGATCGCCGGCCGCTTCGGCGACGGCACGCCCTACACGCTGCTCGAACCCCGCGTGCGCTTCGCCGATCTCGCCTACGGTCCGCTCGACGATGCGCTGACGAGCCCGCGGGTCGCCCCGGCGGTGATCGGCATGGGACTCCTCGAGGCGGTGCCGGTGGCAACGCTCGAAGCGCTGGACGACCCCGACGACCGGGACGGCGACGGCATCTCCGGCCGGATCAACTGGCTGACCGACGGCAAGGGCAAACGTGTGCCCGGCCGCCTGGGCTGGAAGGCCAACGTCGCCACCATCGCCGAGCAGGCGGCGGGTGCGGCGGTCGGCGATATCGGCATCACCACCGGCCTCCGCCCGAAGCAGAATTGCCCAGCGCCGCAGGCGAGCTGCCGAGCCGCCGCCGCCGACCCCGGCCCCGAGATGAGCGACAGCTTCTTCGACCGGCTGGTGATCTACATGCGGACGCTGGCGGTGCCGGAGGCGCGCGGCCTCGACCGGCCGCTGGCTCGGCAGGGCGCCGCGGTCTTTCGCGACCTCGGCTGCGCCGCCTGCCACATCCCGACGCTGACGACCGGCCCGGACGCCCCGCTCCCCGAGCTCGCCGGGCAGACGTCTCACCCCTTCACCGACCTTCTCGTTCACGACATGGGCGAGGGGCTCGCCGACCACCGCCCGGATGGCGCGGCGAGCGGCAGCGAGTGGCGGACGCCACCGCTCTGGGGCATCGGCCTTCTCGGCGTGGTCAACGGCCACGACCGCCTGCTCCACGACGGCCGCGCCCGCGGCCTCGCCGAGGCGATCCTCTGGCACGGCGGCGAGGCGGAGAAGGCGAGGGAAGCCTTCCGCAATGCGCCGGCCGGCGAACGCGAGGCGCTGATCGCGTTCCTGGGGGCGCTGTAGCGTGTAAACACGGTCGAGAACACATTCAGCGTTTTCAAACGCGGAATGCACGGTGTCTATCATTCCTGTGGCGAGACGGACGTTCACAGCTATCTGGCGGAGTGTGGTTTTCGCTACAGCCGCCGCTCGGCTCTTGGCGTGTCCGATATCGAGCGGGCTCGTGCCGCCGTGAAGGCCGCCGAAGGCAAGCGGCTCACCTACTGGGCAACTCATTAAGCCTGCTTACAAATTCAAGGCGGCGCGCTTCCTCCGCTGGAAGCGGCAAAAGAACAGAATGCCCAAGTGAACGTGGCAATCGTGGTTTGTCTGTCACAGCCTTTGGCGAACTTACGCGGCATTGTGGTACAAAGGCGGAACATCATTTGTCGCTATCCGCTATCGAGATATCGTTTTTGGAGCAGGCGTGAAGGAGAATCAAAATGGCCGAACGAAAAGCTGCTCTGAGGCGAGCGCCGCCTCGTCCTGGATTGGAGCGTAGCTTGGAGCGGGCCAAGACCGTAGCCGTGACCGAGGACCAGCTTCAGCAGCAGAAAGCCAGCTTCGTGTACGGGAATGCACCGAAGGGGTCTCGGATCACCAAAGAATCCGCGGAAACCGCCTCCAAGGGCATCCGTGTGACACCCGTAGTCCCCAGGGGCTGACTGAGAAGGAAGGGAGCTCGGTTCAAGTTTCGCCGAACTCTTCATTGATGCTAGTTTTAGAGAAAGAAGATCCAGACCTCTATGACCGCGTTCAAGAACAAAATCTGATTAGGCAGTACGATCTAATGACCAATTCCATTGAGATTGGTCTCAAGCAAGGCCCAACTGCTTTCGACAAATATCTGCTGTGGGCCCTCAATCATGCTGCAGTATCAAACATCTCACAGCTTGGCGGAAGGTTCCGTCAAGAGCCCATCTATGTAGGAAACCATCGGCCGCCACACTTCGAAAGCGTGCCAGATTGGATGGACAGGTTCACTTCGACGATTCACGAGAACTGGTACATTTGGACGCCGACCGAATTGGCGGCATATGGCTTGTGGCGTCTAAATTGGATTCATCCGTTCGTGGAAGGCAACGGACGCACCGCGAGGGCGGCCTGTTATTATCTCTTGTGTGTACGCTCCGGGACCCTACTGCCGGGTCGCAAGATTCTTCCCGAACGAATCAAAGAGAACCGAGACGGATATGAGCGGGCCCTTCAAGCGGCCGACGATGCGTGGGACAACGGCGACCTCGACTTCACCGAGATGGAGGGGTATCTCGCTCCGCTAGTGCAAGCCCAGCTTGATGACGCCTGAAGATGCTGTCCGCCGGGCCTTTTTGGGCTTCTTTCGTTGCGACGCCACGCCGTTCGGAGTCATGCTCTTGAGAGGCTTGGGGGCGTAATCATTGCGGCCTTCAGCCGCGCCATCGCCTTCGGCTCGGAGGGTTCGTCACCCCCCCACGCCGGCCCCCGCGGGGGGTGGGGCGAGCCGGCGCTCCCGGTAGAAGGTGTAGACGCCGGTGGCGACGATCACCGCGGTTCCGATCAGCATCGGTCCGTCGGGAACCTCGCCCCAGACGATGAAGCCGACGATCATCGCCCAGATGATCGCCGTGTAGCGGAAGGGCGCCACCACGGCGATGTCGCCGTGGCGCATGAATTCGACCGCCGTCAGGTAGCCGCCGATGAGAAAGATCACCGCCCCGAAAATCAGCCCCAGGCTGCGGCCGGTGGGGAACACCCAGGTTTCGCCGAGCACCACGCCGAACACCGCGCCGCTGAGACAGACGGCGATGGCGGTGACGAAAGCAATAAGGAGCGCCGACAGGCCGCGCGGCATCACCCGGGTGGTCATGTCGCGGAGCGTGATGAAGGCCGTCGCGGCGAGCGCCACCACGCTGAAGGCGCTGAAGCCGGCGAGGCCGGGCCGGATGACGATCATGACGCCGGCGAAGCCGGTGAGGATCGCCGTCCACCGCCGCCAGCCGACCGCCTCGCCGAGGAAGATCGCGGCACTCGCCGTCACCATCAGCGGCACCACCTGGACGATGGCGTTGGCGTTGGCGATCGGGATGTTGAAGAGGGCGAGCAGGAACAGAAAGGCCGAGGCGATTTCGGCGACCGTGCGCCACGCCACCGCCGGATGACGCAGGAAAGCCATCTGCCGGTGGGTGCCGCTCATCCGCACGACCGGCACCAGGACCAGCGAGGCGAAGAGGCCGCGCAGGAAGATGATCTCGGCGAGCGGCAGCTCGGTGCTGGCGAGCTTGATCAGCGTGTCGTTGATCAGGAACAAGAGGTTGCAGGCGGAGATCGCGACGATGCCGCGGAGGTTCTCCCGAAACGGCGTCATCGATCGAAGCGCCCGATGCGGAACATCGACAGGTCGAAGGCACAGTCGGCGCCGGTCGCGAGGTCGGCGATGATCTCGCCGATGGGGCTGGCGAACTTGTAGCCGTGGCCGGAGCAGGGCGAGGCGACGATCACCTCGTCCTGGCCGGGCAGGGTATCGATGATGAAGTGCTCGTCCGGCGTCACGGTGAACAGGCAGGTGGCGAGCGCCATGGTCTGGCCGTTGGCTTCCGGGAAGTAGGCCGCGAGCCCGCGGCGCAACGCAGCCTCGTCGGCCTCGGTCGCCTCGCGCGAAAGGACGTCGGCGTGGCCGCGCTCGCCGAGGTGATGATAGAGGCCGATCTTGAGGCCAGGTAATCCGTAGACGGGCAGCGCGTAGTACATGCCCTCCTCGACGTCGAGGATCGACACCGGGAAGGCCGCCGGCGCGAACTTCGCCGGGTCCGACGGCTGGAACCAGCCGACCACCTGGCGCTCGGGGACGGTAATCGACGCCAGCGCCGGTACCAGGTCGGCGACCCAGGCGCCGGCCGAGACCACCAGCCGGCCGGCCTCGTACGCGCGGCGGTCGGTGGTCACCCGCACCCCGCCGCCGGCGATCGGCGACCATTCGAGGACCTTCTCGCGGGCATGGATCTCGGCCCCGGCGGCCTGGGCGAGCACCACGTGGCCGACGAGCGACCGCTCCGCCAGCACCATGCCGGCGTCGGGCTGGAACACCGCTTGGTGTCCCTTTTTGAGACGGTAGCCGGGGAAGCGCCGAGTGACCGCATCTCCGGACAGCACCTCGCACTTGAGGTCACAGGCCTTGCAGGTGGCCAGCGCACCCTGAAACACACGGCTGTCAGCCGCCCCGATGTCGAGCCCGCCGGTGGTGATCAGCAGCGATTCGCCCGCCAATTGCTCCAGTTCCCGCCACAGAATGAAGGCCCGGCGCACCAGCGGCACGTAGGCCGGGCTCTCGTAATAGGCCAGCCGGATGATTCTCGTTATTCCGTGGGAGGAACCGCGCGAATGCGCGATGTCGAAGCGCTCGAGGCCGAGAACGCGCTGTCCGCGCCGGGCAAGGTGGAAGCATGCCGCCGCCCCCATGCCGCCGACGCCGGCGACGATCACGTCATAGGGGTGGGCCACAAACGCTCCGCTTCCGATGGGGCCCAGCCTCGCCACAAGTCAGCCCTCGCGGTCAAGCCCCGCTGGCGGGTGGGGAAGTGACCAGCATCAAAGGCGAGTCGTCCGAGACGAGGCATCGCCGAGACGGCGCCAATTGACCGCCAGCTTGCCCGGCCTGGCAACCGGCCCTAAGACCGTCATGTGAACAACGCCGGGCCCCCATGGCCGACCGAGATCAGGCTCCGCAAGGACCGCAAGGCCCTGGTCGTCCGCTTCGATGACGGGGTCGAATACGCGCTGCCGGCTGAGTATATGAGGGTCCTTAGCCCGTCGGCCGAGGTCCAGGGCCACAGCCCGGAGCAGCGCAAAACTGTCCCCGGCAAGAAGAAGGTGTCGATCGCAGCGGTCGATGCGGTGGGCAACTACGCCGTCCGCCTCACCTACGACGACGGTCACAACACCGGGCTCTATTCTTGGGTCTACCTGCGCAAGCTCGGAGAAGAACAGGAGCAGTTGTGGGCGACGTACCTGGATGAACTCAAGGCGAAAGGGATGAGCCGCGACGGTTGAGCCGGGCGCCGCCCGCCAACCGCGCCGGCAAGGCCTCTATCTCAGCACGACGACCCTGGCGCCGACCTTGACGCGGTCGTAGAGCTCGATCACGTCCTCGTTGACCATGCGGATGCAGCCCGACGAGACGGCGTGGCCGATCGTCCAGGGCTGGTTCGATCCGTGGATGCGGTAGAGCCGGGCGCCGATGTAGAGGGCGCGGGCACCGAGAGGGTTGTTCGGGCCTCCCGGCATGTACGCTGGCAGGATGGTTCCTTTGGCCTTCTCGCGGGCGATCATCTGCGGCGGCGGCGTCCAGCCCGGCCACTCCGCCTTGCGCGAGATGTGGTCGACGCCAGCCCACTGGAAGCCCTCGCGGCCGACCCCGATGCCGTATTTGACCGCCTTGCCCTTGTCGTAGACGTAGTAGAGCCGGCGTTCGTCGGTCTTGATGATGATGGTGTTCGGGCCATAGGGCCCATCGTAGTCGACGAGCTGGCGGGGGATCGGGGTATAGGCGCGGCTGCCGCTGACCCTGCCCAGCGTCTCGGTATCATAGACGATGAACTTGTTCTGGTCGGCATCCCAGGCCTTGATGATCTTGGCGTCGGCCGTGCCAGAACCGAGGACGAGGGCCGACACGAGGCCGGCCGCCAACAGGATCCGCTCCAGCATCACCGATTCCCCCGTGCGACTGTCCCCGGCCACGCTTGACCGGCCGAAGGTTCAAAAAGGACCCGCTGGGCTGTTTGCCCAATTTGCCGGTGCCGGACAAGGCGCTAGCGGCCCGCACCGGGTCGTTTTGTCGCCGGTGTGGTCATGATGCAACGAACCGCCACGGCGCGTCCCCGTACTTCGCCTCAGTCGAACCTCACCTCGCCGGCCGGCGCCTGACCCGCCGAGAGACAAGCGTCAAGGACGCGCTGGATGGCGGCAGCGCGGCGGAAAGCCGGGTCGCCGTTGACCCCGGTCCGGACGGCTTCGGCGAACCGCTGGTAGACGGTCGGCTGCCGCGGACACCTCACCTTGCGCCAGGTCTGGGTGTCGACGTCCTTGCCGGCGCACACCGAAAGCGACGATTTCTTGCCGTCGGTGTGGACCATCAGCGCGCCCTGGTCGCCGAACAGCGAGACGCGGAGCTCGTTGGCGTTGCCGGTGGCGAACCGCGTCGCCTGGATGGTCCCGAGCGCTCCGTTCTGAAGCTCGGCGACGAGCGCGAAGGAATCGTTGGCGTCGAGCCGGTATTCGCCGATCCGGTCACCCGGCGCCTTATGGAACGTCTTGACCTTGGCCGCGAGGGCCGCGACATCGCTGGCCGCGGCGAACGTGGCAAAGTCGATGAGATGGATGCCGATGTCGCCGACGACGCCGTGGCTGCCGTGCGCCGTCGACAGCCGCCACAGCCAGCGTTGCTCGCTCCGCCAGTCGCCCCATTGCTTGCCGACCAGCCAACTCTGCAGATAAGACGCCTCGAAATGCCGGAGCGCGCCGATGGTGCCGGCGAGTACCAGCGCCCGCGCCTGGTGCACTGCCGGCGAGGCCCGGTAGGTCAGGTTGACCATGTTGATGATGCCAGCGGCTTCCGCGGCGTCGGTCATCTCCAGGGCGAGCGGGTAGGTGGTCGCCAGTGGCTTCTCGCACAGCACATGTTTCCCCGCCGCGATCAGCTTCATCGTCGTGGGGTGGTGGACGGGGTCCGGCGTCACATTGACGGCGGCGTCGAATTTCCCCCAGGCGATTGCTGAATCGAGGTCCGGGAAGCGCTTGCCGATGCGGTGCTCCCTGGCGAACGCGGCGAGCCTCGGCTTGTTTGGCTCGACCGCCGCGACGATCTTGACGTCGGGCTCGGCCGCGAAGGCGAGGGCATGCTGGCGGGCCATGCTGCCGGTGCCGAGGATGAGCAGCCTCATGGAGCGGCGCCTAGCGTGAGCCGTGGTCCGCGGCGCTGAGCCGCGGGCCTTTGACCGCGATCGGCTCCTGCGCTTTCACGTTCTTCTGCTCCCATTCGGACGCCGGAAAGCGCGATGGATTCGCCGCCCACTTGACCGCATTCCGCAACACGGTCTGCACGTTCTTGTCGTGGTAGATCGGATAAACCTCGTGGCCGGGTGAGAAATAGAAGATGCGCCCGCCGCCGCGCTGGAAGGTGACGCCGGAGCGGAAGACATTGCCGCCGTCGTACCAGCTGATGAAGACCGTCTCCATCGGTTCGGGGATGGAGAAGGGCTCGCCGTACATCTCCGTCTCCGGGACGATGAACGAGGCCCCAAGGCCCTGTGCGATCGGGTGTGTGCGGTTGACGACCCAGACGCGCTCCTTCTCGCCCGCCTCGCGCCATTGCAGCGCGCAGGGAGTGCCCATCAGCTTCTTGAAGAGCTTGGAGAAGTGGCCGGAGTGGAGGACGATCAAGCCCATCCCTTCCCAGACGCGATTGGCGACGCGCTCGACGACCGCATCGGCGACCTCGGCGTGGGCTCTGTGGCCCCACCAGGTCAGCACGTCGGTCTCGGCGAGACGGGCCGCGCTCAGTCCATGCTCCGGCTGGTCCAGCGTTGCCGTGGTGACGTTGATCGCCGGGTCCGCGTCGAGGGCATCGGCGATGCAGCCGTGCATGCCCTTGGGGTAAATCTCGCGCACGACCGCATTCTCTCGGTCGTGGATGTTCTCGCCCCAGACAACAACCCGAATCGTCACAACGCCTGCTCGTTTGTTGCCATGCATGAGGGCTCGGTCGGCGGCCCGCGAGGCCAATGGGCGCGCACCTATAGCGTAGCGGACCGCGGCATGCACGGCCTTTGTCTGCCGTTCCGCGGCAACGTCAGCCTCACACCCCGGCCGGCCGCTGTGACCGCCGTCACTGCAACCGCTCGTTAATCGATTAGACGTATGCCACGGTGGCTTGAGGGGAACGGACGGTTTCAAACCATGTTGAGTCTATCGCTTCGCGTACTGGCTTTCCTTGTTCTGAGCGCGGCTTCCACGGCGATCATGGCCGTGCCGTACCTGACCATCCAGTAGTCGCCGCCGCCTCCTGGCGCGCTCACGCCTTGGCGAAGCAATACGAGCGATACGAAACCTCGGCGCGCCCCAAAGCGTTGTAGATGCGCGAGCCGGGGACGCCCGCGAAGTCTTGGCCGAGCCCGTGCATGAACCTGGGCAGGTGGCGGCCGATCAAATCCCGCGAGCGGGCGGAATTCCGGTCCATCCCGCGCAGCACTTCCGCGTTGATGTTCCGCCGACTGAGCAGCGTCAGCGACGACGCCGCCAGCGCCTGTTCCCATTCGCCGATACGGCCCGGGAAGCGGAAGTCGGCGTAGAGAAAATGCCCGCCGGGTCGCAGCACCCGCGTGACTTCGGCCACAAACCGCGGGAATGCCGGGTAGCAATGCGAGGCTTCGATATTGATGACCGCATCAAAGGAAGCGGCCGCAAACGGCAGCCTTTCCGCATCTCCCCGCCGGAAATCGAGTCCCTCTAGGCGGTGCCGTTTCCGGCAGAAACGGATGCCGGCGGGGTTCAGATCGAGGCCGGTGTAACTCGCCGGTCGCAGCGTTCGGCTGAGGTAGGACGCGCCGCCGCCGTGGCCGCAGCTGATCTCTAGGACTTGTCTTCCCCGCAAATCCACCTGGCTGGCGACGTGGTGGTAGAGCTGGATGCACCAGCGGTTGGGCTCGTCCGCCGGCGCCAGAGGCAGGCCCATGGGCGGGTCCTCCTCGTAGGCATAGTTCAGGAAGAGCACGTCCTCGGCCGCGAGCCTGCGGGTGAGAAACGGATACCACAGCCTCCACATTCCCTTCCGGATGAACCCGACGGTGACGATACGATGAATCAGGGACATAGCCGAAAGGAGATGCCGCCAATCGCCAATGCGGTCAAGATCGATTGCGAGGTTTGGATGGTGGGCGCGACAGGGATTGAACGCGTGACCCCTCCCGTGTGAAGGGACGCTCTCCCGAACGTCGCCTTCGGCAACTCAGCCCGAGCTTTCGGGATCGGCGTGACCGCACTGTTGCAGCGACACACAACCTGACGGCGCCGCTGACGCCGAGCGCTGTGAAGCATGCGCCCGGGTTGGGGGAATCGGCCGCCGGCCGATGGCTGGCAACCGACCTTCAGGGTCAGAGAAAAAGGCGCCAAACTGGCGGAAACGTCAGCAGGAATCCTATACCTAGCAGGATGAACGCTGCGCCATTGACGGCACCCATTTTCACGGTTTTCGCCCGCCAAAGACGAGACAGCGCATACCAAGCCACCAGCCAAACAACGATCGCCACCGTCGTCTTGCCGGAGAGCGGGCCGACCGGACCGTAGAAATTCATCAAGTCATGAACAGTCGACGATGTCTCGGCCGTCAAGGCCAAGATGCCGAGCGCTGCGCAACCGATGCCCGCTGCCAGGATGGCCGCGGCGCCAGGACCGTTCGGGACATTCGCGGCGGACTGTCCAAGCCCGGTTGGGCCTTGCGACATCGTCATGGGCCTTCTCCTTGCAACAGAATGATCACATCGCCGCCACGTATCGGAGCGTACTTGTTCAAGAACGCGCCGAACCCCCCAGCGATTCCTGTGGCGACGAAGGCGGCAACTGCGAAGACCAGGACGCCGACGCGCATGTTCCGATGTTGGGTAAATACCCGCCCGTATTTCACCGTGACATACGCCACCATGGTCAGGGCGATCGGCGCTAGCCACGCTGCGTGCTCCTTCCATTCCATGCCGACATTGTGCCACTCGGATGTTTTTCCGCTCGATAGCAGCAACCGCCGCGGATAGTCCGAGAGATCAGTCACGCCCGCCGGGGGAACGGCCCGATACCACGGGTAGATGACGTAGGTGCCCGAGAGCACAGTGAGCCACGCGAGGATCACCATGACCCCGAGGTAGATGCCGAGTAGCGTCAGGCCCCTCGTGCTCAACACGGACGGCGCACCGGGAGCGGAAATTCGATAGAGCTCGACGAGGGCGCCAGAGAACGCCAACATGAACAGAGCTCCGAACCCCATTCCGTGCAGCGCCGTCATGAGGTCGTGCGTTGTGATTTCCATGACACGCCCCTTCTTCGATTCGCTGCCTACCTTGTTGGCAATCCAATGCCCAGCGCCTTGATCCGTATCAAATCGTGGACGGCAGTCACCCGCCGTCGGATGTTCACGGCTGCCGGCAGAAGCCGAAGCGGCATTTGGTGCTCTCCTCCCCATCGCCGCATCAGGCGTCCGGATCGGCGCAACTGGGCGCGCCCGGCTCGGCCATGAGCGCGAAGAGTTCATTCGGCCAGCGGCCGAGCTGAGCGCTCATCTGGGCGCGGGCGTAGGAAAGGAGAGCCAAGCGGTGCCGGTATCGCTTGTGCACGACGAACGCCGCCGCACAGTCGCTGAGCCATCGCTCGTCGGCGGCAAGCCCGAGAAATGCCGCCAGGGAAACAAACAGGTCGCCGGGGTCGTCGTTCTGGGTGAATGCGAACACCCGGTCGGGCCACTGATCGCGCCGGTCCAGCACCCAGCGGAAGGCGTCAAGGACCGCTTGCAGGGCTTCTTTGACGCCTGCCTGCCGCCCCAGGCCGAGGCTTGCCTTCCAGTCCGGCCGCTTCAGGTTCGAGACCGCGCAGTCAAGCGGGTCGCGCATCGGCAAGACGAACTTCATCTCCGGAAACCGGGAGCACAAGCGACCGAAGAGCCGGTCTCGTTCCATGAGCAGCCGCTGGACCTGCATGGAATCTTTCCAGACGAGATGCGTCGCGTCTGGCTTGACCATGAGGTCCCCGTAGCGGCCGTGATAGAGGTCGCGGAAGCGGGCGTCCTCGAAGGCGTGAGAATAGAGAATCGACCCCCCATAGCCGCCCCTGCGCCCTTCTGCCGACAGGTCTTTTGCCGCGGCGAGGAACCGCTCGTATGTCGCGTTGTCTGGGGTCCTCAGAAAGTTGAGCGACCGGTCGGGCAGCAGGCGCACGCTGGCGTGGTTCAGGACCTGGCAATGCGGGTGGAGGGCAAGCACCGCGGCCGTCAGTGTCGTCAGATTTCGGTACGGCCCCAAGATGATGACCAGCCGCATGGCAATGATCCTGGCGCCGTCGCGCTTACCGGAATCGAGGGCCGGGAATGGTGGGCGCGACAGGGATCGAACCTGTGACCCCTCCCGTGTGAAGGGAGTGCTCTCCCGCTGAGCTACGCGCCCTTTGGCCGCCGGCCGAAAGCGTGGCGATCTAAGGGGCCGGTCGAATCGGAGTCAAGGCGAAGCGGCCGCCCGCTTCAGCGACGCGACCGCGTCCCAAAGCTGGTCGAGCCGGGCAATGACCCGCGTCGCGCCGAGCTCGGCCGCGGGGAGCGAACTGTAACCGAAGTCGACGGCGATGACCGGAATGTCGGCCGCGATCGCGGTATCGACGTCGGTAATGGAGTCGCCGACCATCACCGCGCGCCCGACGCTTCCGCCGGCGAGGCGGATGGTCTCCGTCAGATGCCGTGGGTCGGGCTTGCGGAAGGCGAAGGTGTCCTGGCCGGCGATCGCCGCGAAACGATCGGCCAGACCAAGGGCGCCGAGCAGCGCCCGCGACAGGCTCTCCAGCTTGTTGGTGCAGATTGCCAGCCGCCAGCCCGCCGCCGCGAACCGGTCGAGCATCGCCTCGGCGCCGGGAAACGGCCGGCTCCTTTCGGCGACATGCGCCGCGTATTGGTCAAGGTAGGCGGCATAGAGCTCCTCCATGACGTTCGGCGCCAGCGATCGTTGCTCGGCCGCGAAGGCCGCCTCGATCATCGCCCGAGCCCCGTTGCCGACGATCGCTCGGACGCGCTCCCGGGTTGCCGGGCGGGCACCCTCCCGTGCCAGAATGGCGTTGAGCGCCGCGACCAGGTCGTCGATCGTGTCGACCAAGGTGCCGTCGAGATCGAGCACCAGGACAGGCGGAAGGGGCGCCATCGGCACCGACCGCCCGGTCAGGACCGCGCCATCACGGCGGCGAAGATCGGAATCAGGACGAACACCGCCGCCTCCCAGTGCATGTAGCGGCGCACCGTCCTGATCTCGCCGGACTGGGGCCTGAAATCCGAATTGCCCCTGGCCGCGGCGCGCCAGCCGACAATGCGCAGAGTCGGCGGCACCGAAAGGCCGCCGACCAGCAGGAACGCCGCGATCTTGGCCCAAAAGAATGGATTCGTCGCGTAGAACTCCCAGCCCTTCAAGCCAAAGAAAACCCGCCCGATCCCGACGGCGAGCACCAGGCTCGCAAGCGCCCCGTAGGCGGTGTCGAGCCACCCGACGCGAACCACCTGGGCGCTCGTCATCTCCGGGCGGGTAAGCATGATTTCCATCACCAGCACCGCAAGCAGGCCAAAGACCAGGAGGTGGTGGGAGATGGCGAGGATGAGATCGGTCAGCATGGGCATCTCCTGGCGGAACTGGCGGGCCCTAGATGTCGTTACCAAAGACGTTGTTCAGCCTTGAAGCAGGTGGAAGTGCCTTG
>JBBDMC010000139.1:0-25280 GCA_040878485.1 Bauldia sp. | reverse complement strand
CCACAGGCCCATGAACCACAGCATCGCCGAGAACTTCATGCGGTCGGCGAAGGCGCCGGCGATCAGGGCCGGCGTGATGATGGCGAAGGTCAGCTGGAACATCATGTAGACCGACTCGGGGATCGTGTACTGGACCCCGGCAATGTTTGCGATGACGCCGTAGTCCATGCCTTTGAGGAAGAAGCGGTCGAGCCCTCCGACGTACTGGTTGAGCCACTCGCTGCCGTTGGTCCTGAAGGCGAGGGAGTAGCCGACGATCATCCAGACGATGGTCACCAGACAGGTGATGGCGAAGCTCTGCATGACGGTGGCAAGCACGTTCTTCTTGCGCACCATGCCGCCGTAGAAGAGCGCGAGACCGGGGACGGTCATCAACAGGACGAGAGCGGTCGAGGTCAGCATCCAGGCAGTGTCGCCATGGTCGATCGCCGGCGGGGCGGCCGCGTCCTGGGCGAGCGCCGGTCCGGCGACCGCGAGCAGCGCGGCAAGGGTGGCAGGGAGCGTTGATTTGGTGATCCGGTGGGTCATTGAACTCCTCCTGACGGATCGTGCGATCCAGGATGTGCCGGAAAAGCGCGGACGGGCGCTCGATTCGCGGCGGGTCATGGGTGATGGTTGATCGGCGAGGATGCTGTGCGATCGCGGCGGCGACCGTCCGGCAGACCCATCAGAGCGCGGAAGCATCGGTCTCGCCCGTGCGAATGCGAACGGCGTGTTCGAGCGGCAGAACGAAGATCTTGCCGTCGCCGATCTGGCCGGTCTTCGCCGCCGCGGCGATCGCCTCGACCACCTTGTCGACCCGGTCGGCCGGTACGGCGACCTCGATCTTGATCTTCGGCAGGAAGCTCACGGCGTATTCGGTGCCGCGATAAATCTCGGTGTGGCCCTTCTGGCGGCCGTAGCCCTTGACCTCAGTCACCGTCAGGCCTTGCACACCGACGCCCGTGAGAGCGTCGCGGACCTCGTCCAGCTTGAACGGCTTAATGATGGCCATAACGATCTTCATGGCGTGGTATCCCGTTTCCATCCGCCGTCCGCCAAGCCGGCGGAGGTGGAGCCAGAACAAATCGGCCAGGCTGGACGATGCTGCGCCCCGGTGACCGCGCCCTGACGATTTCAAGCCGCGTGCCAAGCTGCCGGGTGCCCTAACTCACTGTTTTCTTTCGGCGTTTGAAAAACGTCGTTCGAGCGCGCAAATCTGCATTTCAAGAATTGGTGAAAGATTGGGCAAAAAAAGCTGTTTGCCGAAGTATTGGGCAGATGCCTTTAGGGACGCCGCCGGATTAATCCTTCCTGAGCGACCGAGGCAATCAGGTGACCGTCGCGGCTGAACAGACTGCCGCGGTTGAAGCCGCGGGCGCCCGATGCCGACGGGCTATCCTCGGCATAGAGCAGCCATTGATCGGCCCGAAAGGGACGATGGAACCACAGTGCGTGGTCGAGGCTGGCGACCTGAAGATCCGGGTCGAAGATGAACCGCCCGTGGGCGAAGAGCGAGGTGTCGAGCAGCGTCATGTCGGAGGCGTAGGCGAGAACGGCGAGGTGGATGCTGCGGTCGTCGGGCAGGGGGCCGGTGGCCCGCACCCAGACGAACTGGGTCGGCTCCAGCGGCTCGCGGCTGACGTAGTGCCTGAGATCGACGGGTCGGAGCTCGATCGGCCGCTCGCGCTCCCAGTAGCGGCGCACCGCCTCGGGCGCGCTGTGCAGATAGAGCTCCTTCAGTTCGGCCTCGCTAGGCAGCTCCTCGGGCATAGGAACCTTGGGCATGGGAATCTGATGGTCGAGACCGGACTCTTGAATCTGGAAGGACGCCGCCATGGAAAAGATCGCCTGGCCGTGCTGGATGGCGACCACGCGCCGGGTGGTGAAGGACTTGCCGTCGCGGATGCGATCGACCTCGTAGAGGATGGGGACCGACGGATCGCCGGGCCTCAGAAAATAGGCGTGGAGGGAATGGGCGCTGCGCCCTTCGACGGTGCGCGCCGCGGCAACCAGGGCCTGGCCGATGACCTGGCCACCGAACACCCGCTGCCAGCCGACCTGCGGGCTGAGACCGCGGAAGAGATTGTGTTCGAGCGGCTCGAGGTCGAGTATGGAAAGGAGCGTGTCGATCGCGCTGGTCATGACCACGGTCCGACGGCGCAGTCCGGCGGGACGGCGCGCCTTTCGAACAGCCGGATCAACAGGTGTCAAGGGTGGGCGGCGATGGCGCGGCCTCGAATCGGCGGAACGAGTTCGGACGTCGCTATCGCGGGTGGCGGCCAGATCGGGCTTGCCCTCGGCCTGGCGGTTCGACGCTCGGCGCCGAACCTCACGGTGACGCTGATCGACGCGACGCCGCCGGGCGCCGCCGATCGCGTAGGCCGGGCATCGACCATCACCGCCGGCAGCCGGCGGCTCATGGAACGGCTCGGCGTGTGGCGACAGATTGCCACCGAGGCGCAGCCGGTCACCGCGATGGTGGTTACCGACAGCCGAACGAACGACGCGGTGAGGCCGGTGTTCCTCACCTTCGACACGGGAATCGAGACCAGCGACGCCGTGGCCCATCTGGTGCCGGACGGCGTGGTGGTAAGGGCGCTGAGGCGCGCGGCTGAGGCATCGGGCGTGCGGTTCCGGTCGGACGCGGTCAGCGACTTCTCCGTCGAGGAGGGTCGGGTCACGGTCAGGACGGGGGGCGCGAAGTTCGGCGCGCGGCTGCTGGTCGCCGCCGACGGCGCCGATTCGAGGCTCCGCGCTCTCGCCGGCATCGACACGGTCGGATGGTCGTATGGCCAGTCGGGTATCGTGACGACGGTCGCCCACGCCAGAGCGCACGGCGGGCGGGCGGAGGAGCATTTCCTGCCGGGCGGCCCGTTCGCCATCCTGCCGCTCAAGCCGACCGAGGACGGGGCCAACCGATCGTCGCTGGTGTGGACCGAGCCCGCCGACGTCGCCGAGCGGCTGGTCGCCGGCGACCGGCTGTCATTTCACGCCGAGCTTGAGCGGCGGTTCGGGCACCGGCTCGGATCGCTGAGGGTCATCGATCCGCCGCGCGCCTTTCCGCTGCGGCTGGCGATCGCGCGGGCGTTCGTCAGCGAGCGCTTGGCGCTCGTCGGCGACGCCGCGCACGTCATCCACCCGCTCGCCGGCCAGGGGCTCAACCTTGGCTACCGCGACGTCGCGGCGCTGGCCGAGACGATCGTCGAGGCCGGCCGGTTGGGCCTTGACATCGGCGCCTTGTCGGTTCTGGAGCGCTATCAACGCTGGCGGCGCGCCGATACGGTCGGGATGGCGCTGGTCACTGATGGGCTGAACCGGCTCTTCTCCAACGACAACCCGGGGCTCAGGATCCTCCGCGACGTCGGCCTCGGCCTGGTCGACCGGCTGCCGCAAGTGAAGCGGCTATTCATCGGCGAGGCGGCGGGCGAGGCGGGCGAGCCGCCGCGGCTGCTGCGCGGCGAGGCAATCTGAGGTGGCGCCTTGGCGGCATGGCCGTCAGCTTCTCGGTCTCACTGAGGATCGCGGCGCGCGAGCGGGTGAAGTAGTCGATCAGCAGGCCGATCTCGGTGTCGCTGTAGTCGTTGACTAGCCGGTCCACGGCCTCAGCGAAGGAGCCGTAGAGCGCGGCGCCCCTGGTGCGCGCTGCGGGCGTCAGCCGCACGTAGACCTTGCGCCGGTCTGCGGCGACCCGTTCGCGGCGGGCGAGGCCCGCTCTCTCAAGGCGATCAATGACGCCGGTGATCGCGCCGGTGGTCAATCCCGTCGCTTTGGCGATGTCGCCGGCGGTCACCTCGCCGCCGAGGGCGATGATGTCGAGGCATTCGAGGTCGGTGCCGTTGACGCCGAGACGGGCGGCGACCGCCTGACCGAAGATGACGCCAAGGCCGCTCGCCTGACGGGCGGCGCGATTCAAGGCGTTGACCAAGGCGGCACGTGCCGGGCTGCCGGGCGAGGCAGCTTGCTTTTTTCGTCGTTTCATTGCCTTATATACTAAGAGACTTTCTATCTAAGTCAATTTGACGGGAGACGAGGATGACGATGAACACCGTGGACGATGCGCAGAAGCGCGATCAGGACTGGACGTACGCGAACAAGGCGATGGCCTGGTACGGGTGGGGTTCGCCGATCGGCGTCGGGCTCTTCCTGGTATCGGTGGCGGCGACGCTGGCGCTGCTGCGCTACGCGTTTTGGGGGTAGCCGGCGGTCGTCGGTGTCGCGGTTGCGGGCTCACTCGTCCAGCGGGCGGGCCTCGTCGGGAAACATGATCGGAATGCCGTCGCGGATCGGGTATGCGAGCTTGGCGGCGCGGCTGACCAATTCCTGGCGGGCGGCGTCGTACTCGAGCGTCGTCTTGGTCAGGGGACAGACGAGAATCTCGAGGAGCTTGGGATCGATGGTGCCGGCCGGACGGGTCGTTTCGCTCATGCGGTCCTCATTGAAGCCTGGTGCCGCGTTCGAGGCCGCCAGCCAGCGTCATCTCGGTAATGGCGACCAGCGTCTCGGCGCGGGCGCGCAGATCCGGCGCCTCGAGGAGAGCCTGTTTCTCGGCGGCGCCGAACGGCGCCATCATGGCAAGCGCGTTGACCAAAGACTCGTTGGAGGCGCGGTCGATGCTATCCCAGTCGGCATCGAGCTTGTGGGCCTTGAGGTAAGCGCGGAGGACCTTGAGCACGGTGGCCCGATCGACCGTCTCGTCCGCCGGGCAGGCGGCGAAGTCGGCGGCGAACGGTTGGGCGGTGACGCGGCAGCGGCGGAACGGGGTCGGCGCCGCCAGCTCCTCGACGACCCGGAAACGCGAGATACCGGTGAGGGTGATCATGTAGCGACGGTCGCCGGTCTCGGCGAAGGAGGTGATCCGTCCGGCGCAGCCGACCGGCCACAGGGCGGGGCCGCAGGCGAGCTCGGGCGCCCGCTGGTCCGGCTGGATCATGCCAATTACCCGATCGCTGCACAGCGCCGCATCAACCATGGCGAGATAGCGCGGCTCGAAGATGTTGAGCGGCATGTCGGCGCGCGGCAGCAAAAGCGCCGCCGCCAGCGGGAAGACCGGCAGCACGTCGGGCAGATCCTCGGGGCCCTGGTAGACGCAGTTGCCGGACCTGGTCACCGGTCGCCTCAGGCGAACAGCAGCGACGACAGCTGCCGGCGGCCGGAAAGAGTGGCCGCGTCGGTCGGCCCCCAGGCCTCGAAGAACTGGAGCAACTGCTTGCGTGCCTTCTCGTCGTTCCAGCCACGGTCCTTGGCGATGATTTCGAGCAGGCGGTCGGTCGCTCCCTCGCGGTCGCCGTTGGCGTTGAGAATGAGGGCAAGATCGAAGCGGGCCTGATGATCCTTCGGATCGGCGGCGAGGCGGCCCCGGAGCGCGGCGGGATCGCCAAGGCTGGCGGTCTGGGTGGCCAGATCGATCTGGGCGCGCACGGCGGCAACCGCCGGGTCGGCGGCGGAACCCGGCACGGCGGCGAAGGTCTGGCGGGCGGCGTCGACATTGCCGCGGGCGAGGTGGCAGCGAGTCAGGCCGAGGATGGCGGGGATCGACTGGGGGTCACGCTTGAGGACGGCGGCGAACCGTTCGGCTGCGCCGGCGACGTCGCCGGCGTCGAGCAGGCGCTCGCCGTCCTGGGTCAGCACCTCGGCTTCGGACGGGCCGGCCGGGCCGGCCGGGCCGGCAACGCGCTCGATGAACGCCTTGACCTGGCCTTCCGGAAGCGCGCCGACGAAACCGTCGACCGGCCGACCGTCGACGAAGGCGATGACCGCCGGGATCGATTGAATGCCGAGCTGGCCGGCGACCGAGGGATGCTCGTCAATATTCATCTTGGCCAGACGGACCGTGCCACCGGCGGCGCGCACTGCCTTCTCGATAATCGGTCCGAGAGTGCGGCAGGGGCCGCACCAGGGGGCCCAGAAATCGACAAGCACCGGCTGACGCTTCGATTCCTCGATGACGTCGGCGACGAAGGTGTCGGTCGTGGTCTGCTTGACCAGGTCAGCGCCGTTGCCGGCGGTCGCTGGTTGGGCGGCGGCGCCCATGTCGGCGAAGGTCATGCTCTCATCCGGTCCGTGACGAGGCCGCCATCCGGCGGCGGTTGCGGTGGGATCTGCGGTCAAATATGGGGCGTCGGCGCGATTTTCACAAATCAGCGGAGATCGCGAGGACGGCCGGCTGGTGGCCGGTCGCCCGGAGGAAGGCGCAAAGGTCGACCGCGGCGATGGTGGTGGTGGCGGTATTGACCAGGGGATGGCAGTTGATCTGCCGGTTAGCCATCAGCCGGCGATCGAGAACCACGCTGACGCGGCCGGCGGTATCGTTGATGGCGGCGAAGAGGGTGACGGCGCCGGCCGGGACGCCAAGGACTTCCATGAGCAGCTCGGCCCTCCCGAACGAGAGCCGCCCGGAGGCGCCGATCACCGCGTGCAGCCGCTTCAAGTCGATGGCGGCGTCCTCCTCGGCCGTCACCAGAAACAGGGCATCCCTCCTGTCCTTGAGGAAAAGGTTCTTGGTGTGGGCGCCGGGTATGTCGCCGCGCAGCGCCCGCGACTGCTCGACGGTGAAGAGCGGCGGATGCTCGACCGTCGTGGTGGCGATGCCTAGGCCGGCGAGCATCGCCATCAGGTCCGCGGGTGTCGCTGCCATGATCCTTCCCTCGGGAAGGCTGGATAATCGAGGTGAGGCGACCGCTCAAGGGGCGTTGTTGCAATCGCCGCGACGGGAGCGATATATACGCGCTTGGGCCGACCGGGCCCGCCGAGCGGGTGTAGCTCAGGGGTAGAGCACAACCTTGCCAAGGTTGGGGTCGAGGGTTCGAATCCCTTCGCCCGCTCCAATTCTTCCACATTCCAAACGTGCCCGAGGAGGTCAGCCTTTGATCCCGGCTGACAGCATGATCGCCTCGGTGACCCGGCGTTGGAAGAGGAGATAGGCGGCGGCGACCGGGATGGCGGCGAGCAGCGCGACGGCGAGATCACGTGCGAAATGCACCCCGAAGGCGTCGTCGACGCCGGTGACGCCGATCGTGACGGTCATCATGCGTTCCGAGGTGATCACCAGGAAGGGCCAGAAGAAGGCGTTCCAGGCGCCGATGAAGGTGATCACCGCCAGCGCCGTGGTCACCCCCCAATTCAGCCGCGTCGGGCGCTGGTCGAGCGGTCCGACCCCGTCCTCCCAGTCGTAGTTGGAAACGAAGTTGCCGCCGGGATAGCGAACCAGCGGCAGCCGGAGATCGCGAACCAGGTCGAGGACGTCGCCGCGAAAGCCGTCGGCGTCGGCGGTCCTGTGATCGGGCTCGTAGATGCCGCCGTAGACGGCCCGGCCGAGGTGCTCCAGAAAGGCGCTGTAGATGCGGTCGTCGACGGCGCCGACCCTGAAGTCCGTGTGCACCGCGATCCGCGCCTTCATCGGAAGCCCCCCTTGGCCAATTTTGGCGTATCACATTGGCTGATATGTACCTCAATATACGATCGGTGCGGATAGGGACAGTCCAACGATGCTGTCCTCGGTGACGATGACCAATCGGCGTCTTGCCGATCGCTCGTTCGAGCCCAGCCGGTTCGACTGATCGTCCGGTCGCAAGTGCGGACACCTCTGCGCTCCAGTCCCCCGCATTGTCCGAACGGCCAGCGCTTGCAGTCTCGCGGCACCCTGACGTAGCCGAGAAACTGCTCGGCGACGGCTTGGCATGCGGTTCTGAGAGCGGAAACCGTGGATACGCGGACCGAGACCGGCCGGCTTGACTGGCTCAGCGCCGGGCGGCTCGTGCCGGCCCGCCGGGATCAAGCACGAGTTCGGCCACCGGCTCGTGGCTTGGCCAGTCAGTCGCTGGCGGGGCTTCGGACACGGCATTGTCTTGGGCGGCGGCCATCAGGAACTGAACGCCGATGCTTCTGCCTCGCTGCCATCGTCTCATGGCGAGATACACCGTACCGGTGTCCAATACCGCGAAAGAGAAATGGGCTGGCAAGGCGACCTGGTCCTCAACGGTTACGCGCGCGCCGTGCGAGGAAAGATCGCGGATCATGCAGTCAACGGTCGAGAAACCATCTTCGAGAATGATCCGCCCGCGCTTGAATACGCGGTTGCGGCGTTCGGCGCGGCGGTTCTCGTCGCGGTGCGCGAGGCTGAAATCATCGCCGCCGGCGTCCGCTTCGATGCCTGCCGAACGGGGACTCGAGGTGACGCGTCCAGGCGCGTCGACCGCGTGAGCCTGGGCGCCCGCCGCCACGCCGCTCGACGGCGCCTCGTCCGACTGGCCGCCACCTTCCAAGGCATCCTCGATCGCGCGAGCCAGACAGTAGCCGACGCCACCAGCCTTGGCCGCATACATTGCGTGATCCGCCGCGGTAAGCAACTGGTCCGACGTCTTGCCGTCAACCGGGAAGATCGCGGCGCCGATGCTGGCCGAGAGCGACAGACCGACCGCGTCGAGCTCGACGGCGAAAGACAGCGCGCTGGAAAGGCGATTGCACGCCGACTCGACTGTCTCGTAGGAGACATTGCGATCGATCAGGTAGAGGAACTCGTCGCCGCCGAACCGTCCAAACGCGTCGGACGAACGGGCGCTGACCATGAGCTTCTTGGCGAAGGCCCTGATTGCCTGGTCGCCGACCGCGTGGCCGTAGATGTCGTTGATCTGCTTGAACTTGTTGATATCGATCAGGAGCAAGGAGAACTCGCTCTCGTGCCTCTGGGAGCTCGCCATCAGGTTCGCCAACCGGTCCTCGAGAAAATTCCGATTGGGAAGGCCAGTCAGTCGGTCGTATTTCGCCATCGCCGACAGGTATTCGATCTCATCGAGAAGGGCCTGGGTCTTGCGATGACGCCTGACCGACCGTCGGATGGCGTGGAGCAACTCGTTGGCGGCGTTGTGATCGCGCGAGACGTAGTCGCTGACACCGGCGCGAAAGGCCCCGACGGCGACCCGCACGTCGGCGTCGCCGGTCCACATCACCACCGGCGGCGGGTTCGAGTATCGAGCCGCGATGGCTTCGTACAGGGCGACGCTGCTCTGCCGCCCCAGACTGTGGTCGATGACCACGCAATCGAACCCGCCCTCGCTCAGTTTGTCCAAGAGCGCCTCGCCGGTGCGGATATGCTCGATCAGCCCGATGTCCTCGCTGTCCAGCGCATCGGTCACTCTGTCCTGGAAGGTCTGGTCGCCTGCCACCAGGACCCGGATCGATCGGTCGCTGTCGGCATCGTGCAAAGGCAGCAGCCGCGTTTTGCTCAAACCCATGCGACACCATTTCCGTTTCGCGCCATAGGAGCACTCATATCGTTCTACAACTTTGGCGGACGAGAGTTAATAAAACTCCTCATGTCATGGTTGAGTGTGGTGCGTGCCCGAATTCGCTCGCCCTGTCTGGGTAGCCACAACTATAGAGCCTAAGGCTGTGAAGAGTTCGCTGAGAATTAGGGCTTAATTAACGGCTAGTAATGTTATTTTGCTCGTCTTGATTGTCGTTGTTGCCGCGTGCCATGTAGGCGTGTGCAGCGTGTCAGCAGTGTAGGACCGGTCATGGATCGCACTCTCCTGCTGGCGTTCGTTGCGGCTGGTCGGCGACTGGCGCTGCCACTCAACGACGTGGAGCGCGTGGTTCCCTTGCCATTGCTTGCGGTACCAACCGGCGCGCCAAATTTCATCGAAGGGTTCTTCGATTTTCACGGTGCGCTCGTCGCGGTGGTGAGCGTCGGCCGACTGCTGGGTCTCGGCGACGAGAGGCTGGGCGTCTACTCGCCGCTGCTGGTGCTGAGAGGCCAGGATCCACCCGTCGCCCTGCACGTCGCCAGCATTACCTCGATCCTCAAGCTGACCGCCGCCGATATTCAGCCGATCGGCAAGGACGAGACGTTCAACGCTTGCGTGGTCGGGCGGGTCGGCGATCGCGGCGAGACCGTCTATGTGCTGTCGACCCAAGAAATTCTGCTCGCCGAGGAGCGCGCCAAGATCGCTTCGCAGCGGGCGATCAAGAGGCGGCGGCTTGACGCCTTGGCGGGCGAGCCGACGGGGGCGTCGGCCCATGCGTCCTAGCCCGGCCCGCGGCGATCCGTCAGCGCTCGATCCGGCGACGGAGGAGCTGAAGTCGCTCTTGGTCAGCGCGACCGGTAACTTCCGGTTGTCGGCGGAGAATTCGCCGGTGCTCGAGAAAGCCCGCAACCGGCTTCTGCACAACGGTCTGTCCTCGCTCAGCGCCTATTTGGAGCTCTTGAAAAAGGGCGAGGTCGGCAAGCGCGAGCTCGACTGCCTGATCGCCGAGCTGACTGTCGGCGAGACCTTCTTTTTCCGGCAGCCGGACCACTTCGACGCCCTGCGCGATCAGGTGTTGCCCGCCTGCCTGAAGCGGAACGAGAACTCGCGGCAGCTCCGGATCTGGAGCGCCGGCTGCGCCAACGGCGCCGAGCCTTACTCGATCGCGATCCTGGTCCATGCCGCGCTCGGCGACCGCTTCAAGGATTGGAACGTCGTCATCGTTGGCTCGGACATCAACCGGGCATTCCTCGCCGAGGCCGAGGCCGGCTCCTATTCGGCATGGACGCTGCGCGGCGTGCCGAAGGAACAGGTGCCCGGCTTTTTTGCCAAGAGAGACCAATATTGGTTGCTGCGCGAAAAATACAAACAAAAAGTACACTTCGTATATCATAATATCATCAATGAGGAGATGCCATCGATTCACAAGAATATATTCGCATTCGACATCGTGTTCTGTCGAAACGTGATGATATACTTTGATAGTGCCGTCAATCTCCGGCTGGCGGAGCGGATCAACAGCGTCATGGTCGACGACGGTTGGCTGTTCGTCGGATCGACCGACTTCAATCCGCATTTGGACGCCACGTTCGCAAGCGAGAAGCGTTCGGGTGCCATCGTCCTTCGCAAACGGTCGGCGGACGGCCGGGCCGCGCTTGAGACCGCCGCCGCGATGGTGGCGGGCACCGAGCCGCCGCGTCCGGAGGCGGACGCGCTCGGCAGTTCGTCGGGCAAGACCTCGGTGCGTCGACGAGCCATCGTCGGCACCGGTTCGCGTCTCCGGACGGCGGCTCGTCGGGCAGCACCGGAGCCGTTGCTGAGGCAGTCCTCGGATATCGCCACGATCGTCGAACTGGCGAACCGGGGCGATTGGCAGAACGCCTCACGTCACTGCGAGGCGATACTGGCCGGCGACCCTTTCAACGCCGCGGTTCACTACTACTACGCGCTCATCCTGCAATCGACCGGAGCCCACGGCGAGGCGGAGCAGGCGCTGAGGCGGGCGATCTATCTCGACCGCGGCTTCGCGCTTGCCCACTACCAGCTCGGGCTGGCACGCAAGGACGCCCGCGATCTGTCGGCTTGCGCCAAGGCGTTCCGCAACACGCTCGATGCCCTCAGCCAGACGCCCGACGACCAAACGATCAGTCCCTGCGGCCAGATCACGGCGCTCGACCTACGCGAGCTGGCCACCCAGCAACTCGAACTGTTGGGTGAGCAATGATGCGCCAACGCAAGCGATTCGACTGGCAAGCGATCCACGCCGCGCTCGACCGCCGGCTGTCGGGTCTTGGCTCGACCATCGAGGATGACGCCGAGGCCGTTCGCGATCTCTTGAGGAAGCGCAGCATCGCGCTTGCCGCCACCGTGCGCGACCCGCGGGCGCAAAATCAACTCACTCGCCTCTTGGTCTTCCGCCTGGGAGAGGAACGATACGCCCTGGCGCTCGATTGTGCCCGCGAGGTGACCGGGCTGTCGTGGAGCGCGGCGATCCCGGGCGCCGGCCCGGGGATTGTCGGGATCGTCAACTGGCGGGGCGAGTTCGCGGTGGTCTTCGACCTGGCGCCGATACTCGGCCTGCCCGCTTCGGCGGATCGGGCTCAGCGTCGGGTGATCGTGCTGCGCGGCGAGGAGCCGCCGGTCGGGCTCGCCGTCGACGCGGTCGAAGAGATCATCCACATCGATCTGACGGCGCTGACGGCGCGCGAGCAACTGCGCTCGAAGCATGTCGAGCTGTTCAGAGGTGCCACGGCCGACGCGGTGCTCGTCCTGGCGGAAGACACCCTCAGGGCACGGCTGGCGCAGGAGCTGAAGGCGGCATGAGGCACGAAGGCGGCCAACCACGCGCCTGCGCGGTCGGAGAATTGGCGGGTCGGCGCGCCGTGAGGCCATTGAGTGACAGGCGCGTCCTGTCGAACGGAGGTTGGTGATGTTTGAGTCGCTCAGGAACGTTCGCATCAAGACGATCAGCAACGTGATGATCGTCTTCATGGTTGTCGCCGGCGGCGCGGTGGGCCTGGCGTCGTTCTCGACCTTGCGCGACGTGGCCGGTGTCAGGCAGACATGGGACACGTTCGCCACGGGGCCGGTGGCCAAGACCGCCTACCTATTCGATCTGCGCACCGCGCTCGGCTTCGGCGGCTTCATCCACAATTTCAAGAACGCCCTGCTCCGCAAGGACAAGTCTTACCTCGACGCGGCCAGACAGAACGAGCGCGATGCGCGCACCGCGATCAACAACTTCCGCGCCGTCGGTGTCGATGCCCAGGAGGCGGCGGCGATTGCCGATCTCGAGGCGATGGTCAACGAATACGCCGCGATGATCCCCCGGGCCGCGAGCATGATCGACAGCGGTGCGACGGCGGAGGAAATCGACAAGGCAGCGGCGGTGAGGGATACCTCGGCGCTGGAAGGCATGAGCCTGCTCTTGTCCCGCCTCAACGAAGCAAAAGCGACCGGTTCGGCCAGCGTCTACGATCGGGTGAACAGCGCCCAGCAATCGACCTATCTGACCCTCATCGTCGTCGCGATCCTCATCCTCTCGCTGATCGCGGTGTTCCTTTGGTTCGCGCGCAGCCGGCTCATCCGCCCGATCTACGCCCTGATGGAGTTCGTTGGTCGGATCGCCCGCGGCGACCTGACCCAGCAGATGGCGAACCTGGCGAGCGACGAGGTCGGTGGGCTCGGAGCGCAGCTCAACCAAATGGTCGGCAACCTCAAGGAGATCACCCTCCAAACCCGCGAGGCGGTCGCCAACCTCAACTCGGCGTCGGCCGAGACACTGGCCTCAACCAAGCAGCAGGCGGCGAGCGTCGAAGAGCAGTTCGCCGCCATCCAGGAGACCACCGCCACGCTCGACGAGATCAACCAGTCCGGCCAGCAGATGACCGCCCGGGCCAAGGAGATCGCCGGACAGGCCGCCAAGGCGTCGGAGCGCAGCAAGGACGGCCTCAAGTCAATGGACGACATGGCGCAGGTGATGGACGCCATTGAGGAGCAGACCGAGTCGGTGGCCGAGCACATCGTGGCGCTGAGCGAGAAAACCCAGGCGATCGGCGACATCATCGCCTCGGTCAACGACATCGCCGAGCGTTCGCAACTCTTGGCGCTCAATGCCGCCATCGAGGCCGCCACCGCCGGCGAGGAAGGCCGCAGCTTCGCCGTTGTCGCCGAAGAGATGAAGACGCTTGCCGATCAGGCCAAGGAAGCCACCAACCAGGTGTCGTCGATCCTCGGCGAGATCCAGAAGGGCATCAACTCCTCGGTGATGTCGACCGAGGAGTCGGTCAAGCGCGTGGCCAACGGGCGCGAGCAGACGGAGAACACGCTGAAGTCGATCACCGAGCTCGCCGAAACCATCGAGGCGAGCGTCAGGGCGTTCGAGCAGATCGTCGCCTCGACCAATCAGCAGCGCGTCGGTCTGGAACAGGTGTCCGAGGCGCTACAGCAGATCCGCGGCGGCAGTGAGCAGACGGCGGCCGGTACCAAGCAAATCGAGCAGGCGGTCGCCAACATCAACGCGCTCGGCAGCCAGCTCGATCACACGATGGAAAGGTACGCCGTGTGAGCGCACTGCAAAAAAAGCTGCTGGATGTTTTCGAGATCGAATACCGAGAGCATCTGGAAGCCATCCGGCAGATGCTGGCCAAGGCCGACGGCGCGGAGGAGGGCCGGCCGGGTTTCGACCTGGCCGAGGCGACGCGGCGCGCCCACAGCCTCAAGGGCGCCGCCCGGGCAGTCGGTCTCGAGCAGGTGGAGACGCTCGCCCACCAGCTCGAGTCCGTGTTCATCGCGGTGGAGAAGGGCGAGAGCCAACTCGACCGCGACGTGCGCCAGTTCATCGTCGATTCGTTGGACGAAATAGAGGACGGGGTCGTCGCCACCCGGAACGCCGAGCCGGCCGGCAAGGCGCCGAAGGCCGACGACGGAAGCGGGCCGCCGCCGGCGATGTCGCAGGCGGCCGGCGCAGAGGCGCAGTCCTCGTTCGTGCGGGTCGGTGCCGAGAATCTTGATCGGCTGCTGAAATCGGCCGGCGAACTCCACGCCGACATGCAGTTCCAGAACCTCGGTTCGCTGGAGGTCAACCGCCTGGCTCAGCAGATGGCGGGGCTCGAAAGCCGCTGGAGCCACGTCTGGAAACAGGTCGATACCGCGCTGCGCCGCGACGCCGGCTCCGACCTGTCGGGCGTCCTCAACGGCGGTGAACACCTGACGTCGGAGATCAAAGGCCTGGCGAAGGGCCTACGCTCGGCGGCCCAAAGGCAGAGCAAGGGCGCCCGCTTGCTGCACCACCATCTCGATGACCTCGAACGTCGAGTGAGATCGGCACGAATGATGCCGGCCGAAAGCGTCTTCGGCTCGTTCCGCAAGATGGTCCGCGATCTCGCCGATAGCGAGGGCAAGCTGGTCGAGGTGACCATCGCCGGGCTCGACTGCCAGGCCGACCGGTTGGTGCTTCAGCGCATCAAGGACCCGGTGATGCACATGCTGCGCAACGCCGTCAGTCACGGCATCGAGATGCCCGACGAACGGGCGAGGCGGGGAAAGCAGCCCAAGGGTCGGATCGGGCTCGGGGTCTCGAACGAGCATGATCGGCTGAAGCTGGTGATCGAGGATGACGGCCGCGGCATCGACTTTCGCCGGGTCGCCGAGAAAGCCGTCGAGCAGAACCGCCTGTCCAGGGAAGACGCCGAGGCGGCAAGCGATGAAGCCCTCGTCCACCTGGTGTTCGAGCCGGGCTTTTCGACCGCCGACAGCGTCACCAAGATCTCCGGCCGCGGGGTCGGGTTGTCCGTCGCCCGCCAGGCGGTGACCGGCCTGCAGGGGACGTTCGACATCCGCAGCAGCGCCAAGATCGGCACGCGGATCGCGCTGTCGCTGCCGGTCAGCGTCCTTTCGCGACGGCTCCTACTGGTCTCGTTCAAGGGGCAGATCTATGCGCTGCCGGCCGAGTCGGTGGCCAAGGTCATGCGGGTCACGGCCGACGGAATGGTCACGGTCGAGGGGCGACCGGCGGTGCGGCTCAGCGATTCTACATTGCCGCTGGTGTCGATCGGCGAACTGCTCGGCTCCGACGACCCGGTGGTGGCGACCGACACGCCGAGCGTCTGCGTCGTGGTGGTGCGCAGCGGTGCCCAGGCCGGGGTCGCCACCCACGTCGGGGTCGCCGTCGAGGGCTTCGTCGGGGTCAACGATTTCGTGGTCAGGAATTTCGAAACCGGCGGCGGCGAAGGCCGGCTATGGTCGGGGATCATCAGCACCGAGGACGGGGCGCCGGGCCTGGTTCTCAACACCGGGGCGTTCGTCAAGCGGGAGTTCGGCGCCGCCAACGTCGTGTTCCGAACCGAACGGCGCGAAAGCAACCGGGCCAAGGTGGTGCTGGTGGTCGACGATTCCATCACCACCCGAACGCTGGAGAAGAGCATCCTCGAGGCGCACGGCTACGAGGTTCGCCTCAGCGTCGACGGACGCGACGCGCTCGACGCGTTGCGCAGCGACCCTCCCAACATCGTCGTGTCGGACATCGAGATGCCGCACGTCGACGGCTTCGAGCTCGTGCAGGCAATGAAGGGCGACAAGGCACTGTCGGCGATCCCGATCATCCTGGTGACCTCGCGCGCCGACGACCGGGATCGGGAGAAAGGCCTACAGCTCGGCGCCGATGCCTACGTCGTCAAGCAGAAGTTCGATCAGAACGAGTTGTTGCGAACCATCAAGCAGATCGTCTGACGATGAAAACAGTCTCGGTCATGGTGGTGGAAGACTCAGCGGTCGCCCGCGAGCTGATCACCAGTACGCTCAACTCGGACCCGCGCATCAGCGTCATCTGCGCCGTCGACAGTGCCGAGAAGGCGTTGCCCCTGGTGCCGCGCCTCAAGCCCGACGTGATCTCGATGGACGTCCGGCTGCCCGGCATGAGCGGTATCGAGGCGACCCAGCAGATCATGGAGGAATGCCCAACGCCGATCGTCATCGTCGCTGCGGACCTCAGCAACCAGACGGTCAACAGCTCGATGGAGGCGCTGAGGGCCGGCGCCTTGTCGGTGGTGGAAAAGCCGACGATCGACAGCCCCGAGGCTTACGAGGCGATGGCCCGTCGCTTGTGCGAGCAGTTCGTCAATCTCAGCGCGGTCAAGGTCGTGCGGCAGAGGTTCAACGCGGCGGCAAATCGTCGGCGCGTGGCCCCGACGCGGCCGCCGCAGCCGGCAGGACTGGGCGGCGCGGTCGAGGTGGTCGGCGTCGTCGCCTCGACCGGTGGCCCGCCTGCCATCGCCCGCCTCCTGCAGGGGCTGGGCTCGGCCTTTCCGGCGCCCATCCTGGTGGTGCAACACATGGGAGCCGGGTTCATGGAGGGATACGCCTCTTGGCTCGGCACGGTGTGCGATCTGAAGGTGGTGCTGGCCAAGGACGGCGAGGAGCCGGTTGCTGGACGGGTTTATGTCGGGCCCGGAAGGTACCATCTCACGCACCAGGCCGGCCGTCTCCGCCTGGTCGGCGATTGGACCGAACGCGGCCACGTGCCGTCCGGAGACATGCTGTTTGGCTCGCTCGCCGCCAGCGTTGGGGCGCGTGGACTTGGCGTGTTGCTGACCGGGATGGGAGACGACGGCGCCAGGGGGCTGCTCGAAATGTACCGGGCCGGCGCCTACACGATCGGCCAGGACCGGGCAACCTCGGCGGTCTACGGCATGCCGGCGGCCGCCAAGGCGCTGGGAGCCGTCATCGAGGAACTGCCGATCGGCGCCGTCGCGGTTCGCATCGTCAGGCTGGTCACCGGGGCACCCCACCGTAGGCTGGTGCGGCCGCCGGCGAGTGCGAAAACACCACGGACGGCCGCGCGATGAACCAGATGCCGCGCCAGAATCGGTCGATACTCCTGATCGAGGATTCCGACACCCAGGCGCTTCTCTTCGCCGAGACGCTCAAGGCAGCCGGGATGTCGGTGCATCGCGTGGCGACCGCCGAGGCCGGGCTCGAATACTTGCAATCGAACCGACCGGCGCTCGCCATCGTCGACTATCACTTGCCCGGCATGCAAGGCCACGAGTTCTGCCGGGTCATCCGCGACAGCAACGCCACCGACTCGATTCCGCTGCTCATCCTGACCGACGATACGCGCGGCGACGCCGAGCAGTACGTGCTCGACTGCGGGGCTGACGACTACGTCGCCAAGTCAAAAGACCCCGACATCCTGCTCGCCCGCATTGATCTGCTGTTGCGGCGATCGCAGCGGCAGTCGCCGGCGCAGATCGATGAGACCTCATTCTACAAAGCCCAGCGCGTGCTCCTGGTCGACGACAGCCCGACCTATCTGGCGTTTCTCGAGGATGAGCTTGGACACGACGGCTACCGCATATTCACCGCCAACGGCGGCGAGGCCGCCGTCCAGATCGCCTGGCAAAACCACATCGACTGCGCCGTGATCGACCTGGTCATGCCGGGCATGGACGGGATCGAGCTGTGCCGGCGCCTGGTCAAAATGCGCAAGCCCGGACGATCGCTTCCGGTCCTCATCATCACCGCCCAGGGCTCCAAGGAAAAAATGATGGAGTCGCTGGAGGTCGGGGCGGACGACTACGTCGAGAAGTCCGGCGACCCGACGGTGCTCAAGGCGCGATTGCGCGCCCTCTTGCGGCGCAAGATGCTGCAGGACGAGCACCAGCGAATCCAGGACGAAATCCGCGACAAGGAACTGGAGCTGGTTCGCGAGCGGGCGCGCAACGAGGCACACCTGCGCGCGATTCTCGACAATGCGGCCGACGGCATCATCACCATCGACACCGGCGGTCTGATCCGCACCTTCAATAAGGCTGCGGAGAAGATTTTCGGATACTCGGCGCAAGAGGCGATTGGCAGAAACGTCTCCATGCTCATGCCGCAGAAGGTGGCGGAGAAGCACGATGGGTACGTCGCCCGCTACCTGGCGGATTCGAGCCACCCGAGGATCGTCGGTCTCGGCCCGCGCGGCGTCGATGCCGAGCGACGCGACGGGTCGACCTTTCCCGCCGAGTTCTCGGTCGGCGAGATCAAGACCGACGCTGACCACCTGTTCGTTGGGGTTCTTCGCGACGTCACCGAGCGCCGGCGCGCCGAGGAGGCGCTAAGGGCGGCCGACGAGCAGATTCATCTTCTCCTCGATTCGGTCGGCGAGGGCGTCTACGGAGTCGACACCGACGGCAAGGCAACCTTCGTCAATCGATCGACAGTGGAAATGCTCGGCTTCGCCGAAGACGAGTTGATCGGCAACCACGCCCACGAGATCTTCCACCACAGCCGCGCCGATGGCTCCCCCTACCCGGCCGAAGAGTGCGCGAACCTGAAGACGATCCGCACCGGGGAAGCCAGGGAAGGCGTCGAGGACACCTTCTGGAAGAAAGACGGCACCAGCCTTCCCGTCCAGCTTTCTAGCCGGCCGGTGCGCAGGGACGGCGAGTTGGTCGGCGCGGTCGTCAGCTTTCAGGACGTCTCCCACCGCAAGGACCTGGAAGCGCGGCTGCGCCAGTCGCAGAAGATGGAGGCGATCGGCCGCCTGACCGGCGGCGTCGCCCATGACTTCAACAACCTGCTCACCGTGATCATCGGCAACCTGCAGCTCCTCGGGCGCAGCCTCGGCGACAGCCAAGGCGCGGTCGGCCGTATCGACAAGATCATGGGCGCGGCCAAGAGCGGCGCCGATCTCACCCGCCGCCTACTGACGTTCTCGCGCCAGCAGGTGCTGGAAACCGGGACGGTGGACGTCAACGAACTGGTCGAGGACACGGGCGACATGCTGCGCCGGACGATGGGAGAAAACATCGCCATCAAGACGTCGCTCAGCTCCGATCGCTGCCTGGGCCGCTCCGACCGCAACCAGCTCCAGCACGCCCTGCTCAATCTCTGCGTCAACGCGCGCGACGCGATGCCAGACGGCGGCTGCCTGACGATCGAGACGCGGCGCGTCTGTCTCGACGAGGCCTACGCCGCTGCCCGCAACGAGCTCCGGCCGGGCCGCTACATCGAGGTCGCCGTATCCGACACCGGTACCGGGATCGCACCGGAAATCATCGATAAGATCTTCGAACCGTTCTTCACCACCAAGGAAAAAGGCGAGGGCACCGGCCTCGGCCTCAGCACGATCTTCGGATTCATGAAGCAGTCCGACGGCCACGTCAGCGTCTACAGCGAAATCGGTCACGGCGCGACCTTCAAGCTGTATGTCGCCGAAGCCGAAGACGAGGACGCGGTTGCCGCCGTGGCAGAGCCGAAGGAGGGCCGCAGCGGAGCTGGCAACCGGCACGCCACGATCCTGGTGGTCGAGGATGAGGAAGGGGTGCGTGACATCGCCGTGTCGATGCTGGCGGATGCCGGATACGACATCATCGAGGCGAACAACGGCGCGGCCGGACTACAGGCGTTCAGCGAGCACCCGGAGATCGATCTGGTGTTCTCCGACGTGATCATGCCGGGTGGCATGAGCGGACCGGAGATGGTCGAACTGATCAGGAAGCAACGCCCCGACATCCCGGTCCTGTTCGCCTCGGGCTACGCAGAGCAGGCGCTGAGGGACCGGGAAACCTTGATTCCCCACTCGAAGTTCGTCGCGAAGCCGTACGACTCGTCCGAACTACCCGAGCGCATCGGGTCCCTGCTGGAGGCCGGACGATGATGAGCAACACCCCTACGCTGTTGATCGTCGACGACGAGCCGGGCATCGCCGACCTCATATCCGAGGTCGCCGAGGCAATCGGTTTCTCGATTTCCGTGGCTCACGACGGCAACGCCTTTCACGAGGCCTATCGGCGTCTGGAGCCGCAGGTCATCTTCCTTGATCTGAAACTGCCGGGTTATGACGGGGTCGAACTGCTGCGCTTCCTGGGCGAGCAGCGCAGCACGGCGACCATCTTCATCGCCAGCGGATCGGATCCACGCACCGTCGCCGCCGCTCGAACCGTCGGAAAACAGTATGACCTGGACATGGGTCGCTCGCTCGCCAAACCGCTGACGGTTGAAGACATCGAGGCGGCGTTGACGTCTCACATCAAGCTCGGCATGCGGGTCCGCGCGGAAGACGTCAGGCGGGCGATCGGCAACGACGAAATCCAGGTTCACTTCCAGCCGAAGGTCGATCTGTTGGAAACGACTGGCACCAGGATGACCGGCGTCGAGGCGCTTGCCCGCTGGGCGCTTCCCGACGGCGGCTGGGTTTTTCCCGATCAGTTCATCCCGGTCGCACGGGACGCCGGCTTGATGCACGAGCTCACCGGGGTGGTCGCCGAGAAGGCGTTCCGGGCGGCGCGCTCGTGGCTCGACCACGGACTCGATCTGGCGGTCAGCATCAACCTCGACGGCACCATGCTCGACGACCGGTCACTGCCGGACACGTTGTCGAACATGGCCGCCAAGCATGGCGTGCCGCAATCGCGGATCACGCTTGAGATCACCGAATCGGCGGCAATGGCGGCACCGGTCGCGACGATGGATATTCTGACGCGGTTCCGGCTCAAGGACTTCAACGTCTCGCTGGATGATTTCGGAACCGGCTACTCGTCCTTGGTGCAGCTCTACCGCCTGCCGTTCAACGAGTTGAAGATCGACAAGTCGTTCGTCATGGACATCGGGGTCAACAGCGAGGCCGAGATCATCGTCGAGATTCTGGCTCTCCTGGGCAAGAAGCTCGGCCTTAAGGTGTGCGCCGAGGGCATCGAGAACGGCGTTATGCTCAAGCACGTCCAGAACAGCGGTTGCGACCTCGGGCAGGGCTACCTGTTCAGCAAGCCGGTCGAAGCCGAGATGATCACGGTGCTCGCCAGGCGGTGGACCTAGGCCGGCAACGCGCTTCAGCCGGTTAGCGCCGGGGCGGCGGACCTGATCAACGGCAGACAGCGGACGAAAGAGACGGGCGGCGCTCGATAAAAATCGCAGCCGACCGGCGGTCGGCTTGTCATTTTGTATTTGTCAGGCAAACCGCGGCAGGGCAGACTTTCGAAACGATCGGATGGCGGCGGCCGGCAAGGCCTCGCCACCGCTCGAAAAAAGCACAGGGAGCAACCAAAAATGCGTATGGGCCTGAGGGTCGCGACCGCCAGCGCGGCCGCATTGGCAGTGGTGGCGCCGGTCAATGCCGCCGAAATGGCGATGTCGATCGGACCGGGCGAAGGCCAGGTCGATATCGTCGCCTGGCCGGGCTACATCGAACGCGGCGACACCGATCCGGCGTACAACTGGGTCACCGACTTCGAGGCGGCAACCGCCTGCAAGGTCAACATCAAGACCGCCAATACCTCCGACGAGATGGTGGCTTTGATGCTCGAGGGCGGCTTCGACCTGGTCACGGCTTCGGGTGATGCGTCGCTCCGCCTGGTCCGCGGCGGACGCGTCCAGCCGGTCAACGTCGATCTCGTTCCGAGTTGGAAGACGGTCGACGAGCGGCTGCAAAACGCACAGTGGCATACGGTCGGTGGCGTCCACTACGGCGTGCCCTATCAGTGGGGCGCGAACGTGCTGATGTACAACACAGGAGTGTTCAAGGACCCGCCGAAAAGCTGGAACGTGGTGTTCGAGCAGATGAACCTGCCGGACGGCAAGCCCAATCAGGATCGGGTGCAGGCATACGATGGGCCGATCTACATCGCCGATGCGGCACTCTACCTGATGAAGCAGAAGCCCGAGCTTGGCATCAAGGATCCCTACGAGCTGACCGAGGAGCAATACAAGGCGGCGCTCGACCTCCTGCGCCAGCAGCGCAAGATCGTCAGCCGCTACTGGCACGACGCCTTCATCCAGATCGACGACTTCACCAACGAGGGCTTCGTCGCCTCGTCGAGCTGGCCATTCCAGGTGAATCTGCTGATCGCGCAGGATCAGCCGATCGCCAGCACGATTCCCGAGGAGGGAGCGACCGGGTGGGCTGACACCACGATGATGCACGTCGACGCGCCGCACCCGAACTGCGCCTACATGTGGCTGGAGCACTCGATCAATCCCAAGCTGCAGGGCGATCTCGCCGCCTGGTTCGGCTCGGTGCCGGTCGCGCTCGACGCCTGCAAGGGCAACGCGCTGCTCGGCGACGGGGGCTGTGAGACCAACGGCCTCGGCAACTTCGAGAAGATCCACTTCTGGAAGACGCCGACCGCGAAGTGTGCCACCCAGGGGGACGCCTGCGTCCCCTACTACCGCTGGGTCAGTGACTACATCGCCGTGCTCGGCGGGCGCTGACGGCCATCGTTCCGGCCGGGCGGCGCTCGATCGGGCGGCTCGGCCGGAACAACCACGGTGATCAGGTGCTTGACGGGAGAACGGACGGCGCGGGAGCCCAGCCGGTGAGCACTAAACCGGCGGCAATGAACGAGACGCCGGCGGCGACCGCGGTCCGTTTCGAGCGGGTGAGCCGCCGTTTCGGCTCGGTCGTCGCGGTCGACGAGGCGAGCTTCTCAGTTGGTGCTGGCGAGTTCTTCTCGATGCTGGGGCCGTCCGGCTCGGGCAAGACCACGTGCCTCAGGCTGATCGCCGGCTTCGAGCAGCCGAACGCTGGCCACATCGAGATCTTCGGCGAGACGGCGGAGGGGGTGCCGCCCTACCGCCGCGCCGTCAACACGGTGTTCCAGGACTACGCCCTGTTTCCCCACATGTCGGTCATCGACAACGTCGCCTACGGCCTCATGGTCAGGGGCGTGGCGCGGGTCCCCCGCCACGCGGCGGCGCGCCAGATGCTGGCGCTGGTCAAGCTCGCCGGGCTGGAGAACCGCCGCCCGGCCGAGCTCTCGGGCGGCCAGCGCCAGCGGGTGGCGCTGGCGCGCGCTCTCGTCGTCAAGCCGCGGGTGCTTCTCCTCGACGAGCCGCTGGGCGCGCTCGACCTCAAGCTCCGCGAGCAGATGCAGGTGGAGCTGAAGGCGCTGCAGCGCGAAGTCGGCATCTCGTTCGTCTACGTCACCCACGACCAGGGCGAGGCGCTGTCGATGAGCGACCGCCTTGCCGTGTTCAACGAAGGACACGTCGTCCAGATTGGCACGCCGATCGAGGTCTACGAGACGCCGAGGACGCGGTTCGTCGCCGATTTCGTCGGCGGCTCGAACGTGATCGAGCCGGCGCTGGCCGAGACCTTCGGCGCCGAGCCCCGACTGTTCAGCCTGAGGCCGGAGAAGGTGGCGATCCTGCTGCAAGGCGGCACGCCCGACGGCCAGCTCGGCGCCGAAGGCCGCGTGTCGGCGATGCAGTACCAAGGCGCCGTGCAACGGGTCCAGGTCAAGGTCGGAGCGTCTGTCGTCCAGGCGACGGTGCCCGCGGGCATGGCCGCGATGGCGGTCGGCGCGGCGGTCAGCGTCGCCTTCAGGCCGGGCGATCTCCACCGGATGGACGAGCAGTGAGCCCGGCCGGGGTTACGTTCGGGCCGCCCCGCGACGGTCTCCTCAGACGGATCTCGGATATCCTCGTCCGGCGGCCGCGGCTGTTCTTGCTCCTTCTGCTGCTGCCGCCGCTCGGCTGGTTCGGCGTCGTCTACGTCGGCTCGCTCTTGGCGCTGCTCGCCCAAAGCTTCTTCTCGGTCGACGAGTTCTCTGGCCTCATCAGGCACGAGTTCACGCTGAAGACTTACGGCGAGCTGCTCCACAGTGCCAACCTCGATATCATCATCAGGACCGTCGTCATGGCGGCGGCGGTGACGCTGACCTCAGCCCTGATCGCCTTCCCGGTCGCCTACTACGCGGCGCGCTACGCGCGCGGGACGACCAAGGCGCTGTTCTACATCGCGGTGACGCTGCCCTTGTGGTCGAGCTACCTGGTGCGCGTCTACGCCTGGAAGCTGATCCTCGCCAAGGAAGGCATCCTGACCTGGCTGGTCGAGCGGGCCGGACTCAACCCGGCGCTCGATTTCGTGCTCGCCTTGCCGGTCGTCGGCGGACCGTCGCTATCGATCAGCTACATCGGCACGTATCTGGTCTTCGTCTACCTGTGGCTGCCCTACATGATCCTGCCGGTGCAGGCGGCACTCGAGCGGGTGCCGGGGTCGTTGATCGAGGCTTCCGCCGATCTCGGCGCTCATCCTGCCCAGACCTTCAGAAACGTCATCCTGCCGCTGGCGCTGCCCGGTGTCGTCGCCGGCTCGATCTTCACCTTCTCGCTCACCCTCGGCGACTACATCGCGCCGACCATCGTCGGCTCGTCGCGGCTGTTCATCGGCCAGGCGGTGTTCAGCCACCAGGGAACCGCCGGCAATATCCCGCTGGCGGCCGCCTTCACCGTGGTGCCGATCGTCATCATGGGCGTCTATCTGACGGTCGCCAAGCGGCTAGGGGCCTTCGATGCGCTCTAACCGCCGCGCCCCGGTCGGACTGTCGCTCGCCGCCGTCGGCGGCCTCTTGTTCCTGCATCTGCCGCTGGCGGTCATCGTCCTCTACGCCTTCACCACGGAGGAGAAGAGCTACCAGTTCCCGCCGCCCGGCTACACGCTCAACTGGTTTGCCGTCGCCTTCTTCCGCGACGACATCTGGGCGGCGATCGCGCTGTCGCTGAGGGCGGCGGTGGTGGCCACGGCCGGCGCCATCGTCCTCGGCACGCTCGCCGCCGCGGCGGTGGCGCGCACCCGCTTCTTCGGCCGCGAGGCGATCTCGCTGGTCATCATCCTGCCGATCGCGCTGCCCGGTATCATCACCGGCATCTCGCTCAGATCGGCGTTCAACATCATGGAGATACCGTTCTCGTTCTGGACGATCGTTCTCGGCCACGCCACCTTCTGCATCGTCGTCATCTACAACAACGCCGTGGCGCGGCTGCGGCGGACCTCGCCGTCGCTGATCGAGGCGTCGATGGATCTCGGCGCCGACGGTTTCCAGACCTTTCGCCACGTGCTGTTGCCCAACCTGGCGACCGCGCTCTTGGCCGGCGGCATGCTCGCCTTCGCGCTCTCCTTCGACGAGGTCATCGTCACCACCTTCACCGCCGGCCAGCAGCAGACCCTGCCGATCTGGATGCTGTCGGAGCTGATCAGGCCGCGCCAGCGCCCGATCACCAACGTCGTCGCCGTCTTCGTCATCGCCGTCACCTTCCTGCCGATCCTCGCCGCCTACTATTTGACCCGCGGCG
>JBBDMC010000138.1:0-26543 GCA_040878485.1 Bauldia sp. | reverse complement strand
GTTGGCGCCGGCGTCGGTGGCGGCGTGATCGGGCTGATCCTGGTGATCGTCCTCCAGGCGTTCGGTCTGCTGCCGGTGCCGGGGCGGTCGGCGGCGATCGAGGCGCGCGAACAGGCGCGCGCCGCATCGGAGGCGGTCGCCGTTCTCGACCGGCGGTTGATGGCGATCGAAGCCATGACCGAAGGGCTGCCGTCGCTGAGCTCGGAGGTTGACGGGCTGCTGCGGGACCTGTCGGCGCTTCAGGCGCGGGTCGAGGCGTCCGCCGCAAAGACCGATGTCGATGCCCTCGCCGTCACCGTCGCCGACCTCGGCCAGCGACTCGATCAGATGCCGCCGGCGGCGGGTCGGGACGAGCTCGATCGGCTGGTCGAGCGGGTGGGACGGCTCGAAACGATGGCGCCTGTCGGCGGGCCGGGCGAGGGCGAGGCGGTCGCCGCGTTGTCCGCCCGCATCGGCGACAGCGAGGCGCGCTTGACGCTCCTGGCTGAGCGCCTCGACGCGGCCGAGGCCGAGATCGGGCGCCAGACCGCGACCGCGGCTGTCGCGGCGCGGAGCGAGCAGGCGGCGCGCGCCATGGCCGTCGTGTCGCTCCGACGCACCGCCGCCGAGGGCGAGCCGTTTGCCTCCGACCTCGACCTGCTCGCTTCGCTCGGCCTGGCGGGAGGGGATGTTGCCGCCTTGCGGCCCTTCGCCGTCGGCGTCGCGACGGGCGAGAGCCTGGCGGCGGAATTTTCGGCGGTCGCCGAGGCGATTGTCTCGGCAACGGCGAGCGGCGGCCCGGCGACCGGATTGGCCGGCAAACTCCTCGGCTGGGCTCAGGGCCTGGTCACCGTCCGCCCGGTCGGGCCGGTTGCCGGGGGCGATCCGCCGGCGATCGTGTCGCGCATGAGGGCGGCAGTCGCGACCGGCGACTTGGCGGCGGCGCTTGCCGAGCGCGAGGGACTGCCCGAGGCCGGCAAGGAGGCGTCGGCCGGCTGGGCGGCCAAGGCGGTGGACCGCACTAGCCTCGACCGCCTGACCGCGGCGCTCGCCGGCGCCGCCGAGGCCGCGGGCCAGTGACGGAGCCGCCATGATCCGGGTGCTCGGCTACGTCGTGCTGGTGTTCGCGCTCGCCGCCGGATTCGCCTGGCTCGCCGAGCGGCCGGGCGGGCTTTCGATCAGCTGGCAGGGCTACGAGGTCAACACTTCGTTGATGACCGCCGCCGTCGCTCTAGCGGTCGTCGTCGGCGCCATGGCGTTGCTGGGAGCCCTCATCCGCGCCATCCTGCGTGCGCCCCATACGGTGGCGGATTTCGTGGGCGCGCGGCGGCGCGACCGCGGCTACCGCGCCCTCTCCCGCGGCATCGTCGCGGTTGGGGCGGGGGACGTTCGGGCGGCGCGGCGGGCGGCGCAAGAATCGCAGTCGCTGCTCGGAAGAGAACCGCTGGTGCTCCTGCTTGCGGCGCAGGCGGCGCAGATCGCCGGCGACGGCGGCGGAGCGCGGGCGGCCTTCGAAGCGCTGTCGGAACGGCCCGACACGCGCGTCCTCGGGCTGCATGGCCTGTTCATCGAGGCCCGCCGGCAGGGCGAGCACGCCGCGGCCCGCCACTTCGCCGAGGAAGCGACGCGGATGGCGCCGAAGACCGCGTGGGCGGGAACGGCGCTGTTCGAGTACCAGTCCCAGGCCGGCGACTGGCAGGGGGCGCTGGCGACGCTGACCGTCAATGCCGACGCCAAGATCGTTGAGCAGCGGGCGGCAAGGCGGCTGCGGGCGGTCTTGCTCACGGCGCGGGCGCTCGAGCTCGAAGCTGGGCAGCCGGATGAGGCCCGGTCGGCGGCGCTGGAGGCGCAGCGGCTGGCGCCCGAGCTGGTGCCGGCGGCGGTGGCCGCGGCGCGACTGCTGGCGCGGGTTGGCGAGATCCGCCACGCGACGCGGCTGCTCGAAGCGACGTGGAAAGCATCGCCCCACCCCGAGATCGCCGAGGCCTACGCCGCCGTGCGGCCGGGCGACTCGGTGCGCGACCGGCTGAAGCGTGTGCGCCGGCTGGCGGAACTGCGCGCCAACCACCCGGAGGGAGCGATGGCGGTCGCCCGCGCGGCGATCGACGGGCGCGACTGGCAGGCGGCGCGCGACGCGCTCGGCGGGCTGATGCGGGCGGAGCCCAGCGAACGGGTCTGCCTCCTCATGGCCGAGATCGAGGAAGGCGAGCACGGCGACCAGGGCAGGGTGCGCGCCTGGCTCAAGCGGGGGCTGGCGGCGCGGCGCGACCCGGTGTGGACGGCGGACGGCCACGTCTTCGACGCCTGGGCGCCGGTGTCGCCGATCTCGGGACGGGTCGATGCCTTCGAGTGGCGCGTGGTCGCCGAACAGCTACCGCCGCCCCGTGGTCTCGACGCCACCGCCGATGGCACCGCGACAGAGGCGGTGGAGAAGATGGCCACCGAGACGGGGCTGGCGGCTCGGATCGGGCGGGAGACTCGGCCGCCGCCGGCAGCGGCGGGCGAGGCCGCCTCAACCCCACCGGGCGGCCCACAGCCGGCCGGGGCCCAGACGGCGCCGACAGCCGGGACCAAGGTCATGCAGCCCTTGCCCGACGATCCAGGTCCCGAGGCCGCCCTGGAGAACGATGGGCGCCGTTTCAGCGCATTGTGATTTGAGCCGAAGCGCCAGTCGGCACGAGTTGGACCGAAGGCAATTGAACCTCCGGGGCGGCACGGCTATCAATGCGGCGGCCTCGTCAGTCGCGAAGCGGGCCGCAGTAGCTCAGCCGGTAGAGCATCGCATTCGTAATGCGAGGGTCGGGGGTTCGAGTCCCTCCTGCGGCACCAGGACCTCTTGCGAGAGAGACTGACGACGCGTTTCCGGCGCATCACCGCTGGATGCGGCGGGGTCGTCAGTGCTCCCAGTAGATCCGAGCCGCATTCTCCACGAACACGATTCGCCGGTTTTCGTCATTGCCCAGCCAAACCTGCGTCAGATCGACGAGATTTGCATCGTCTGGCATGGCCCGCCAAAAGTTCTGTGTGCGGCCAGTCGCTTCCCCAAATAAGGGGGCACCGAGCGACGACCCGGTCGAGTCCCTCAAGCGAGGATGAGTCGACTTGAAGTTGGACGTGCCAGCCCAAAGGAGCGATGCGGCGGCCGATTTCCGCGACGCGGTCAATCGAAAGTCCGCCGACGTTTCGCGTGTTGATCCGGACGCCGCGAACACCAGCGGCGTCGAGCCGATTGAATTCACTGTCCGATGCGCCCGGGTCGACGACAGCAACGCCACGTAGTCGGTCCGGGCACGTTTCAAGCGCCGCCCGGAGAACGTCATTGTCGCGCCCATAGACGCTTGGCTGAACGACGACTCCGCGGTCTACGGAGAGAGCCGCTGCGAAGCCAAGCCAGTCATCCAACGTCATCATCCATGGCGTGCAGTTTCGCGGCGTGGCGAGTGGAGCGCCGGCCGCGAAGACATGGAAATGTGTGTCGACGGTTCTGGCCGGCAGCGACCGCGAGGGCAGGCGAACGAGTGGTTTCGGAGGGGGCAAAGCGGCGCTTCTTCGGCCGCGCCGGCCTCCGTCATACGACGCGGCCTGTTGTCAGGTCGTCGGAGGTCCCGGCGAGGAAATCGAAGTCAGCGCCCTCGTCGGCTTGCATTACGCGGTCGTGATAGAGTTGCGAATAGCCGCGGCCGCCGCCATTCGGTGCCTTTGGCTCGGCCGCGAACGCGTCCATCCGCCGTCGGAATTCGACGTCGTCGATGCGAAGTACCACGCTGCGGGCTTCGACATCGAGGCTGATCACGTCGCCGTCCCGAACAATGCCGAGCGGACCGCCTGCCGCCGCCTCCGGCGCGACATGCAGGATGACCGTGCCGAACGCCGTCCCGCTCATCCGCGCGTCGGAAATGCGCACCATGTCAGTGACGCCCTGTTGTGCGAGCTTTCGGGGGATCGGCAAGTACCCGGCCTCGGGCATCCCCGGCGCGCCCTTCGGCCCTGCATTGCGGAGCACCAGCACGTCATCTGCTTCAACCGCGAGATTGGGATCGTCGATCCGCGCGGTCATATCCTCCACGGAATTGAAGACCACCGCGCGTCCCTCGTGGCGTGCAAGCTTGGGCGTGGCGGCCGACTGTTTGATCAATGCGCCGCGTGGCGCGAGATTCCCGCGCAGAATAGCGATGGCGCCGGTTGGTTTGATCGGGTCCGAAAGCGCGCGGATGATGCGTTGCCCCGGCACATCGACTGAGGCGTCGATTACATCTCCGATCACGCCGTTGAACACCGTTGGCGCATCGAGACGGAGTTCCGCGGCGACCTCCTTCATCAACCGCGGCATGCCGCCTGCTTTGTGGAAATGCTCCATGTAGTGCGCGCCCGACGGTTGGAGATCGACGAGCACTGGCACGCGACGGCCGATTTCGTCGAGGGCTGCGAGGTCGAGTTTCATTCCGAGCCGCCCGGCGATCGCGGCAAGATGCACGACCGCGTTGGTCGATCCGCCGAGCGCCTGCAGAACCACCATCGCGTTGTGCAGCGCCTTCTCGGTAAGGATGTCGCGCAGTGTTGGGCCGTTACCGCGCGCCAGGCGAGCCGCCTCGCTGCCGGTTTGTTCGGCAAGTCTCGTGCGCTCGGCCTCGACGGCCGGCGCCGAAGCGCCGAGCGGCATGCAGAGGCCCATGGCCTCGGTAATGCAAGCCATCGTGCTTGCCGTGCCCATCACCGTGCATGTGCCGACAGAGGGCACGAGATGGTCGTTGATCTCGTCGATCTCGGCCTGGTCGATCTTGCCGGCCCGGAAACGTCCCCACAGACGCCGGCAGTCGGTACACGCGCCGAACGGTTCGCCCCGGTGGTGGCCGACCGCCATCGGACCGACAGGTAGGAATATCGCCGGAATCTTGCTGCTTGCCGCCGCCATTAGTTGTGCGGGCAACGTCTTGTCGCACCCACCGATCAGAACAACCGCATCCATCGGCTGGGCGCGGATCATCTCCTCTGTTTCCATCGCCATCAGATTGCGGAGGAACATCGAGGTCGGGTGCGCGAAGCTCTCATGAATGCTCATCGTCGGGAAGACCATGGGCAGAGCGCCGGCGAGCATCGCGCCGCGTTTGACCGCATCGATCAGTTGCGGAACGTTGCCGTGGCAAGGGTTGTAGTCGCTGTAAGTGTTCGCGATGCCGACGATCGGGCGATCAAGCGCGTCCTCGGAATAACCCATAGCCTTGATGAAGCCCTTTCGCAGGAAGAGCGAAAAGGCCGGATCGCCGTAGCTCGTCAGCTTTCTGCGAAGACCGCGCGACAAGGGACTTCAAACTCCGATTACTAGCGGGGCCGCGGGCAGGCGTGGAAAATACTTAGCGGTGCCGGCGTCATTGTCAATAAACGCTGGCCCTATCTGACGGCTGCGCGTGGAAAACGCATTCAACATCATCGCCCAACAGGTGCGAAAACCCAAGAAAATTCCTCGTCTTTCCTGAAAACGGCCCTGGAGCCGCCCATTTTCCTCGTTCAACCGGCAACACAGAACATTATTGACAAACGGTGCCCTTGGCGACGGTATCGGAAACGATGGAAACCGGTGATGAACGCTAGCATGAAGCCGCTCCGCGTCGGCCTGATCGGCGCCGGCTGGGCCAGCCGATATCATCTGCGGGGGTGGGAGCGCCAGAGCGGCCGGGCCGAGGTCGTGGCGCTCGCCGACCCCAACGCAGAGGTGCGAGCGGTGCGAGCCGCAGAATTTAGTATTCCTGAGATTTTCGACAGCGCCGAAAGCCTGATCGCCGCCACCAAGCCAGACGTGCTCGACATATGCACACCGCGCGAAACTCATGCGGATCTTGTCCGGCTCGCCGCCGATCGCGGCCTGGCGACGATCTGCCAGAAGCCGTTCGCTCCAAGTCTTGCCGAGGCGCGGCGCGTAGTCGCCGACGTCGGCGGGCGCGTCCCCGTAATGGTGCACGAGAACTGGCGGTTCCGCTCCTACTACCGGCGAATTGCGGAGTTGTTGTGCGATGGCGCCTGCGGCGACATTCGTCAGGTGCAGTTCGAATTTCTCTCGAGCGGGATGATCCCCGATGCGCATGGCGCGCGGCAGGCGTTGGTCCGCCAGCCGTTTCTGCGCACGCTCGACAGGATGCTGGTGATGGAGATCGTGATCCACCACATCGACACGCTCCGCTTTCTCCTCGGCGAACTCGACTTCGTCTCGGCGTGGCTTGCGCGCACCAACGACGAGATCATCGGCGAGGACGTGGCGTCGATTCTGCTCAAGCGACGGGAGGGCGGCGCGCCGGTATCGATCACGGCCAGCCTTGCCGTTCACGGTGCGCCGCCTCTGCCGCAGGATCACCTCCGCATCTTCGGATCGGCGGGAACGATCGAACTCGACGGGACCGCGCTTGCCGTATGCGGGCGCTGCGAGGTCTCCGAGACCTTTGATGCGGACGCCGCCTACCAGGGGGCCTATGACGCGTCGATAGGCCATTTCATCGACAGATTGGCTGATGGTAAGCTGTTCGAGACGCGCCCCGACGACAATCTCAAGACTCTCGAGATCGTTGAGGCGATCTATGCCGGGGCTGAAAGATCATGACCGTCGTGAGTGCGAAAGGCGAAGCGCCGGCCTTCCGCGACCAATCCGGTCAGGAAATCGAACGGTCGATCGTCAAGGCGCTGGAAGAGGACATCATCTTCGGCCGATTGGCTCCCGGCACGCGCCTTACCGAAGATATGCTGCTGACGCGTTTCCCGGTAACGCGGCATTTCGTGCGGCAGGCGCTGGTCCAGCTTGAAGCAATGGGCGTCGTCGTCCGCGAGCGCAACAAAGGCGCGACCGTTCGTTCGCTCACGCCGGACGAGGTGCGCCAGATCTATTCGGTACGGGAGCTCGTGCAGCGGCAAGCGGCGCTGTGGATTCCGCTGCCGGCGCCCGATGAACTGATCGCCGAACTCTATGCGATCCACGAGGAATACAGCCGCCACGTCGATGCGGGCTATCTCCGCGGCGTTCACGAAACCAACGACCGGTTTCACCTGACGCTCTTCGGCGCGTGCGGGAACCAGTACCTCGTCGACACAATCGAACTCTACATGCGGCTGACGCTGCCGGTGCGCGCCAACACGATGTCGAACCGCGAGCGCCTGATCGTCTCGCGCGAGCACCACCGCATGATGATCGAGATGCTTAAGGGTCGCGACAACTGGGTGCTGGCGCAGCTTTGCGTGGACCATCTTCAGCCGAGCAAGCAGGAATACCTCGGCCGCGTCGCGTTTCCCGGCGAAGGCTGAGCTACCACACCAGCCGGATCAGCGAGACGCCCTGACGCGGCAGCTGGATGGTTCGGCGAATCGTGCCGCCTTTGATCGCCTCGCCAGCCGCTTCTTCCAGTAGAGCCAGTTTGCCCGCGTCCTCCAGGCGCCGGTACGCCTCCTCCGAGATCGTCTGCGGTGCACCCATTTCCTGCCAGACAGCGTAAGCGTTGCTGTGTCCGGCATCCATGCGGTAGTGGCGGAGCGAAGCCGCGTTCCCGGGCAGGCCGTCGACGGTGAGCGCGATGTCGGCTTTCGCACCGGGCGCGTCGTCGTCGTGGTAGTGCCAGAGGAGAACGCTGACGCCGGTTTCATCGCGGGTTGCTGCGACATTCACGTCAGGACCGGCGCGAACCCCGCTCAGCATCACTTCATCCAGCGTAAGGCACTGGCTCGTCACGGCTTCGAGCCACGATCCGCCGAGCATGCCAAGCATCCGGAACGCGTTCAGCACCGGCTTGTCGATGCCGTTGGTCGCGAGATCGCGGAAGCCTTCAAAGTAAGGCTGGTCCTCGAACAGAAACGCCCAGGTGACCGAACCTTCGATGGTCACGCCGGCCCGCCGCGCCAGCTCATAGGTGCGGATGATCTGCTCGACCGTGTACACGCCGTAGAGCGGGCCGTTCCGATAGGCGTTCTGGGGATGGACGCGCGCGGAGCATGCGGCACACCCCTCGGGATCCGACTCACCGAGGATCACGGGCTTGCCGTCGAGCTCCGGAAACTCGGCCATGATCGCGAGACCGGAGGCAATGTCGCGCAGCTGTCGCTGTACGCCCATGCGGACGTGGCCGTTGTGGAGGCTCGGGTTGCCCTTCGCATGAAAGCCCACGAAGTCGAGCGGGCTGCCGATCGCGCCGGTCACCGCGTTTCTGCCGTGTACGCAATGCCGGAGGAATTCGCGGAGAAACGCCGCTGCCTTTTCGTTCTCGGCCGCGCCGCAGGTGTGCGGGCCGCCGACGCGAGCGCCAGGCAGCACGCGTTTGATAGCCGCCGCGGTCACATCGTACATCGCGCAGAATTCGGGAATGGTGCCGGTCCAATAGTAGCCGTCTGGCTCGTTCCACACCTCCCACGGCCAGCTCTCGACCAGCGCCTGTCCATAGCGGCCGGCGAGATGGGCCGCCCACGCCTCTACCAGATCACCCCACTTCTGCAGGTCGTTCGGCGGCGCCGCCCATCCGGTGGTGATGGTTCCGTATTTGTCGGTCGGCGACCAGGTATGGCGATAGGGGCCGGGCGCATCGGAAAGCGCTTCAGGTGTGAAGCCGACCTGGACAAGCGGTATGGCGCCCGCCTCGACGTAGGCATCGAAAATCCGGTCGATGATCGTCCAGTCGTAGACCGGGTTGCCCGCGGCGTCTTCGCGATAGGCGTTGGTCGAGCCCCACTTCAGGGCATGTTTTCCATCGCCGCTGGTGAGGAGATTGTGCGTGCGTAGGCGCACAGGCTCCGGGCTCAGGTCACGAAGCTCGGCCAGAAGCTTCCGGCCGTTTGCCGTGTAGGTATAGTTCGGCTCGTCGTAGCCGAACCAGTTCCACAAGGGGCGGTATGCACCCGTGCTTCGGTCGGCGTGGACGGTGACGGCTACGGCAATGGTGTCCGGCATATTCTCTCGACCTCAGGCGAACTCCACCGTGAGCGGTCCGCTGACCGAGGCAAGCTCGACGACAATGTGGTCGGCCAGCTTCTGCCAATAGGGTGCCTGCGGTGCAGCATCCGCCGCATCGGCGAGGCGCACGTCCTTGCCACCGATCCTGACGCGGGAGGGCGCGGCGAGCGATGCAGGAATTTCGATCCGGTAGGACCGCTCCGTCTTCAGCCCGCCGTGCTTGCCTTCGATCGCGCCGATCGACAGCGAGAAACCGCCGGTTCCGCGCAGAGCTGAAACGCTGAACTGCTGGCGCGACGACTCACCCTTTTCGTAGCGATACGTCTCGTGGTCGTCGTCATAGAGCGTGAAGGATCCCTTGGTCGAGGAGGGAAGGACCATCAAGCGAAGCCGGTCCTCCGCCTGCCCTGGGATCGTCGGCGAATGTGCGCGCATGGGGGTGATGGTGCCGGCGCGCACGAACAGCGGGTCCTTGCCGAGCGGTGCGTCGACCACGATGCGGCCCGGCCCTTCGCTTTTCGCCATCGTCCAGAAGTTCACCCACGTTCCTTCGGGGAGATAGATGTCGCGATGGCGCGCGCCCTTCTCATAGACGGGCGCGACAAGAAGGTTCGGCCCCCACATGAACTGGTCCCAGATCCGGCGCACCGCCCGGTCCTGAGGGAATTCCAGAATCATGGCGCGCATCATCGGCGTGCCGTGCTGGTTGGCCTCGGCGAGCAGCGTGTAGTTGTAGGGGAACATCTCCGAGCGAAGCTTGATGAGCGGTACAAAGCGCGCTTCGTTCTCCGGCCCGAATCCCCACGGCAGGCGACAACGCCAGTTGTGACCATGCGAGCGCATGATGGGCGAGAACGTGGCGAGGAACGCCCAGCGAATGAACAGTTCGTCGGTCAGTTCGTTCGTCGGCCAGTGGCCGCCGATATCCGTCTCTGGAAAGAAGATGCCCGACATCCCCATCTGCAGCAGCCAGACGGTCTCAACGCCCATTAGCTTCCAGCTCGACCAGTAGTCGCCCTGATTGACGCCGGTCGCGTACGCCTGCACACCCGGGAAGACGGTCCGGTTCAGGATGTAAACGCGCTGATCGGGAAAATCGCGCCGCTGGCGTTTGTAGAAGGCCTTCGAGCGGAGAAGCGCCCAGACATTGTCGTGCTCTTCGCGGAATTCGTCGGTGAACTTGCCGGCGTCCGGTGGCACGTACGACTGGTCGAACGAGCTGCCGTCGGCAACGTCGCAATATTCGGTGCCGTCCAGCCACCACCCCGACCAGCCGTCGGTCAGGAGGGGCTTGTAGTCCTGCCAGAGCTTCTCGTTCTCGGCCTCGTCGGAGAAATCGGCGACCCAATAGCCGTGCACGATCGGGCGGAAGCCGCGGCCGCGAAGCATCTTGATGTCGTCAGCGCCGTGCGGCAGCAGCTTCGGGTTATACGTCTTGTAGTCGCCTTTGACGTGCCAGCCTTGATAATAGTCGAGGTAGCCGGCGTGGAAGCCCTTGGCGCCCTGGCCGATGCCGCCGCGGCCGTCGTAGGTCGTCAGCAGGTCGAAGCCGTCGACGGGTATCTTCTTCTCCCGGAAATAGCTGGTGACGAAATCGAGTTCGCCGTGATTCATCCAGGCGCGCGTCGACTGCTCGTAGCCTAGCGCCCAGGCGGGATGCATCGGCGGCAGGCCGGTCAGTTTGACGTAGCTGCGGACAGCCTCCGCCGGCGTCGGCCCGTCGATGAAATAGAATGTGCGGATATTCTTACCGGAGACGCTGAAGCTGTCGCGGAGATCGATGGTCATCGGAAACGGGCTGTCGAAGAACAGCCCGAAACCCTGCGCCGACAAAAGCCACGGGAAGAAGTTATTGCCCTGGCCGGTCACGCGGTGGTGGACGAGATAGGCGTGGCCCCAACGGTCGAGATCGACGTCGGTCAGTTCGTCGATGTCCTCGTTGTCTCGGAACTGCCAAGCGTTGTTGCCGCCGACGCCGTAGGCGGCGAAGCCGCGGTCGATGAAGATCGAAGCACCGTCGGTCGAAAAATCGCGAATCTCGGCGATGGGATCGGAGCCGCCGGACTTCCGGAAAATGCGAACGCGTTCTGCGTCGGCAACGACACGCAGCGTCTTGGTTTCGAGTAACCAGGTGCCGTCTTGGGCGGTCGCCGCCGCCACTTCCTCGCGCTGCGGCACCAGGAAGGAAGGCTTGGAGCGCGTGTAGGCGTTATGACAATCGACGGCGACTATGCTGTCGCTCGCCGCGCGAAAGGTGAACGGTTCAGCGGTCACGGGAGAACCCTCGGATGACGGAGTGGAAAAGGAGTGGGCGCCGAAACTATCGGCGCCCACCAGGCATGCGTTTGGGAGGTTAGTTCTTGAAGTAAAACTGCTCCGGGCGGGCGCCGGCGGGGTTGTCAATTACGGCGCTGTTGGACTGCCGATCCGCGTCATTGCCGATTGTGTTCTTGACGACGCGCACGCCCTGAATCGCCGGCGACAGGCCGACGGTACCGATGGCCCACTGGTTGTCGAGCAGGATCTCCCAGATCTGATGTCCGATCTCGAGGCGCTTGTCCGGTGGAGCCTGGGTCGCCGACTGATAGAGCTCGTCGAGCTTCACCATTTCAGGAGGAGGCGCAACGCCCTCCTTCCCGCGGCTGGCGACGTAGCGACCGAATTCCGGACCAGCACATGAGTAGGACGAGATCGGCCACATCTCTGTCGGATGTCCGAAGATGTTCTCGGCACCCCAGGTCGTGTCGATGGTCAGCTCAACCAGATTCTCACGACGACGCGTCTGGCTGGCGTTGCGCTCCATCTCCACCACTTTGATTTCGATGCCAAGGTCCTTGTAGTGCTCGGCGATCATCTCACCCAACGCGGTGTAGTCCATGAAGGCGACGTAGGTGAGAAGTTCGAGCGATAACCGCTTGCCGCTCTCCGGGTATACCCGATAGCCCTCGCCGTCGCGCTTGGTCAGCCCCAGCTCATCCAGCATGGCGTTGGCCTTGTCGGGCTCAAACGTCGACCACTTCACCCGATAGATCGAGTCTGGACCCGGGCTGAAGATCGAACCTTCGATCGGTGCGATCGACCCCGGCGTTCCGAGACCGAGGAACAACACCTCGTTGATGGCATCGCGATTGATGCCGAGCGACAGCGCACGGCGGAAGTTCACGTCCGCAAGCAGCTTCCCCTTCTCCGCATCCGCCGCATAGGAAGTGTTCACGCACATGTACGCCTCGCCGCCCATGCGCGAGGTGTCGAGGTGGACGGTGTAGCCGCCCTTCTCCTGGTTTTCGAGCAGCACCGGCAGCTTGGTCAGGTCGAGGTGGCGCGCCATTTCGTCGTACTCGCCGGCGATCGCACGGAGGTTGATGACCTCCAGGTTCTCGCCCTTGGTCATCACGACGCGGTCGATGTAGGGAAGCTGGTTCCCCGCCTCGTCCATCCAGATCGAATACGGGTTGCGCTCGTATTCCCACACGTCGCCGGTGATCGGCTTGACCAGCTTCCACGCGGCCATGGTGGGCAGTTCGACGTTACGGAAGCCGTTCGACTTCTCCAGGAAGAACGTCACCCAGTTATCGAAGCCGGCGTCCTTGGCCAGCTTGTCGATAGCTTCCTGACCCGCATACTTCGGCAGGAACTGCGTCAAGTAGTGCTTGGGCGCGAAGCTACCCTGACCGTATTGCCCAAAGCGGGCAAAGCCGCCAAGGGTCGACACCGACGCCAGCTTGATCGGCAGCGTGTAGTAGGGGTTCTCCGAGACAAAACGGATAGTGTAGTCGTCGACCTTTTCCATGCGAACTGGCTTGCCTGCGACCAGCAGCTCGGGAACAGGGTTCGGATTCATCTCCTTGTTGGCAGCAATGTCGTCGAACCAGAACATGAAGTCGTCGGTGGTGAAGGGGTGGCCGTCGGACCACTTGGCGCCCTTGCGGAGATGGACCGTGGTAACCTTGCCGTCCTCGCTCACCTCGTAGGCCTTGGCGATGTTGGGCACGATCTCCGACTCGTCGTAGCTCCAGAAGAACAGGCGGTCATGGGCCAGCGCGCGGGTGGCGTTCACCCAGTCATTCGGCCCAAGGAAGCCGCGGCGCCAAGTGCCGCCGTATTTTCCGATTTCGTGGGTCGGCCGGAGGACCAGAGGCTCGGGACCGACGCGCTCCGCGACGGGCGGCAGCTTGCCGGCGGCAACCAATTCAGCGAGCGCCGGCGCTTCGTTGTATTTCGATGGGACGACGTCCGTGAGGACGGTAGGTCCCTCAAGCTTTCCGATCAGCGCACTGTCTTCCTCAGCCAGCGCGGAAAGCGGAGCGAGCATAAGGACGGCAAGAGATGCCACCACCAATCGTTTCATCGTTTCCTCCCCGGAAATGGCCTTCCTTACGGAACGCATCCGCTGGAAGGCAGATTGGTCATGAGGGAGCCTCATGAGCGCGATCAACACACACCATGTCGCTTCGATCGTCAATAATATTGATAAGGTTTTGTTTACTCTTCCTGCCACTCCGCCGTGCGGGTGCCACGCTTCCGGTTCGCGATTTGCCGGCGGCTTCGGCTGCGCCGCCAAGATTTAAGCGAGCCAAATATCTTCTATATTTCACTATGTTGGTTGGCAGCCGCAGTGGCGCTCCATACCCGCTCTTCGACTCTGGGATGTGCAAACCCGTCCGGCTGTCGCCGAGAGGCCGGAGTAGCCCTGCGCGACCTCTCTTTGCACGGATCGTCGATAATTTGCGTGTCCAAGATTGACTTCCCGTCATTGCGAACGCTAGCTTTTCGTGACCATCCGCTACGCCAGAAACGCGGACGGAAGGGTGGGGCCAGAGGTCGGTCTTGGGTTACTTCCTTCGCCGCCTGCTCATTGCGATCGGTACGCTTGCCGTTGTGTCAGTCGTGGCGTTCGCGATCATCCAGCTGCCGCCGGGGGACTTCGTCGATGCCTACGTCGGCGTCCTGGAGTCCATGGGCGACATGGTCACCGAGGATCGCGAGCTCGCCATGCGCCAGCAGTACGGTCTGCTCGAGCCGATGTACGTTCAATACTTCGCCTGGGCGCGCGATTTCTTCAGCGGCGATTTCGGCCTGTCGATGGAATACAAGCGGCCCGTCCGGGAAGTTATCGGCGACCGGCTTTGGCTCACCGTGGCGGTGGCGGCGGCGTCGGTCGCCTTCGTCTGGCTGATGGCGCTCCCCGTCGGCATCTATTCCGCCGTCCGGCAATACTCGTTCGGCGACTACGCCTTCACCTTCATCGGTTTTCTAGGCCTGGCGGTCCCGAATTTCCTGCTGGCGTTGGTGGTCATGTATTTCTCGTTCCGCTACTTCGGCACCAACGTCGGCGGCCTGTTTTCACCGGAATATGTCGATGCGCCGTGGAGCTTCGCCAAGGTGCGGGATCTCCTTGCTCACATCTGGATACCGGCGATCATTCTCGGGACAGGCGGCACCGCGGCGCTGATCCGCATCATGCGCGCCAACCTCCTCGACGAACTCCGCAAGCCGTATGTCGTGGCGGCAAAGGCGCGCGGCCTCTCCGAATGGGGGCTGATCCTGAAATACCCGGTCAGGGTGGCGCTCAATCCCTTCGCTTCGACGATCGGCTACATCTTCCCCTACATCGTTTCGGGAAGCATCATCGTCTCGGTGGTGCTGAGCCTTCCGACGGTGGGCCCGCTGCTCCTCCGCGCCCTCCTGGCGCAGGACATGTACCTCGCCGGGACCATCATCATGATGATCGGCACCATGACGGTCATCGGCACGCTGATCTCCGATGTCATTCTCGTTCTGGTTGACCCGCGAATCCGCTTTACGGGGCACCGATGACGGTTCGGCCCGAAACCGTGGAAGAGCTGCCGGCCGCCACCGAAATGGGCGTGGTGGAGGAGCGTTTTGAGGTCGCGACGCCGCGCCAACTCATCTGGTGGCGTTTCCGCCGGCACCGGCTCGCCGTCGCTTCGGGCATTATTCTGATCGGCTTCTATCTTGCGGCGATGTTCGCGCCGTTTCTTGCCACGTCGGAGCCGACGAAGGCGGAGGCGCAGCGTTCGCTGATGCCGCCAATGCCGATCCACTGGTTTGACGACAGCGGCTTCAATCCACACGTTTTCGGGACGGCGGGAAAGCGCGATCCGAAGACCTTCAAGCGGGTTTATGTCGAAGACCCGAACAAGAAGTACGAGATTCATTTTTTCGCACGCGGCTTCGCCTACAAGCTGTTCTGGCTCATCCCCTCGAACATCCACCTTATCGGCATCGAGGGGGCGCGTACGGACGAAGCTCTCTTTCTTCTGGGAACGGACGTGCAGGGCCGGGATGTTTACTCGCGCCTTCTCTTCGCCACGCAGGTTTCGATGTCGATCGGCCTTGTAGGCGTGATGATCAGCCTGACGCTCGGCGTCGTGCTGGGTGGCATCTCGGGGTTTTTTGGCGGCTTCGTCGATACGGTCATCCAGCGCGTAATCGAGATTCTCCGGTCGATCCCGACCATTCCATTGTGGATGGGCCTCGCTGCGTCGCTGCCACGAGAATGGTCGGTTCTTCAAATCTATTTCGCCATCACCGTTCTCGTGTCGATCTTCGGATGGACTGAGCTAGCGCGCGTCGTGCGCGGCCGGTTCCTGGCGCTTCGCGAGGAGGACTTCGTCACCGCGGCCAGGCTTTCCGGCGCCAGCCGCCCGCGCACGATCTTCCGTCACATGGTGCCGTCGTTCTCCAGCCACATCATCGCGGCGAGCACGCTGGCGATCCCGGAAATGATCATCGCCGAAACGGCGCTGAGCTTCCTCGGCCTCGGCCTCCGGCCGCCGGCGGTCAGCTACGGCGTCATGCTGCAATCGGCCCAGAACATCCAGACCGTGGCGACGACGCCGTGGCTGATGGTGGCGGCCGTGCCGGTGATCGTGGCGGTGCTCGCCTTCAATTTCCTCGGCGACGGCCTCCGCGATGCCGCCGACCCATATTCGCAGTAAGCCGCCCGTGTCTGCCGATCCGACCCCGCTCCTCTCCGTCCGCAATCTCGAGACCCACTTTCCGCTCGACGAGGGTCTGGTCATCGCGGTCGATGGGGCGAGCTTCGACGTGCAGCCCGGCAAGACCATCGGCATCGTTGGCGAAAGCGGCTGCGGAAAGTCGGTCACCGCACGCTCCATTCTCGGCATTCTCGACCGGCCAGGCAAAGTAGTCGGCGGCGAAATCCTTTTCCGGCGAGGGGCGAAGGAGAACGCCGGCGGACCAGTAGTCGATCTCGCGAAGCTCGATCCGAACGGGAGCGAGATGCGCGCGGTGCGCGGCGGCGAGATCGCGCTCGTATTTCAGGAGCCGATGTCCTCGTTCAGTCCGGTGCATACCATCGGAACTCAGCTCATGGAGGCGATACGCCACCACCGCGATGTCTCGAAGGCCGAGGCGCGGCGGATTGGCATCGACCTGTTGTACCAGGTGGGGGTTCCCAACCCGGAACAGCGCATCGACGCCTATTCGTTCCAGCTTTCCGGGGGGCTCCGCCAGCGCGCCATGATCGCGACCGCGCTTGCCGCCGGGCCGAGCCTTCTCATCGCCGACGAACCGACGACGGCGCTCGATGTCACTACGCAGGCGCAGATTCTCGATCTTTTGCGCGAACTTCAGGACCGCCACGGCATGGCGATCATGCTGATCACTCACGATCTCGGCGTTATCGCCGAGATGGCCGACGACGTGGTGGTCATGTACCTCGGCGAGGTGGTGGAGAGCGCGCCGGTCGACGCCATCTTCCACGATCCGAAGCACCCCTATACGCGGGCGCTCCTGCAATCGATCCCGAGCATCACCGCCCCGGCCGGCGAAAAACTTGCGACCATCGCGGGGAGCGTTCCGCACCCCAACAACCGGCCCGCGGGCTGCCCTTTCCATCCGCGCTGCCCCTCTTTCATGCCGGGCCTTTGCGACCGGCGCATGCCGGAGGCGACCGTCGTCGCGGGCGGGCACACGGTCCGCTGCTTCCTCTATGGCGAACGCGCGGCTGCGGCATGAGTGCGGCCGAGCCGGCGACGAAAGAGCGGCTCCTCGATGTCCGCCACCTCGTCAAGCATTTCCCGATCCAGAAGGGCTTCATCAAGCGCGCCGTCGGCGCCGTGCGCGCGGTGGACGACGTCAGCTTCCATGTCGATGAAGGCGAGACGCTGGCGCTCGTTGGCGAAAGCGGGTGCGGGAAGACGACGACATCGCGCTGCGTACTGCGCGCGATCGAGCCGACCTCCGGCGAAATGCACTTCCGCAAGGCAAACGGGGTGACGGTCGATATCGCCAAGCTGCCGCGGCGCGAGATGCGCGAGCTTCGCCGCGATCTGCAGATGATCTTCCAGGATCCGTTCTCGTCGCTGAATCCGCGGATGACCCTGCTCGATATCGTTGGCGAGCCGCTTCTCAACTACGGCATGAAATCGCGGAGCGAGCGCGAACATCGGGTTGCAGAGCTGCTCCGCCTCGTCGGCCTTCGTCCGGAATATATGCGCCGCTTTCCTCATGCGTTCAGCGGCGGCCAGCGCCAGCGCATCGGCATCGCGCGCGCCCTGGCGTTGAACCCCCGCCTCGTGGTGGCCGACGAGCCGGTGTCCGCGCTGGACGTGTCGGTGCAGGCCCAGGTCCTCAACCTGATGATGGATCTTCGCCAGCAGCTCGGTCTCGCCTACCTCTTCGTCGCCCACGACCTCAGCGTGGTGAAGCAGTTCAGCCACCGCGTCGTCGTCATGTATGTCGGCAAGATCGTCGAAACGGCGCCGACTCGAACACTGTTTTCATCGCCGAAGCATCCCTATACCGAGGCGCTCTTGTCGGCGGTGCCGAAGCCCGATCCACGCGTGCGCTCAAAACGTATTATCCTGGAGGGCGAGGTAGCCAACCCCGCCAACCCGCCGGCCGGCTGCTACTTTCATCCCCGCTGTGCCTACGCCACTGACATCTGTCGCCGCGAGTCCCCCGCACTCCGGGAAATCGCGGCCGGCCACCACGCCAGCTGTCACCACGCGGAGGAACTCAACCTCGCCGGGATCGTGCCGGAGGCTGCGTGACTGCGAGGTCGAACTGCGATGTCGATCGTACCGGCTGGCCGGGAAGCTCATAAACGAGGCCCTCGGGGACCTTTGAGTTGGTGCTTCGAGCGGGCGTAATCAGCGGAGCGTCGCAGTCGGTAAGCCGGTAGTTCGCGCCGGCTGGTCAAAGGAGTGCGGTTCCCTCCTGCGCACCACTGTCGCGCCGGCCGTGGCGGCAGTCGGCGGCTTCAAGCGGCCGGTGGCGTTCAACTCGACGCCCAGACGTCGACGAGACAGCGGTCGGCGGCCGTCATCTCGCCCAGCCAATGTTCTGCCCGCTCGGCGTCGGCGCCGGTCTTGGCCATGCAAACCGTCACCAAAGCACGTCGAACGTCCGGCGCCATCTTCGTGGCGTCGCCGCAAATGTAGATTCTCGCTCCCGCCTCGATCAGCGCCCAGACATCGTCTTGAGCCGCCAGGAGGCGGTCCTGCACATAGGACTTGGTCTTTGCGTCGACGCGCGAGAAGGCGGTGTGCAGTTCAGCCACGCCGTGCTCGGCGAAAGCGCGCAGTTCGGCCTCGTAGATGAAGTCCCGTGACGGGTGGCGGCACCCGAAGAAGAGCATCGCCCGCCCGACCGGTTCGCCGCGCGCCTTGAGCGCCGCCCGTTCCTGGAGGAAACCGCGGAACGGCGCGAGGCCGGTCCCTGGGCCGATCATGATGATGGGCAGGCGCGGCTCCGCCGGCAGGCGGAAGTGAGACTTGGTGTCCTTGGCGAAGCCCTCGATCTCGTCGCCTGCTGATCGCCGCGCCAGATAGTTCGAGCAGACGCCCTTGTAGCCACCGTGGCCCGAGCGGGCAGGGGCATCGACAATTGCCACCGTGATGGCGCAATGCGCAGGGCTGGCCAGCGGCGAGGACGAAATCGAGTAGTAGCGCGGGGCAAGCGGTGGTAGCAGTTCAAGGAAGACGTTGAGCGGCAGCGCGCAGGCCGGAAACTCGTCGAGCAGGTCGAGGACCGATACCCGCGGCACCAACACCTTCGTCCTGAAAGCCTCGTCCTCGCCCGCCAACGCCGTCAACGCGTGCTTTGTCGCGGGGCTCTCCGTGTGGTCGGCGAGCATCTGGATCTGGCCGCGCGTCGCGACGTCCTGCAGCTCGACATGCTCGCCGAGCAACGGGCCGAGGGAAATCCACCGGCCGACCGGGAGGAACGAAGGCCGGGTGCCGGTCTGATGAAGTTTGAGCCGGGCATTGGGGTCGACGCCAAAACGCGATGCCACCCGCCGGATCAGCGTTGGATCATTTCGCGGGACGACGCCGAAATGGTCGCCGGCCCGGTAGGAGACGCCCGCCGGCAGTTCGATCTCGATGTGGCGCGTCGATCGTTCCGGCGGTCCCGCATCCGCCGGGCTCTGAAGTTCCCGGTTGATGCGGACCACCATCGGAACGCCGCCGGAGTGGCCGGCCGGGCCGCCGTTTGGTTGGCGGGCGACATACTCGATGGCGTAGAGCGGCTCCCGACTCGCTGCCGAAGGTTCGCCCAACTTGAGCCCGAACTCGCCTGCCGCGGTGGTCCACAGCGACTTGTACCAGCTCTGGAACTGGCCATCGAAATCGTCCCGGGCGTCGCCCTCGCCGAGACGGTAGATGCGCCGCGCCCCGAGTGCTGCCAGGCGGGCGTCGATCAGGCGCGGGATCGCCTGGAACGTCGCGGCCCAGTCGCGGTTGCCGCAGCCGAAGACGGTGTAGCGGACACCGTTCAGCGCGCCGGCCGGCAGCTTGTCGTCGCTCAGCCATTGGCAGAAGGCGACGGCGTTGTCGGGCGGCGTCCCGTTGTAGGAGGCCGAAGCGACGGCCACCAGGCCCTCGGCCGGCAGCCGGCCGGCGTAGTCGTCGAGCGGTGCCAGGCTGGTTGCGAATCCGGCGGCCTCGCCGTCTTGCGCGACCTTGCGGGCGATCTCTTCCGACGACCCCATGTTCGAGCCGTAGAGCACCAACAGGCGCGTGCCGTGCCTCGCCATTATCGGTGGCGGGGCCGGAGTCGGGGCGCCGGGGCTCGACGCCGCCTGCGGCGGCGCCACCTGCCGCTCGCGCGGCCTGACCTTGATCCTCAAACACGCGGGCTTGATCGTCAGCGTCTCCTGCAGCCGGAGTTCGTAGCCTGCGTCTCCCACCAGGTCGAAACGCTGCAGGATCATGCCCAGCACCAGCGCCGCTTCGTGCATGGCGAATTGTTGGCCGATGCAGGTGCGCTGGCCGCTGCCAAACGGCTTGTAGCAATTAGGGGGTCGCGATTTCTCGGCGTCGGGGCTGAAGTTGTCCGGGTCGAAGACTTCGGCCCGCTCGCCCCAGACCGTTCTGTCGCGATGGAGCATGGGGAGCAGGATCGAGACGTGCTGGCCCTTCTTGATCGCGTAGTGGCCGCCGATAACGGTGTCTTCGTAGGGCGTCACGGCAAACGCCGGAGCCGTAGGCGAGAGCCGCAACGTCTCCTTGAGCACCTGGGAGACGTAAGCAAGCCGGTTGACCTGGAGGTAGGTCGGTCTTGCCGACAGATCCGCGCCCAGGACCTGGTCGACTTCTTCGCTGCATCTGGCCAGCACGTCCGGATGGTTGAGCAGATAGTAGATCGCGAACGACAACAGCCCACTCGTCGTCTCGTGGCCCGCGATCAGGAACGTGATGATCTGGTGGCGGATGTTGACGTCGTCCAATCCTTCGCTGGATTTCTTGTCGACCCCTGAGAGCATGACATTGAGCAGGTCGGGCTTGCCGGGTTCGCGGCTGGTCTTGCGTTCGCTGACGATCGCGTCGACCAGAGTGTTCATCTGGCGGATGTCGGCACGCAGTTGACGCTCGCGGGACCTGAAGATCATCTCTTCGTGCGGGCAGGCCCCGCCATTCTTTGGTGGCGTCCAGGGCTCTGATCATCGCCTCAACAAACGGGTGATACCGCTCGCGGTAAAAGGAATTGAACCGGTAGTCGAAGCCGCAAAGGCCGATGGTATCCAGGGTCAAAGACGTCATGTCGTGGACGACATCGATCTCGTCGCCGGCGTTCAGCCGCTGCCATTTCGAGACGAGCTGGTCGGCGATGTCGACCATCATCGGGTGATAGCCCCTCATCGCGCTTAGCGAAAAGCTGGGCGCCAGGATGTTGTGCGCCTTGCGCCAGTTCGGCTCGTCGGTGGTGGCGGTAAACAGGCCGTCGCCGGCGAAACGACGCACCCGGCCCAGGATCCCCTTCAGGGACTTGCCGAATCGCTGCTGGTCGCTGAGCTCGTCGACAAGGCCGGCGCCCGAGACGAAGACGAGCGGCCTGCCCATCATGTCGAGCCAAAAGATCGGGCCGTATTGGCGAGCGAGCGCGACCAGCCCCTGGACGAGCGCTTTGCGGTCGACGTCGAGCAAGTTGCCGAGCAGCGGGACTTTCGGCGGATGGGGAATGCCGTCGAGTTGGCTTGAGGCGCTCATGGCTGGGGCTCTCCTGATCCCCGCACCGGTGCCCTCCGCCGCGCAAGAGAATCGCGGCGAAAGGCGATCTGACCCGCGACGGTTATTAGCGCGCCGACGAAAGGGCTATTACTCGTCGCCGCTGCCGCCTCCCCCTCCGTCGCCGCCGCAATCGCCTTCGCAGGGCGCCTCGACGGGCGCCGGCGGGGCCTCTGACGGCTCGCCGGGATCCCTCAGCTCAAGATCGCGGATGTCGCAGGCGCCGGAGGCGACCCTGAACTCAGGATCAAGCCCGGATTGCCGGAACGCCAGCGGGAACAAGTCGTCCATCGCCGCGGTGCGCTCGTAGACGTTCTTGACCCAGCGGAACTCGTTGTCGGGCGATAGAGTTACGAGCGTGCACGCGGCAGAGACCAGCGTGCAGTGGCGACGCGGCAGCTGTTTGTCACAGAAATAGGCAGCGCCACGCTTGCCGTCGTCATAGAGAGCCAGATTGGCGGTACCGTCGTCGAGGACCGAGAAGTCGAACCGAGTGCCCCTGACGCCGATGGTGGCGACCGGCGTGTTGATGGTGTAGGCGGACTTCGGGCTGTTGCCGGTGATGAACCGAAAGGCGCCGCGAACCGCGTTGATCGATAGTTGTTTGGCGGTCGTCGGGTCGGCGACGACGAAGCTATCGATCGTCAGGCTGGAATTCGGTCCGACGACCATGCGGGTGTCGTCGCGAAAGCGAAGCTGGGCCTGGCCGGCGGCGTCGGTGGTGACGAGATCGCCCATGAAGACCGGGCCGTCGACAGCGAGCAGGCGCGATCCGACGGCGCCCTCGGCGGCGGCGGACTGGACGACAGCGACCGCCTCGCCGGCGGGCTCGGCGGCCAAGGCCGGAGCGAGGCCACCTGCGGCAACAATGGCAACAGCGACGACAACGCTTGTGATGCGCACGACACAAACCTCCGGATCGTTTCTTGCTGACGAGTGCGGCACACTATAGCAGCTTGCCGGTGAGCGAAAATGGGGCTGCGTCGCCGCGAGTCTGGTGCCGCGCTGACGACGGCGCCACCGAGCGAGCGGCCGGTCACTGGGAGTTTACGATGACGCGTGAAAGCATTGGCCTCGATGAGCGCTTGAATGACTATGTGGTCGGTTGCGGCAACCGGGAGCATCCGGTGGCGGCGGAGCTGCGCCAGCTAACCGGGCGCATGCCGCTCGCAATCATGCAGATATCGCCGGAACAGGGCCAGTTCCTGGCGCTGCTGGGCAAGCTCGTGGGAGCGCGCAAGGCGCTCGAGGTGGGAACGTTCTGCGGTTACAGCGCGTTGTGGATCGCCCTGGCGCTGCCGGCGGACGGCCGACTGATCGCTTGCGACGTCAGCCGGGAATGGACCAGCATCGGGCTCCGGCACTGGCGGGAGGCGGGTGTTGCCCACAAGATCGATCTGAGGTTGGCGCCGGCCATCGAGACGCTGACGGCGTTGGAGGCGGCCGGCGAAGCCGGTCAGTTCGATTTCGCCTTCATCGACGCCGACAAGGAAGGCTACGACGAGTACTACGAGCGCGCGCTTCGCCTGGTCCGTTCGGGCGGCGTGATCGTGCTCGACAACATGCTGTGGGGAGGCATGGTGGCAGACCCCAAGGCCACCGACGGCGAAACTAGATACATCCGCGCGCTCAACGCTAAGATCGCCGCCGACGATCGGGTCGATAAGGTGTTGGTCCCGATCGGCGACGGCATGATAGTGGCACGCAAGGTCTGACCCCCCGCCTGCCGGGCGCAGGAGCGGTGCAGCGACCGGTCCCGCCCGAGGCCGGCGCTTGACCGCACCTCGGCGGCGAGGGGAGATTGGCCACGCGAGCTGCCATGGCCGAATCGTCCCGGGAAGTCCTCACCGCCACGCCTCTGTTTGCCGACGTCCTCGACGGGCCGCTCCTCGACGCGCTTGCCGCGAAGAGCACGATCATGGTGTTTGCCGCCGGGACTACCCTGATGACCGAAGGCGATTTTGGAATGGCGATGTTCGTCGTGACGGAGGGCTCGGTGGTCGTCACGCTGCGCGATGCGGGCGGTAGGGAACGCCAGGTGGCGAGGCTCGGTCCCGGCGACATCGTCGGCGAAATGTCACTGCTGACCGGCGCCCGGCGGAACGCGACGGTGGTTGCGACGACCGAGGTGACCGCGCTCGAGATCACCAAGGTTGGGCTCGAGGACATCCTGAGGCGGGCGCCGGAGCTCATCGACCGCTTCGGCGCGATGCTCGGGGCGCGCCAGGGGGAGCTGGACCGGATCGCTGCCAGCTCGCGTCATGACGCCGGCACCGTCGCTCAGCAGATCAGGCGCTTCTTTCCGTCGATCTTCGGCGCCGGCTGAAGGCACGTTCGGTTGTTGAAGCGAAGACCGGCCGCCGCGATACTGCCGCGCCCCGGGCCGTCAAGGACAAGAGATGATCCGCGCCCACCATTTCTACGTCGTTCTGGTCGTCGCGATCCTCGCCGGCGCGACGACACTGCGCATCGCCGATCCCTTCTTCGTTCAGGCGCTGCGGCTGATTGCCTTCGATTCCTACCAGAAGCTCGGGCCGGCAACCTACGACCCCGAGCTGCCGGTCAGAATCGTCGACATCGACGAGGAATCGCTGTCGCGGATGGGCCAGTGGCCGTGGCCGCGCACCACCATGGCGGACTTGCTGACGCGCTTGTTCGAGCAAGGGGCGGCGGTGGTGGCTTTCGACATCCTGTTCTCCGAACCCGATCGGACTTCGCCGGAGGAAGCGCTCAAGCTGATGACGGCGGCAGAGCGGGCGGAGCTGGGGGCGGTGCTCGCCGACAAGCCCAGTCACGACGCCGTGTTCGCCGACGCCATCGGACAGACGCCGACCGTGCTGGCGACGGCGCTGTCGTCCAGAGCCTCCGAACCGCCGCCGGCGAAGAGCGGCTTTGCCGTCGCCGGCGACGATCCCAAGCCGTTTATCGGCGACGATTTCCCGGGAGCGAGTCGTAACCTCGACATCCTCGACCAGGCTGCGGCTGGGATCGGGTCGATCAACTGGCGCCCGGATCGCGATCAGGTCATCCGGCGCATCCCGCTCATCTACCTGCTGGGCGATCAGTACATTCCGACGTTGACCACCGAGGCGCTGCGCGTCTACCAGGGCGCCGGTACCTACGTGCTCAAGTCGTCAAACGCCAGCGGCGAGTCGGCATTCGGCCGCGAGACGGGGCTCAATCACATCAAGGTCGGAGCGATCGAGATCCCGACCGACGCGGACAGCGGCATCTGGCTGCACTTCCGGCCGTATAACCCCGACGCCTACATCCCGGCGTGGCAGATCCTGGCCGGCACGAACGATCCCGACGAGGTCGCCGGGCGGATCATGCTGGTCGGCACGAGCGCACCGGGGCTGCTCGATCTGCGGGCGACGCCGCTCAACACCGAGGTCCCCGGAGTCGAAGTCCACGCCCAGGCGATCGAGCAGATCATCGCCGGCTTCCAGGGCGGACGCTCGCTCAGCCGGCCCGACTACGCGGAGGGAGTCGAGCTCGCCATCCTGGTCGTGCTCGGCATCGCCCTCGGCTTTGTCTTGCCGAGAATCACCGCGGTGCACTCGGCGCTGATCGGCATGTCGGTGGTGACCGCGCTGGTCGTCGGCGGCTGGGTCGCGTTCGACCGGTTCGGACTGCTGTTCGACCCGACCTACCCGGCGGTTACCTTGTTCGGCCTGGTGGCGGCGGGAACCACCTACGTCTATCGGCGGGTCGAACAACAGCGCGGCGAGGTGCGCCGCGCCTTCAGCTACTACGTGTCGCCGACGGTGGTCGATGAGATCATCGCGCACCCGGAGAAACTGGAACTCGGCGGGGTGGTGCGCGAAGTGACGCTGTTGTTCTGCGACGTGCGCGATTTTACCTCGCTGTCGGAACGGATGACGGCGCACGAGCTGACCAGCTTCATCAACAGCCTGCTCACTCCGCTGTCGGAGATCATCCTCAAGAACCGTGGCACCATCGACAAATACATCGGCGATGCCATCATGGCGTTCTGGAACGCGCCACTCGACGATACCGAGCATGCCGCCAACGCCTGCCGGTCGGCGCTCGCCATGATCGCCAAGATGCAGGAGTTGAATGAGGCCTGGCGTCGCCAGGCCGAATTAGCAGGGCGTCCGCACCACGCCGTGCGCATCGGCATCGGCATCAACTCCGGTGACGTATGCGTCGGCAACCTCGGCTCGTCGCAGCGGTTCGACTACTCGGCGATCGGCGACAACGTTAACCTGGCGTCGCGCCTCGAAGGGTTGTCGAAGGCCTACGGAGTGCCAATCGTGATCGGCGAGCCAACGATGGAGCGAAACCCCGCTCTCACGGCGATCGAACTTGATCTCATGCGGGTGAAGGGGCGGGCGCAGCCGACCCGCATCTACACGGCGCTCGACGCATTCGGGCTGAACGGCGCGGCGGGCGAACGCCTGATGTCCTTCCATGCGGACATGCTGAAGGCCTATCGCGGCCGCGATTGGGACGGCGCCGAGGCGGCGATCGCCAAATGCGAAGACCTTGGAGTTGTCGGCCTTGCCGCCCTCTATGCGCTCTACCGAGGCCGGATTGCCGAATGGCGCCAGTCGCCGCCGCCGGCCGACTGGGACGGCACTTTCACCGCAACATCAAAATAGGTGGCGGATACCGTGTGACCGATGTCACACCCGCCGTCGTGCGGCTGGTGGTATGACGGCGAACGGGTTAGCGGAACTGGGGGTAAGAGAGTGTCCCAACCCATCGTAGCGCTGATCGCCATTCTGGCAATCCTGGAGGTCAAGCACTTCATCTTCGACTACCCGCTGCAGACCGCCTACCACGTGAACAACAAGGGCAAGTACGGGCACCCGGGCGGCATTATCCACTCCGGGCTGCATATCCTGGGGACCAGCGCGGCGTTCCTGGTGGTGACCCCGTCGCTAGCGCTCGGGACGGCGATCCTGGCCGGCGAGTTTCTGCTCCACTACCACATCGATTGGGCGAAGGATCGCGTCGTGCGGCGGAACCAGTTGAAAGCGGCCGACCGCGGATTCTGGTGGGCGATCGGCGCCGACCAGCTCCTCCATCATCTCACCTATCTGGCGATCGCGACGATCCTGGTGCTGTCCTAGAGCATGATCTTCTCACGTTGAAGCGTATCCGGCATTGCGGAGGTAATTGGC
>JBBDMC010000137.1:9531-27837 GCA_040878485.1 Bauldia sp. | reverse complement strand
TGGATCAGCGTCTCGCGGACGTAGACGCTGATCATGTCGGCGGCGCCGGCGAGCGCCAGCGCCGCCACCGACAGCCACACGGTTCGCGACAGGCCGAACACCACGATCGCAACCCCGAAGGCGGCGACCGCCAGGAACATGATCAGGCCGGCATGGTCGCGGATCGGTCGGAGGGTGAGATAGACCGCCATGACCACCGCGCCGATGCCGGTCGCCGAGCGCAGCAGTCCGAGGCCCCAGGGGCCGACCTCCAAGATGTCGCGGGCGTAGGCGGGAAGCAGCGCAACGGCGCCGCCGAGGAGGACGGCGAAGAGGTCGAGCGAGACCGCCCCCAACACGATCTTCTCGTGCCAGACGTAGCGGATGCCGGCGACCACCGTCGACCAGGTCGGCGGCTCCGACAGCGTCTTCTGCGGCGGCCTGGGGACGAAGACGATGGTCAGCGCGCCGACCAGGAAGAGGGCGAGCGCCGAGCCATAGGCGGCATCGGGGGAGACGCCGTAGAGCAGACCGCCGACGACCGGCCCGACGATGCTGGCGACCTGCCAGGACGAAGACGACAGCGCGATGGCGCTCGCCAGGTCCTCGATCGGGACGAGATTGGGGATCAGCGACTGGGCGGCGGGGTTCATGAAGGCGCGGGCGGTGCCGAAGACGAACAGCAGCGCCAAGATCGGGCCGACGCTGATGGTTCCGCTCGCCGTCATCAGCAGCAGCACGGCGGCGCAGCCGCCCTCGGCAACCAGGCAAACGGCGACGATGATGCGCCGGTTGTAGCGGTCGGACACGGTTCCGGTGACGAGGACCAGGAGCAGGGAGGGGATGAATTGGAACAGACCGACGAGGCCGAGGTCGAACGGGTTGCGGGTCAGGTCATAGACCTGCCAGCCGACCGAGACGCTGACGACGAGGGCGGAGAAGGTGGCGAGGAATCGGGCGATCCAGAAGAGGACGAAGCCACGATGACGGAAAGCGCCGCGGCTCGCCGGAGGCGGTGCTTTATCGGCTGAGGCCATGCTGAGGAATGTGCTCGGACCGACGGAGGCGGCGGAAGACGGCCGCAATCCGCCCTCTTACGCGATCACGGCCGGCCGCGAAAGGGACCCGGGCCGCCCACCAGCCTCAGGCCTCGAGCCGGTCGATGAACCAGCGGGTGAGGGAAATCCACACCTGGTCCTTCTCGCCCTGGTCCTCGACACCGTGGTCGATGTTGGGATTGTCGTTGACCTCGACGACGAAGATGCCGTCGGCGGTCTCCTTGATGTCGACGCCGTAGAGGCCGTCGCCGATGAGCTGGGCGGCGCGCAGGCCGATGTCGATGACGGCCGGCGGCGCCTCGGCAAGAGTCGGCGTGTACCAGCCGCCCTCCGAGGCCTTGCCACCGGGGCGGTGCTTGACGATCTGCCAGTGCCGCTTGGCCATCTTGTACTGGCAGATGAACAGCGGCTGGCCGCCGAGAACGCCGACCCGCCAGTCGAAGCTGGTCGGCATGAACGCCTGGGCGAGCAACAGGTCGGTGTCCTCGAACCACTGCTTGGCCAGCGCCGTCAGCTCGGCGACGTTGTCGACCTTCCTGACGCCGCGGGAGAAGGAGGAATCGGGCACCTTGAGAACCATGGGGAAGCCGAGCTCGTCGGCGGCGCGGGTGAGATCCGGCTGGCCGCTGATGATCACCGTCGGCGGAACGGCGATGCCGTTGCCGGTCATCAGCTCGTGCAGGTAGATCTTGTTGGTGCAGCGGATCATCGAGATGGGATCGTCGATGACCGGCATGCCTTCCTGCACGGCGCGGCGGGCGAAGCGATAAGTGTGATTGTCGATCGAGGTGGTCTCGCGGATGAACAGGGCGTCGAACTCGGCCAGGCGCGGCAGATCGCGGCGGGTGATCGGTTCGACCTCGACGACCAGCTTCTCGGCGACCCGAGCCCAATGCTTGAGGCTCGCCCAGTTCGACGGCGGCAGCTCCTCGTTGGGGTTGTAAAGCGCGGCGAAGGAGTAGCGCGGCGGCGCCCGGTCCTTCTGCGATCGCCATTCGCGCCGCGTGTGGCTGTGCAGCGCCTCGTGGAATATGCGCAACTCGTCGGTCGACAGCTTGGTGACCGGTACCGAGGCCAGGCGGCGAATCTGCGGGCGGCCGCCGTTTTCGATGGTCACATCGAGCACCGGGCAGCGGAACCAGTCGAATAGCAGCCGGGCGAAGCGGTCGAAGCGGCGGTCTTCGACGGTCCCGAAAGAAACGACCATGCGCGATGGCACCGTCTTGTCGGCGGTGGCGAGGGCCTTCATCAAGGCGTCCTCGAGTTCCGGCAGGGCCTGGGCATAGAGCGTGCGGGCGCCGAGGTCGATCATGGTCTCGGTCGACGGGATGATGCGGTGGCCGCGGGCCTCGGCGAGCAGCGAGCAGTAGTAGCCGCGGCTCTGATAGGCGAACGAGCGCGACAGGTTGATGATCTTCGGCCGGGCGCCGCGGAAGAGGTTCGACCGCGCCAGGTAATCCTTGGTGGTGATCACCTTGTGCGGAGTATCGGCGTTGGGGAAGTCCTTGGCGGAATCGACCAGAATGACCCAATCGGCCATCGCTAGGACTCCGCCGCCAGGACGCCGGCGGTGGGCGCCAACGTGCTCACCCGCGCGGTCGGGGATAGGCGAGGCAGGTGACGTCGGCGCGGACTTCGATCCTCGTCGCCGTCGGCGGCGTGGCCTTCCTCGCCGGCCGACAGCGTCTTCTCGAAGCGGAGCGCATCGGTCCCGTCGGCGTAGTACCGCTTATGGACGCCGATGCGGCGATAGCCGAGGCGCTCGTAGAGGCGAATGGCGGGCTGGTTGTCGCAACGCACCTCCAGCCTCACGGCGCGGCTGCCGCGGCGGGCGGCGAGCCGCTCGGCGTCCGCCATCAGCGCGCGGGCAAGTCCGCTGCCGCGTTCGCCCTCGGCGACGGCGATCGAGTACAGCCTGGCGACGGCGCCACCGCGACGGAAGAGGGTGAGATGATAGCCGAGGGTGGCGTCGGCGGCACCGGCGACGCGCAGGCCGGCGCTCGGGCTGCCGATCAGACGCCGGAGGCTCCGCCGCGACAGGCGGTCGGCCGAGAACGAGTTCACTTCGAGCCGGTTGAGGCCGGCAAGGTCGGCCTCGACCGCATCGCGAATTTCCGTACCGGTCATGGGAGAAAGAAGGCGACTCGTCAGACGGCCGGCATGTGACGCCCATTCAAGGAAAAACACAAGGACAATGGAGGCCGGGGCTTGGCGGGCCGGAGAGCCCGGGGCATAACATGCCCAGCTACCGACGAAGGAACCGCCATGCCGGAATCCGCGCGCCGTTTGATCATTCCCGACCTCGCAGGGAAAGCGGTCCTGATCACCGGAGCATCGACCGGGATCGGCGCCGCGCTCGCCAGGGGCTTCGCCGGCCAGGGCGCGCGGGTGGCGCTCCACTACCATTCCAGCGTCGACGCGGCCGAAACCGTCGCCAAGGAGATCAAGGACGGCGGCGGCGAGGTGTTTCTCGTCCGCGGCGACGTGTCGGAGTCCAAGAATGCCCGCCGCATCGTCGAGGACGCGGCGAACCATTTCGGCGCCCTCGACGGACTGATCAACAACGCCGGGCTGATGCTCGGCCGCGTCAACAACGCCGACATGACCGACGAGCAATACGACGCGGTGATGAACCTCAACGCCCGCTCGGTGGTGATCGCCTGCCAGGCGGCGATCCCGTGGCTGAAGAAGAACGGCGGCTTCATCATCAACACCTCGTCGATCGCGGCGCGCGTCGGGGGCACCGGCGGCGCCGGCCTCTACGCGTCGTCCAAGGCCTTCGTCTCCAGCGTCACCCGCGGCCTTGCCAAGGAGCTGATCGGTCACCGCATCCGCGTCAACGCGGTGGCGCCGGGCGTCATCGCGACGCCGTTCCATGACCGTTACACCTCGCCGGAGCAGATGAAGGCGCTGGTGGCGACGATCCCGTTGGGCCGGGCCGGGGTGCCGCAGGACTGCGTCGGCGCCTACCTGTTCCTCGCCTCCGAGACGCTCTCCGGCTACATCATCGGACAGGTGATCGAGGTCAACGGCGGCCAGCTGATGCCGTGAGCCGCGGGGCTCAACGCAGGACCTCGCCGCGGCTGCCCGGCGTGCCGAATTCCTTCTCGCGGGCAACGCGGTAGTCGGTAATCTTGCCGTTCAGCGCCTCGCCGACAACCTCGGCCAACGCCCGGGCGGTCTCGACCCGCGACAGGAAGACATAGTCGGCGCCGGCGGCGTAGATGGCATCGCAGTCGGCGAGGTTGACCGCATTGGCGACGATGATCGCCGCGGGATTCATGCGGCGGACGGCGGCAACCAGACGGCGGTTGTCGGTGCCGCGCATGAGGTCGTCGGGGACGGTGGAGATGACGACCTGCGCCCGGCCGACGCCGGCATGAAGCAGGGTGTCGGCGTTCGACAAGTCGCCATATTCGACGTGGGCGCCGACCTGACGGATGCGTGCGTGCAATCCGACGTTGAAATCGATCACCACCGTGTCGGAGACCAGCTGCGGGTCGTCGCGGGCCAAATCGTAGAGCAGGGACGAGGCGACGCGGTGGAAGCCGAGGAGCGCCAGCCGCCATTGCTTGTCGTCCTTGGCCTCCGCCTCGGGTGGCTCGCGGAATCCAAGGGCGGCGAGCAGCGGCCGCATGACGGCGTAGATGGCATAGGCGGTGTGATAGAGCGGCGCCGTCAGCAGGGCGGTCAGAACGAAGGCGAAGACAATGGTGCTCGCCAGCTCCGGCGACAGGTGACCGTACTGGAGGCCGAGGAAGGCGATGACCAGGCCGAACTCGGAGATCTGGGCGAGGCGGATGGAGGTGACCTCGCCGTTGCGCTGGTCGACGCCGACCCAGTAGAGGAGCGGGAAGAACACCACCTGGCGGGCGAGCAGCGCCAGGATGGCGACACCCACCGCGACGATGACAACGCCCGGCCCGCTCGGGGCGGGAATGCCGAGGCCGAGACCGACGAAGAACAAGGTGACAAAGAAGTCCTTGACCACCCCGACCTTGGTGACGATTTCGGTGGCGTAGGGCAGGCTGGCGATGGTCGCCCCGGCGATCAGCGCCCCCATGCCGGCCGAGACGCTGAGGTGGAGGGAGACGTTGGACATCTTGCCGGCGACAAAATCGAAGTTGGCACCGGCGAAGACCACCGCGAAGCACCAGCCGATGGCCGCCATGAGTACCACCTCGGGCACCTTGGCGACCCAGCGGAAGACCGTCGGCAGGAGCGTCTGCGACACCAGGATGGCGAGGCCGGCGAGCAGGATGATGCCGGCGAACGAGCCGACGATCGGCAGCACCTCGGGCGCATCGAGCCGTGGCTGGATGAGGATGATGACCGTCGCCCAAAGGTCCTGGAAGACCAGGAGGCCAAGCGACAGCCGGCCGGGCACGGTGTCGAGCTCGAAAGCCTCCTGAAAGAGCTTGACCACCATCAGGGTCGACGAGCCGGCGATCACGGCGCCGAGATAGAGGGCGGTCAGATTGCCCTGCAGCAGAACGGCGCCGGACAGGGCCAGCAGCTTTACCGCCAGGAAGCCGAAGAGGATGGTGAGCGGAAACTGGAGCAAGCCGCTGACGACGATCGCCTTGCCGGCGCTGCGGATCTTGCCGATGTCGATCTCCAGGCCGATCATGAACAGCAAGAGGACGAATCCCAACTGGGCAATGGTTTCGATGTTGTGGAGGTCGGTGACCCAGCCGAGGGCCAACGGGCCGGCGACGACGCCGGCGATGATGAAACCGGCGATCGCCGGCAAGCGGACACGGGTAAAGACCACCGCCAGCAGCCCGGAGAGAAAGAGCGAAATGCCGATGTCGTGGACCAGCGACGGCATCTCGCCGGCGGCGTGGGCCGGCGTAACGGCGACAATTTGCGCCAGTGCGGCCAATCCCATCAGCCCGACGAATCTCAAGCGCCGCATCGGCGGTTATTCCTTTTCCTGTGCCGTTCGGGGCTGCACGCCCCGACGCGCGGACCGCCCTTGACCGGGCCGTGGGCCGGATTCGAGGGCGTGGTACCTTTGTTCACCCAGCCAAGCGAGGTCAAGGCCGGCCGAGCAGACGACGCAACGAACGGGCCGTCTCCGGCACCGCTGCCTTTGCTCGAGCCGCGAGGCCGACCGCCGAGCCAAACTGGGCACGATTGCCCGTCAGACGAAGGATCGAGCCAAGATCAACCTGAGTGAGGAGTTCCGCGATCGCGGCGCGCATCGATCCGATTGTGATGGCGGGCGGCTTGCGCTATCTACCAGGCGCGGCGCTCAGGGCGCCGGCCGACGCACCCGTAGCTCAGCTGGATAGAGCGCTGCCCTCCGAAGGCAGAGGTCGTGAGTTCGAATCTCGCCGGGTGCGCCAAATTCACTCAGAAAATCGAATTGTGATGTAGACGGTTAGGAGGCCGGAAAGCCGAAGCTTACACTAGATCAGAGAGGCGCTTGCCCGCCGAGATGCCGGTGAGCCCCTGGTCGACATCGCTCGTTTATACGCCGTCTGACACTCGCTCGCCGGCAATGGTCAGGCGATCGGCAGGAGCGAACTCGATGATGGCGGCGGCGGGCAGCGCCAGACTTCCTCGGCCTCGCCGCGTCCACAGAAGCGAATCTCCACTCGTGTGGGAGTCGACGCGACATGAGAGGTCGGGTTCGTTCAAATTCCCCTGCAGACGCATGCTTCGCTTGCCGCCCTCAGCCTTTGGTGGCCCCGGTCATCAGGCCGCGAACGAGGCCCCGCTGAGTGATGACGGTGATGACGAACACCGGCAGCAGATAGATGGCCGCGACAGCCATCATCTCCCCCCACAGCACCTGGAACTGAGTGATGAGCGTCGAGATGCCGACCGGCATGGTCTGACCGCCACCGGGTGTGCGGGTCAGCGTCAGCGCGATGATGAATTCGTTCCACGCGACGAGGAAGCCGAAGAGCGTCGCCACGCCGAGTCCCGGCAGGGAGAGCGGCAGGACGACCCGGATCAGCGTCTGGATGGCGCCGAGGCCGTCGATCTCGGCGGCTTCGAGAAGCTCGCTCGGGAAATCGCGGAAGAAACCGTGGAGCATCCAGATCATCAGCGGCAAAACGATCGGCAGGTAGGCGACTACGAGGCCCCACGGCGTGTCGATCAGGCCCAGCGAGCGGAACTGAAGGAAGAAGGGGAGCGCCAACGCGATCGGCGGGAAGACGCGGGTGACGACGGTGAACGACAGGAGGCCGGCGGAGCCGCGGTAGGCGTATTTGGCGAAGCCGAACGCGGCGGGGACCGACAGGAGGAGGCCGACGATCGTCGCGCCGCTCGCCGCGATCAGGCTGTTCAGCATGAAGGAGCGGAAGTCGCCGGAGACTGCGACGCGGTAGTGCTCGAGGGTCGGGCTGATCGGGAGCAGCGTCGTCGGGGTCACCAGGATCTCCGGCGTCGGCTTCAGGGACGTGGAAAAAATCCATAAGATCGGGATGACGAGGAGGACGCAGGTAACGCCAAGGATGAGATACGCGGCAAGGTCGCCGAGGCGGGAGCGGGTGAGCGAGGTAGCGGAGGCACGGGCCATGGTGATCAGGCCTCGCTCACCTGGTCGCGGAGTAACAGGACCGCGGCCAGCGAAGCGATCGAGGTGACGATGACGAGCAGCACCGAAGCTGCCGCGCCGCCGGCGAAATCGAAATTCGTGAACATCTGCCTGTAGATGAAGGTCGAAAGCACGTCGGTCTTGTTGGCCGGCCCGCTACTCGTCAGCACATAGACGACGTCGAAAATGCGGAAGGCATCGGCGAAGCGAATGACGATAATGATCGCGATCACCGGCTTCAGGAGCGGCAGGATCACCTTGGTCAGCGTCTGCCACGGCGAAGCGCCGTCGACACGCGCCGCCTCGATCGGCTCCGTCGGTAGCGCCGTCAGCCCGGCGAGCAGCACGAGAATATCGAAGGGCAGCGCCAGCCAGAGGTTGGCGATGACGATGGTAGCGCGGGCGAGCCACACGTTGGCGAACCAGAGCGGACCCTCGCCGCCGAAGTGCTGGACGATGGTGTCGATCATCCCGTAGCCATCGGCGAACATGAAGCGCCAGGCGAGCGCGCCGACCACCGGCGCGACCATTAGAGGGAGTGCGACGATGGCGCGGAAGACTCTTGTTCCGGCGAGCGCGCGATGGAGGGCAAGCGCGACGACGAGCCCGAGGATCGCTTCCAAAATCGCGCTCGCCGCGACGATGCCTAGTGTCTGATAGAGCGCGGTCTGGAAATCGCGGTTGCCGGCAATCTTGATGTAGTTGGCAAACCAAACGAAATCGGGCGTGCCGCGGAGCGCGGTCTTCGACGAATTCAGGCTGAGCCACACCGTGTAGCCGATCGGATAAAGCATGGTGATGCCAAGCGCCAGAAGCGCCGGCAGGGTCAGCCCCATGCCAATCTGCCCGCGGCGGCGACGGAAGTGACCGGCGCGCAAGTTCTCAATCTCAGGAATGGCCGCTTCCCCAGGCTGTGCTTGCGCACGTCGTCACCCGGCATCGTACTAGCCGACGCCGGGGTGGCAATCCGCGAACGGAGCCGAGGCTTTTCGCCTCGGCTCCTCGCGGTGTCAGCCGTTCATTGCTGCTTCGGCGCGGGCCTGACCGTCCTTCAGCGCGTCGTCGATACTCATCGCCTTCGACATGACACCTGACTGGATGATACCGAGCACGTCGAGAAGCTGCGAGTACTGCGGGATCATCGGCATGCTGGTGCCAGCTGCCGCCGACGCGGCGAAGGCGGCGATGGCTGCCTTGTCGCTGTCGCTGATCGAGGAATCGGCGCTGATCTTCTCGATGGCGGAGGCACGCGGCACCGGGTTCAGCCACTCCTTGCCAAAGTTATAGAGCTGATCGGAATCGGTCGACCACTTGACCCAGGCGGCCGCGGCCTCAGGGTTCTTGGAGCCGGCCGCAGCGGCGAAGCCCCAAGAGTAGACCGTACCGCCCGCCTTCTTCGAGCCCGGCGAGGTGCCGATGGCGGACCTGTCTCCAAGCGGCTCCTTCGACAGCGAATAGAGGTACGGCCAGACGGGCGCGAGCGCGAGCTTGCCGTCGAGCCAAGCACCTTGCATGTCGGGAAGCTCGAGAATGCCTTCCGGCGCGGCCTTATCCTCGAAGACCATCTTGGTCATGAACTCCAGCGCCGCGTGACCGGCGTCGGTGTCGATGGTTGGCTTGCCGCTAGCGTCGATGATGTCAGCGCCGGCCTGCTGATAGAACGAGTTTAGGCGGGTCGAGGCCTCGATGCCCTGTTTCGACAGAATCATCGTGCCCCAGACGCCGTCCCTGGTCGTCGCTTTGGCGTATTCGCGATACTCGTCCCAGCTCTTCGGCGGCCCGGAGAGACCGGCCGCGGAGAGCAGGTCAGTCCGGTAGTACATGGCGCAGTTGTGCACCATGATCGGCAGCGCCACGACCGCGCCCTTGTACGAGACGGTCTCGATGGCGGTCTTGGAGAAATCGGCTTTGTCGGCATCAGAGAGCGAGCCAGAGATGTCGGAGATGAAGCCTTTCTCGTAGAACTCCGGCAGCCAGACCTGGTCGGCGATGTAGACGTCAAACCCGCCCCCGCCGGACAGCGCATCCTGAACGAACTGCTGACGAATGCTGTCGTGCGGAATGGCGTTGAATTCGACCTCGACGCTGGTTGCCTTGGTGAATTCGGCGGCGTGCTTCTTGTAGAAGGTGTCGTAGGGCGAGCCGGCCTCGGTGCCGACGGTGATCTTGCCGCCGGCCGCGTAGGCGCTTCCGATGTAGGGCGCCGACAGTGCAGCGCCGACGCCAACAGCGGTTGTACCCTGCAGAAGTTCTCTGCGATTGAGTTTCATCGACATTTCTTCGTCCTCCCACTTTTGCTTCAGATTTCAACTCGGCCACAGACAGCTCCGACCGCGACGGTCTGGGGCGCGGAAAAGCTTTTCCGAATGGCACGCCAAACAACCGAATAGCGACAGTCTTTGCCTCATCTACTCGGGTTGTCAGTGATTGAGCCTTGATTCCGCACTTGGATTCGGAAAACGTTTTCCGCTATAGCTTCAAAGCTCCCCGCGGAAGCCGTGGTCGACCAAATATCGTAGCATGCGCCTATGTTTGCACAATCGTTTTGCGGAGCGGACTGCAAATCGATTGTCGAACCTGCAAACCCTGGCAACAATCGGACGGGAGTGATGTCGAAACATTTTGATGGAGAGTCTGTCGTGGTCGGCAGTGCGCATATCCCGAGGATTGGATGCGGCACGTGGGAACTCCGCGGCCAAGCCTGTGCCAAGATCGTCGCTGCGGCCCTCGGGATTGGATACCGTCATATCGACACCGCACAGGGCTATGACAACGAAGCCGCTGTCGGTGAAGGAATCCGCGCTTCTGGCGTCGCGCGTGAGGAAGTGTTCGTCACAACCAAGGTACGACCGGAGCTGATTTCAGAGGCGCAACTTGAGCGCTCGGCGGAGGAGAGCTTGGCGCGCCTTGGGCTCGACACCGTCGATCTGCTTCTGATCCACTGGCCGAATCCGTCGATCCCGATTGCCGAGAGTATGCGGGCGCTCAGCAACGCCAAGCGCCGCGGGTTGACGCGTCACATTGGCGTGTCGAATTTCACCGTGGCGAAGCTCGAAGAGGCTGTCGGATGCTCGCCGGAACCGATCGTGACGAATCAGATCGAGTATCATCCCTATCTCGACCAGACGAAGCTGGCCGGGGCGATTCGCCGCCATCATCTGGCGATCACTGCCTATTGCCCGATCGCCCTAGGTGAGGTCGCGACGGATCCAGTACTGACCAGAATCGCCGAGAGGTGCGGCAAGACGCCGGTGCAAGTGGCCTTACGGTGGCTGATCCAACAAGGCGACGTTGCGGCCATTCCGCGGACGTCAAAGACGGACCGTTTGAAAGAGAACATCGCAGTATTCGATTTCCAGTTGACTGACGAAGAAATCGGTCAGATAGGCCGGCTCGATCACCGGACTTCCCACATCATCAATGAGCCACATTGGGTGGCCCGTTGGGACTGATCGGCGAAACCTCGATCGCCGTTGTTCTTTTTCGTTCCAGGACCGAAAAGCGGATACCGGCCCAAACTTGGCCTCAGAGTGGTCACGAATCGACTCCCGTCTCCACTGCCAACAGATTACGGAGTCCGCAGAGCGCGACCGATCGCCTCGTGCTGCCGTCAGCTCCGTGATTCCCGACGTAAATCGCCTCTTGTAAGCGGCACGACGCCATCCATATACCATCCATACGGATGGAGAACGTCATGGCCGGCGATGTCCAACAGCTGCGCGGGAAAGGCGTCGAGTCCGAGAAGATCACGATCAATCTCGGCTATGTCGACCTCGGTCACATCGACCTCCTCGTCCAGGAGGGCTTCTACTCCAACCGCACCGACCTGATCCGGACGGCGATCCGCAACCAGCTTTCCAGCCACGCCGACGTCGTCAAGCAATCCATCGTGCGACACACGTTGGAGCTTGGGCTCCGCCACTACAGCCGTGCTGACCTGGAGGCGGCGAAGGCAGCCGGCGCGAGGCTTCGCATCAAGGTGTTGGGTCTCGCCAGCATAGCTCTGGACGTAACGCCCGAACTCGCGCTCGCAACGATTGAATCGCTAACCGTGCTTGGCGCTCTGCATGCCAGCCCGGAAGTCAAAACGGCCCTTGCCGACCGCATCCGCTGACCCCCGCCTCTCTCTCTCTGAACGAGGACCTTCGGGCTCTCTGAACAAGGACCTCCGCGATGAAAGTCAACTTGGCTGCCGCCTTGCGCGAGGCAACGCGTCTGACGCGCTCGCAGAATCTTGCCGAGGCCACGCGGGTGATCCAGGACGCATTGTCTGGTCGGGGCCACGGTTCGCCGGCCGCTCCGCTCAACAATGCTCCGGCCGGGCACGCCGGGACGACGGCGGCCCTCCTGGATTTGACGGCTCACCGGGAGGGGTGGTCGAGCGGCCCTGAAACGGCGGCGGCCAAGGAAGGGTTTTCCTCGTCCTCCCTGCGCGAGAGCGCCTCGGAAAAGCCCACGCCCAAACGTGCGAGGAGACCGCTCGGGGAGGTCATCCGCCTCCTCCGCCAAGGAAAGCTGCACAATCCGCAGCTGGGATCGCTGGTCATAGCGCGTGCGCCGCCCCCGGTCCCGGACGGCGCTGAGTTCGTGACCCGATCGTTTTCCTGTCAGGCCGGAAGCCGGACCTACAAGCTTTACGTGCCAAGGCGCCGAGATGACCCGTTGACCGCCCTTGTCGTCATGCTTCACGGCTGCACCCAGAGCCCCGACGACTTCGCGACCGGGACCGGCATGAACGAACTGGCGGAAGAACACGGTTTCCTCGTCGCCTATCCAACCCAGCCGAGGACCGCCAATCCCTCCTCCTGCTGGAACTGGTTCAATCCCAAGGATCAACTTCGCGACGCAGGCGAGCCTTCCATCATCGCCGGGCTGACGCGGGCGATCATCGCCGAGTTCAACATCGACAGCCGACGTGTGTTCGTGGCGGGCCTCTCGGCCGGAGGCGCAATGGCGGTGGTGATGGGGGCTAACTATCCCGATCTCTATTCAGCAGTCGGGATCCATTCCGGTCTTCCGCATGGTGCAGCGGCTGATGTGGTCTCGGCCTTTGCCGCGATGCGTGGCGAACCCGTCCTGGGCCCCTCGTTGCCACGAGCCCATCAACCCGCAGGCAAGCCAAGCCGGCCCGTTCGCACGATCGTATTTCATGGCGATGCCGATCAGACGGTGCATCCCTCGAACGGCGAACAGATTATCGCCGCGGCATTTGTTTCTCGGCTCGACGGCGGCACTGAAACGGAAACAGGTTCTGCCGGCGGTCGCCTCTATGTCAGGAGCGTGACCTCGGACAGCGCTGGGGTTCCGTTCGTCGAGCACTGGCAGATTCGTGGTGCCGGACACGCATGGGCCGGCGGCAACCCAGACGGGTCCTATACCGACCCTAAAGGCCCGAACGCCTCGCGTGAGATGGTCCGGTTCTTTCTCCACGGCGACCGGGATCCGAATGTCAACTGACATCGGCACCCTGCTCACCTTCATCCAAGGCGGAGCCGATATGCTTCCGGTGCGTCCCTCAGCCGATTCCCTTCCCGCATGGCGCGCTTGACTTGGCGCGCGCCAGGACCGCACCCTATTTTTCGTGCAGACGCGCGTCGTCGTTCTTGGAGCAGGCTTCGGAGGCCTCGAGTTCAGCACTCTGTTGTCGGAAACGTTCGGCGACGACGTCGACGTGACGCTGATCGACAAGAGTGACGCGTTCGTATTCGGCTACTCGAAGCTCGACGTCATGTTCGGCCGGGCGACGCTGGATGCGGTGCGCCTGCCGTACCGCAACTTCGTCAAAGACGGGCGTGCGCTTTGTGCAACAAACGATCACCGCCATCGATCCCGACAGGCGGCGTGTCACCACCGACGGCGGAACCTACGAGGCCGACTTCCTGATCATCGCGCTTGGCGCCGATTACGACCTGGACGCCACGCCGGGGCTCGCCGAAGGTGACAACGAGTTCTACTCCGTAGCCGGCGCCGCACGACTGCGCGGGGTGCTTCCCACTTTCTCGAAGGGGCGAGCAATCGTCGGTGTCTGCGCGGCGCCGTTCAAGTGCCCGCCGGCGCCGAGTGAAGCGGCGCTGCTCTTGCACGACTACCTCACGACACGGGGCGTCCGCGGCAATTGCGACATCACCATCGTCCTCCCGTTTGGGAGTCCTGTCCCTCCCTCACCCGAGACGTCCCGCGCCCTTGTCGCCGCCTTTGCCGAGCGTAGCATCAGGTTTGTCCCCGGCCGCCGCGTCAAGTCGCTCGAGGTGGGACGCCGGGTCGCCATCCTCGACGACGGCAGCGAGCTCGCCTACGAGCTCTTCCTCGGCGTCCCGAAGCACCGGGCGCCGAAGGTGGTCGAGGCAAGCGGCATGGCCGAGGATGGCTGGGTGCCGGTAAACCCCAAGACACTGGCGACGCGGTTCCCCGACGTCTACGCGGTTGGTGATATTGCGAACACTGGAACACCGAAGGCGGGGGTGTTCGCAGAAGGGGCGGCGCGTGCCGTTGCTGCCTCGCTGATCGCGCGGCTGCGCGCGGCGAGCCGCCGGGAGCTTACACCGGGGCCGGCTCCTGCTACATCGAGTTCGGCGCCGGGCGTATCGGCCGCGTCGACGTAGACTTTTTTTCCGGACCTTCGCCGACCGGAACCTTCCACGAGCCGTCGATCGCCCTGCGAACCGAAAAGCAGCATTTTGGTTCGAGCCGCCGCGCCCGCTGGTTCGGTCTTTGACGCCGACAGCGGTGCCCGCCGACGCGGGCGCAGTGCGGCGGTTGTTTGACTGAGCGCCAGGTTCGAGATTGGCGCCAACGTGCTTGGATCTCCGCCTGCGGCCAAAAGCACACAAGCGCAGCGGGAGAATCTCCGCTAGGGTGCCGGTGCCTGCCGCCGGATTCTCCCATGCTCAGGGGCGTCGCCCTCGGCTTTCTCGCCTACAGCATCTTTTCGTGGGGCGATGCGTCGATCAAGGCGCTCGCCCACGGGCCGTCGGTCTTCGAGATCGGCTTCTTCACCGCCCTCTTCGCCCTCATTATCGTCATCCCGCTCGGGCGAACGCCGGGCGAGCGCTGGCGCGACGTCCTCAGCATGAACCACCCCGGCCTGGTGATGGTGCGCACCGCGGCGGGACTGCTCGCCGGAATCCTCGGCGTCTTTGCCTTCACCACCGTGCCGTTCGCGGAAGCCTACGCCCTGATCTTCCTGTCGCCGGCGATGGTGACGGTGCTGTCGATCGTCCTCCTCAAGGAGAGGATCGGCTGGCGGCGCTGGTCGGCGGTCGCCATCGGCTTCGCCGGAGTCCTGCTCATCGTCAGGCCGGGGTTTCGCGACCTGCTGCCGGGTCACTTCGCCGCCCTGGCGGTGTCGCTGTGCGCCGCGGCCACGGTGCTGGTGCTCCGCCAGATCGGCCGCACGGAAAAACGCACCAGCCTGATCGGCGTCGTCCTGATCGCGGCGGTGGTGGTCAACGGAGCGTTGATGCTGCCGGGCTTCACGCCGCCATCGCCGCGCCAGGTCCTGTTCATGGCGATCGCCGGCCTGTTCGGCGCCATCGGCCACTTGAGCCTCATGGCGGCGACGCGGCTGGCGCCGGCGAACCAGGGCGCTCTATCGGAAGATGCTTATCGAAAAGCAACCTCGAATGGTAAACCAGTCTTTCACGCGGGTTGAACCATTCGATAACTTGTTTAGTGCAATAGTGCGCCAACATAACAAGTGGCGCGGTGATGTTCTCTTTGTTCAGATCAGAGAAGCAAACGGGCGGATCGGATCGGATGATCTTGCCGACGACGATGTTCCCGCCGGCCTTCACGCCGGGCGAGCGGGCCACGGTCGAAGCCTTCTTCGGCAAGACCAACAGGGGCAAGATGTCGCCAGCGTCCGCTACCGTCCCCACTGTCACGCCGCAGGGGCGGCCCGGCTACCCGGCCAGGCGATCGGCGTCCGACTGATCCACGGCCCGACCCCGGGCGGCAAAACGCCGTCCGATCCTCCTTCCCGAATGATCTCAGCGTCGCCAGCGTCGGCGCGGCGATCGGTCTGCCGCTAGGGACTCGCGCGCCCGGCATTGCCATGCCAAAGTTACCGGCGCCGGCTGTTCGATTGGCCGATGAAACGCCGGGTGGGGAGGACCGATGGCAGAGGCGGAGCCGAAGATCCGGATCGAGACGCGCGAGGAGCTGATCTACCTCCTCGCCGAGGCGGCGGCGGTCGAGCACAGCCTGATGTGCTCTTACCTCTACGCCGCCTGGAGCCTCAAGCGGCGCGAGAGCGACGGCCTGACGGCCGAACAGGTGGCAGCGGTCAGGCGCTGGAAAGCGATCATCACCTCGGTCGCGATCGAGGAGATGACGCACCTCACGCTCGCCAACAATCTCCTAATTTCGATCGGCGCCGGCCCGCACCTGTCGCGCCCGAATTTCCCGGTGCCACCGACCTATTTCCCGACCGGAGTCGTGGTGGAGCTGGCGTGCTTCTCGCCAGCGGTGCTCGACCACTTCATCTTTCTCGAGCGCCCGGAAGGCAGGGAGCTCAAGGACGCCGCCGAGTTCGTCCACCCGCTCGACTATCACCGCACGCAGCCGAAGGGCCGCCTGATGCCGAGCGCCCAGGACTATACCACCCAGGGCCACCTCTATCGCGGTGTCCGACACGGCCTCGAGGTCCTCGCCCACCACATCGGCGAGAAAGAACTCTTCTGCGGCGATACCGACTCGCAGGTCGGCCCGGCCGAGGCGTCGCTGCCGGGCCTGTCGATCGTCCGCGACCTCGCCAGCGCCGAGGCGGCGATCCAGACGATCATCGAACAGGGCGAGGGCGCGCCGGCGCACAGCGAGAACAGCCACTACAACCGCTTCCTCAGCGTACGGCGAGACTACGACGCCTTCGCCGCCGCCGATCCTTCGTTCGCTCCGGCCTTTCCCGTCGCCCACAACCCCGTCATGCGGCGCCCGCTCGACCCGCACAACCGCGTCTACATCGACGCGCATGAGGCGGCGCAGGTGCTCGACTTCGCTAACTCGCTCTACGGCCATATGCTGCGCTGCCTGGTGCAGGCCTTCGGGCGCGGCGATGACGAGGTCGGCAAGCGCCACTTCGTCAACACCGCCATCGACCTGATGGAATTGTTGTCATCAGTCGCCAATCACCTCGCGTCGTTGCCGGCGAGCCACCACCATCCGGGCGTCAACGCCGGCATCACCTTCACCATGCTGCGCGACATCGCGCGGATTCCGCGAGGGCCGTCGGAGATGCGCATGATGGCCGAGCGCGTCGCCGAGATGGTGCGGCATGCCCGCCACATATTCCCCGCCGGACACGAGCTGACGGGCGTCGTCGATGAACTGAACCGCATCGTGGCGAATTTCGGCATCAGCGATCTCAAGACGACGGTCGGTGGCCATCATCCGCTGCCGAAGGCGAAGACTGCGCCGCCGCCGCCTGCCGAGAAGCAAGCCGACCTGCCTTCGGGTGCGGGCGGCGAATGCGAGATCGCCCCGGGGAAGACTCTCGACATCCGCTTCGACGGCAAGCGCTGCATCCATGCGCGCTTCTGCGTGCTCGGTGCACCGATGGTGTTTCGTCCGAACACGCCGGGGACGTGGATCTATCCGGACGCCATGCCCACAGACGAAGTGGTGCAGATCGCGCACGACTGCCCCTCGGGCGCGATCCAGTACCGGCGGAAGGACGGCGGAGCGCAGGAGCACGCGCCGCCGGTCAACCTGGTCAACCTGCGTGAGAACGGCCCGTACGCCTTCCGTGCGGCGATGAAGCTCGAAGGGCGCGACGACATCGGCTTCCGGGCGACGCTCTGCCGCTGCGGCGCGTCGAAGATGAAGCCGTTCTGCGACGGCTCACACAAGACGCTGCCCTTCAAGGCAACCGGCGAGCCGGAGACGCGCGAGTCGCAGCCGCTCGCGGTCCGTGACGGGCTGCTCGTGATCGGCCCGGAGAAGAACGGGCCGCTGGTGGTGACCGGCAATCTCGAAATCTGCTCGGGCACCGGGCGGACGATCGACCGAGTCACCAAGGCGCGGCTCTGCCGCTGCGGCGGCTCGCGCACCAAGCCGTTCTGCGACAACACCCACCTCAAGATCGGCTTCCAGGCGGACGGAAATTGACGACCGCGCCACCGATTGAGAGGTCAGCGCTGCCCCCGGCCGCAGATTGAGGCAGCCTCCGGAGTCTGACAGAGATGTCGAATTGAGGTGCCGCTCTATTCCTTCAGCAATTTTCCCTGATCTTCCAGATCCTGCATGTAGAAGCTGGGTTTTTGAGGGCACAGGAGGATAAGGCATTGCGCCTGCGGATCTCGAGCCTTGACCGCGACTGCTGCTGCGCGAACGTAAGTCAATAGTATCGGCGGAAATCCACAGGCGATCTGTTCCTTCACGCTGGCGCGGTAGGCTTCGAGAGCGGCCGGATTTTCGAAGAGAACCCAGTCGAGCTCGGCTTTGGCGGTCGCGAACTGATCGCGGCACGCCAGCTCGGAAACCCCCAAATCGTTACAGTGGCCGATCCAAAAATTCTCGGTGCCGATGTATTCCGGACGATTGCATTCAGCGCTCGCTGGAGATGCCAACCACAAAAGACCGACAATCAAAGACGCGCGTCCAAAGTGTTTCATGGTGTCCTCTCTCTGGCCTTTGTTGTTGGTGGAGACTTGGCCGTCGCGTTTCCCTCTCTGCTTCCCTCGCGCCATCATGCTCCGGGAAGTCGAAGATCACAATCAG
>JBBDMC010000137.1:0-9521 GCA_040878485.1 Bauldia sp. | reverse complement strand
CCCCCCCCCCCCCCCCCGGTTCGTCACGCCTGCCTTGCGGCGACCGCGTTATAGGTCAAGGCAAAGAGCCACCCGGCGACCCATCCCAGGATCACGCTCGCCAGGAGGCCTTCTATCCAGGCCCTTGCCGACGTCATCGGGGCGGCGGTGAACAGGCTGATCCAGGCGTGCGACAATTGTAGATTCGGGGCGACGAATGCCGCGATGACGCAGACCACGAACAGGATCGCAAGCGTAATCGCAAGCGCTGTCCCGGCGGCCAACGACGACAGTTCTCTGGTGGTGGCAGTCATGGACATGATCTCACTCCTTGGTTGGAGATTGCTCAACGCGCAGCGATAGCCATGCCGTCATCTCGGCGATCTCGGCTTTCTGTGCCTCGATGATACGTATTGCCCATTCCATGACGCGCGGGTCGCTGCCGAACCGGAGCACGGCGGCGGCCATGTCGATCGCTCCCTGGTGGTGCGGGATCATGGCTTGGACGAACGCCACGTCGGGGTCGTCGGACTGGACGGCCGCCATCATGGCGGCGTCCATGGTCGACATCGTCTGGGCATAGGCCCTGGCTGCGTCCGACATCGTGCCGCCTGGCATCATGCCCTCTGGCGTCATGCCGCCTGGCATCATGCCCTCTGGCATCGCGCCGCCTGGCATCATGCCCTCTGGCATCACGCCGCCTGGCATCATGCCCTCTGGCATCGCGCCGCCTGGCATCGCCAGACCGCCGGCGGTATCACCCTGGCCTGGACGGTTCGGCATCATCATTCCCGCCATGCCGCCCTGCATCATCTGCATCATGTTGGCGCAGGTTTGCTGCGTGGACTGCATGTAAGCCTGGCACTGGCCCGCGGATGCGTTGCCTTGCGGTGACGCAGGGGCGGGATCGGGCGTGGTCGGTGGCCTTTCGGCCTCAGCCGCCGATGGCGCGCCGTCATCGGGATGGTGGGGGTCTTCCGCCTGGGCCAGGGCGCTGGTCGGCCATAGCAGCAAGGTTGCGACTGCCAGCGGTATCAAACGAATCCTCATGATCGTGTCTTTCTTTTCCGTCTGCCACGAAGGTGTTCGCGCGTCTGGAGGCGCCACCCTGCGCGGCGGGTTTCGGGCTGAACGAGCCTGCGATGTGGCTCAGCGTTTGGCCTCGGGGAAGCCGACGCTGGCCTGGTCAGGCGTTGAGGCGGGGAGGTTCGGTGGGTGTCAGCCGATCAATGCCGGACGGGACCGATGAAGCCGGCCGCCACACCGTGGCGGCCATTGCGGGCGCCGCCAGATCGGGGCCGGGCAGCATTGCGGCTGCGCAGCAACCAGCAAGATCATCGGAAACACAGCCCCCGGCACAGCCGGCAGGGCAACTGGCGAGTGTGCCAGTCACGACATCGGCAACCAACAGGGCGCCGCGGTCAATCTCGCTGATCGAAAAAGACCGGGCAACGCCAACGCTTCCCGCGTGGGCGCCAGCGACGGCGTGATGCACATCGTGAGCGGCCAGCCCTGCGATCAACATGGCTGCCGCAACGAGCGGCCGCATGAAAACGGGCAGAATTGCCATGATGAATGCTCTTCATCGATGGTGCGTACACGCATTGACCTGGATCAAGGGGCGGTGTGTGTCAAACGGCTGTTGACGATCGGCTTCCAGGCCGACTGACGGACGCGCCTGTGGGGCTCAGGTCGCCTTGGCTCGCCCGAACAGGATGCCGCCGACAAGAGCCGCGATCAGCGCGCCGACGATCTCGGCGGCCACGAACCCCGGAATACTGCCGATGGCGATTCCCGAGAAGGAGGTGGTGAGGCCGCGGGCAAGCGTCACCGCCGGGTTGGCGAAGCTGGTCGAAGATGTGAACCAGTAGGCGGCGGCGATCACCAGGCCGACCAGCCACGGCACTGCCGCCGGGGCGTGGCGGATGCCGCCGAGGATGGCGATGACCAGCGAGAAGGTGCCGCGATCTCCGCCAGCCATTGCGAGGGGCCCGAGCGCACCCGCGTGCCGATGGCAAGTGGCGCCAAGTCGAACATCAGGTGGGCGACGGCGGTGCCGGCGATGCCGGCGAGGCACTGGCAGGCGACGTAGGCGGCAAGATCGCCGCCGGCGAGGGCGCCGCGTGACCAGAAGACGAGGCTCACCGCCGGGTTGAAATGGGCACCCGACACCGGCGCGAAGATGGTGATGACGACGACGAGGATGGCGCCGGTCGGCAAGGTGTTGCAGAGCAGCGCCAGCGCCGCGTTGCCGCCGGCCAGCCGCTCCGCCATGATGCCGGAGCCAACGACGGTTGCCACCAAGAGTGCGGTGCCGAGCGCCTCGGACGCCAGCCTCCGGCCAAGCGGCTCGGTCACTTGCGTCACGCCGCCGACGACGAGGCCTTCCTGTCCCTGGTCTTGCCGATGTCGTCGAGGTGCTTCTGCAGCGCCAGGCGGTCGAGACGGGCAAGGGGCAGGCTGACGAAGATTCCGATGCGCGTCGACAACATGCGGAAGGCCTCGGCGAAGGCGAAGGCAATCTCGCTTTCGTGGCCGGTGGCGAGCCCCGGGTCGGGGACGCCCCAGTGAGCGGTCATCGGCTGGCCGGGCCAGATCGGGCAGCTCTCGCCGGCCGCTTCGTCGCAGACGGTGAAGATGAAATCCATCACCGGCGCGTCCGGCAGGGCGAACTCGTCCCAGCTCTTGGAGCGGAACCCGGAGACGTCGAAGTTCAGTCGCTTGAGCAAGGCGATGGCATGGGGGCTGACCACGCCCTTCGGGTAGCTGCCGGCCGAGAAGGCGCGGAAGCGGCCCCCGCCCTCGCGGTTGAGGATCGCCTCGGCCATGATCGAGCGCGCCGAATTGCCGGTGCAGAGGAAGAGGCCGTTGAAAACGCGGTCGCTCATCGGGTGCCTCGCTGCCTATGCCGACCGGCTATTTCGCCGCCTCACATGACAGCGATGTGACGGCCGCGGCGCCAAGCATCGTTCAGTATCGCGTCGTGAGCTCAGTCAGCCAGTCCGGCGAGGCCTCGACCAGGGCTGCCTCGATGGCCCTGTCGTAGCCGGAGAGGATCGCTCCCCCGACGACGATCAGGACCGCGCCGAGGGCGACAGTGATCAGCTTGCCGGCGCCGGCGAGTCGGCTCCGCCAGCGCAGCAGCGCCTGGCGCGACAGGGTGCCGAAGAGGGCGAGCGGCAGCGCCGCGCCGAGGCCGAAGGCGGCCATGGTGGCGCCGACCGCGAGCAGGCTCTCCCCCCGGGCGGCGAGAAGGGAAGCGGCCCCGAGGGTCGGGCCGACGCAGGGTATCCAGACGGCGCCGAGAACGAGGCCGAGGGCGAACTGGCCGTTGAGGACAGAGGCCGACAGGACGCCGAAGCGCTCATTCGTCCAGTTGCTCATCGGACCCGTGGCAAGGGCAAGACGCTCTTGGAACGCCGGAACCGCGAGAACGAGGCCGACAGCGACGAACAGGACGGCGGCCAGGGCACGGAAGAACTCCAAATCGAGGCCGATCGAAAAGCCGACGACGGCGACGAAAAGGCCAATGGAGGTGAACGACAGGGCGAGGCCGCCGGCGAGGGCCACCGGCCCCAGGCGATGCTCCGCTGCCGCGGCGCCGAAGATGATCGGCACGAGCGGCAGGACGCAGGGCGAGAGGATCGACACAACCCCGGCAAGGAAGGCAAGACTGACGCTGCCGATCATGCGCGCCCGCCGTCCTCAGATCGCCTTCTCGAGCAGAGCCTTGATCACCGTCACGCTCGTGTCCCCGACGATCCTGCCGACCTCGGCGCCGTTCTTGAAAGCAATCAGGGTGGAGCGCTGCTGGGCGCCGAACGAACGCATCACGTCCTTCTCGGTGTCGTAGTCGACTTCGAAGACGAGGTAGTCGGCGAACTCAGGCTTCGCCGTGAGTTCGGTGACGATCTCTTTCTGACGCAGGCAGGTGGGGCACCAGGAGGCCGAGATATCGATCAGAACCGCCCTGCCCGACTTCAGGGCGGCCTCGAAGGCGGCGCGGCCGAAGCGCACCCGCTCGGCGGCAGAAGCCAGGCGGAAGCCCGTGAGAAACGCTGCGGCGGTCAGGCCGACAGCCGCGCGGCGGGTGATCCTCATGATCATGACGATAGCCCGTACGAGCATGCAGGCCGTTCACGATCAAGGGGATGGCGATCAAAATCCCGTGCGGTCGGGCGCCGCCGACCCCGCCTCCGGATACGGATGCCGTCGGCCCGCGAAATCCTCGACCGCGCAGGTGCCTTCCCGATAGCTCACGTAGTCGGGCCCGAGGGGAACCTTGCCGTGGCCGCCGGGGATGTCGAGCACATAGGTCGGCTGGCAGAGACCCGAGACGCGGCCGCGCAGTTCCTTCATCAAGGACCTGCCCTCTTCAATCGTCGTGCGGAAATGGCCGGTGCCGGGCGCCAGGTCGCCGTGGTGGAGGTAGTACGGCTTGACGCCCGCCTCGACAAAGGCGCGCATCAGCGCGGCGAGAACCTCCGCGTCGTCGTTGACGCCCCGCAAGAGAACCGTCTGGCTGACCAGCGACAGGCCGCCGGCCTTCAGGCGGCCAAGCGCGGCGCGGGCCTGGGCGGTCAGCTCGCGCGGATGGTTGGCGTGGACGGCGACCCAGGTCGTCTTGCCGGAGGCGGCGAGCGCATCGACGAGGGCGGGCGTCACCCGTTCGGGCGCGACCACCGGAACGCGGGTGTGGAAGCGGACCACCTTGAGGTGATCGATCGAGCCCAGCGCCCGGCCGAGGGCCTTCAGCCGGCGCGGGGCGGCGATCAGGGGATCGCCGCCGGAGACGATCACCTCCCAGATCGCCGGCCGGGCGCCGACATAGGCGAGCGCGGCGGCGAGTTCCACCTCCGACAGGATGCCCTCGCCGCCCCTACCCACCGTCTCGCGGCGGAAGCAGAAGCGGCAATAGACGGCGCACACCGAGGTGAGCTTCAGGAGCACGCGGTCGGGATAGCGGTGGACCAGCCCGGGAACGACTTGATGGACCTCGTCGCCGATCGGGTCGGCGCGTTCCTCCGGTGTCACCATGAGCTCGGCGGGGTCGGGAATGAACTGCCGGGCGACCGGATCGTGCGGGTCGCCTCGATCGATGAGCCCGGCGATCGCCGGCGTTACCGCGACGGCGTAGCGGGCGGCGACTTCGGCCAAAACGGCCTCCCGCTCGGGCGGAACCAGGCCGGACCGAACGAGGTCGGCCGCCCTACGCACTGTCCGCGCGCTGGTTGAACCTCCCCCTTGAGGGAAGAGCCTGCCCCCGACCTGATCGGGGGTCGAAGTTCGCAGAGCGGAGTGATCGCGAACTTCGGGAGGGGGTCGCTTCGTCGCCGGATATGACCCCCTCCCGAAATCGGCTTCGCTGTCGCTTGCCGATTTCGACCTCCCCTCAAGGGGGAGGTTGCGCGCCCTTCGCATGATCGGTCTCATGTCATTCATGTCTCATTCTCCCCGCCGCCGAACGGCGTCCACTGGACCTGGTCGATGTGGGTGGCGCCGGTCGCGAGCATCACCAGCCGGTCGAGGCCGAGCGCGACGCCGCTTGCCGGCGGCATGACGGCGAGCGCGGCGAGGAAATCCTCGTCGAGCGGATAGCGGTCGCCGTAGATCGCCTCCTTCTCGTCCATGTCCGCCAGCAACCGGCGCCGCTGCTCGGCCGCGTCGGTCAGCTCGGCGAAGCCGTTGGCGAGCTCGACGCCGCAGGCGTAAAGCTCGAAGCGCTCGGCGACCGGCGGGTCGTCGCCGGCGATGCGGGCGAGCGCCGCCTCGCTCGGCGGGTACTCGTAGAGCAGCGTCGGGCGGCCGATGCCGAGGTTCGCCTCGACCTTGTCGACCAGAACCCGGCTGAAGACGTCGGACCAGGTATCGTCGGCGGCGATTCTCACGCCCGATGCCAATGCCGCGGCGGCGAAGCCGTCGCGGTCACGGGCGACGGCGGCGAGATCGATGCCGGCGTGGCGGGCGAAGGCTTGGGTGACCGTCAGGCGTTCCGGCTCCGCCGCAGGGTCGGCACTCTGCCCGCGCCAGCACAGGCGGTCGTAGCCGGCGGCGCCGGCGGCGGCGGCAAGGATCGCCGCGCAGTCGGCCATCACCGCCTCATAGGGCTCGTTCGCTCGGTACCACTCGACCATGGTGAACTCAGGCGCATGCAGAGGTCCCCGCTCGCGGTTGCGGAAGACGCGGGCGAAATCGACGATCCTGGTTTCGCCGGCCGCCAGCAGCTTCTTCATGGCGAACTCGGGCGAGGTGGCGAGGTACCGCCGGTAGCGGGCGTCGTTCGGCCCGATCGCCTCGGTAGCGAAGGCATGAAGGTGGGTCTCGTTGCCCGGCGAGACCTGGAGGATCGCCGATTCGACCGCGACGAAATCGCGGGCGGCGAACCAGGCGCGGAGCGCCGCGACGATCCGGTTGCGGGCCAGCAGAAACGGCCGGCGATCGCCGTGGCGCGCCGGCTCCCACAACGGCGAAGACGCATCCATAGTGCCCTGTCGGCCCCTAGCGGCGGCCCACAAAATCGCTAATGTGCGCGCCGAACCTTCCCCGGACCATCCCCTGCCATAGTCGAGGATGCCTTGAAAGTCATCGCCAGCCAGATTCGTAAGGGCAACGTCGTCGACGTCGACGGCCAGCTCTACGTCGTGCTGTCGGCGGAGAACTTCCACCCCGGCAAGGGCACGCCGACGACCCAGATCGACATGCGGCGCATCTCCGACGGGGTGAAGGTCTCGCCACGCTACAAGACCACCGAGCAGGTGGAGCGGGCCTTCGTCGAGGATCGCGACTTCCAGTACCTCTACCGGGACGGCGACGGCTTCACCTTCATGAACGGCGAAACCTTCGACCAGGTGCACGTCCCAAAGGGGATCGTCGGCGACCAGGCCTCCTACCTGCAGGAGAACATGACCGTGCGACTCAGCCTGCACGACGGCGTGCCAATCGCCATCGAGCTGCCGCAGCGGGTCACCCTCGAGGTGGTCGAGACCGAGCCGGCGATGAAGGGGCAGACGGCGGCGTCTTCCTACAAGCCGGCGCTGTTGTCCAACGGCGTGCGCACCATGGTGCCGCCGCATATCGCGCCGGGCACGCGCATCGTGGTGATGACCGTCGACGGCTCCTACGCCGAACGGGCGAAGGATTAGGCCGCGGCCCGCCTAACCCTTGACCGCGCCGACCAGGATGCCGCGCGCGATGTGCTTCTGCAGCGCGATGGCTATCGCGATGACCGGCGCGATCATGATCACGATGATCGCCGACATGTACCACCACTGCGGTCCGCGCGTACCATTCTGCGCGGAGACCAGGATCGGCAGCGTCTGCGCCTTGGCGTTGGAAAGGAAGAGCGCCAGCAGGTACTCGTTCCAGCAGAGGATCAGGACGAGCAGGAACGTCGCGGCGAGGCCAGAGCGGACCAGTGGCAACACGATCGAGAAGAACGTCCGGAACTTCGAGGCGCCGTCGACCTGGGCGCTTTCCTCAATCTCGATCGGAATGCCGGCAAAGAAGTCGCGCATCAGCCAGACAACGATTGGCAAGTTCACCGCGGTGTAGGTCGCGATCAGCGCGACGTGGGTGTCGAGCAGGCGGACCTGCTGGAACATGATGTAGATCGGCAGTACCGCGACCACCGGCGGCATGATGCGATTGGAGATGATCCAGAACTCAATGTCGGAGTTGGCGAAGGAGCGTTTGAAACGGCGCGCTCCGGTCGACAAGAAAACAACGAAGAGCCCCACCGCCACCGCGGTGGCGATTCGCCAGTTGACCTGGAGGTAGGCGACCGCGACCACGGTCAGCGCCAGCAGCCCGAGGAAGGCGGCAACGGCGGCTACCTTGACGCGGAAGTTAATCCGAACCAGGGCGTAGGCGGCGAGTGAGCCTATCAGGACGGCTAGGATGGTCGCCGAGAAGGCGATGATGACCGAGTTGAGGTAGGGTCGGAACGTGTCGCGCGCGACGTCGACGAAAAGGTAGCGCCAGGCGTCGAGGGATGGACTGAAGTCGATGAAGGGCAGGTAGACGGGACCGCTGTTGACGTCGATCGGCAGCTTGAACGACGTGATGAGCACCCAATAGAGCGGCAGTAGGACCACGGCGGTCCAGAAAATCAGAACCGTGTAGATCGCGACCTTTGCCGCGGGCGCGAGCGACGCCGGATCCTTCGGCTGGAACGCTCGCTCGGCCCAGGTTCGTTCGGTCGCGGCGCTCATACCTGGTACCTCCGCGCCCGTCGTACTGCGAAGTTGAAGAACGAGACGCAAACGATCGTCGAGACAAAGAGCAGCATGTAGCCGATCGAGGCAGAGCCGCCGAGATCCTGGGTCCGCCAGGCGATGAAGGCGTGGAGCGTCAGCGATTCCGTCGCGAGCCCGGGTCCGCCCCCGGTCAGAACGTTCGGCAGGTCGATGATCTTGAACGCCTCGATCAGACGGATCAGCACCACCGTCGCCGCAACCGGCGCGATCGCTGGCCAGGTGACGTGGCGAAAGATCTGGAAGGGGTTGGCACCGTCGATCCGTGCCGCCTCGATCTGTTCGTACGAGCGGCTTTCGACCGCGGCGAGGAGCACGATGAACATGAACGGTGTCCACTGCCATGTGTCGCCGATCAGGACCACCATCCGCGCCAGCCACGGATCGGTCGCCCAGGCGAATTCTCCGAGGCCTAGCGCAAACCGAATCGGTGCCAGCGGCCCCTTCTCGAGGTCCGCCATCATGCGGAAGGTGTAGGCGATGCCGACCGGCGTCACCATCAGAGGGAGGAAGAAGATGACGCGGAACCAGTTCCGGCCCTTGATCGGCATGGCGCAGAGAAGAGCCAGACCAAGACCTAACAGGAACTGCACGGCGACGCCGACGGAGACGTAGATCAACGTCGTCATCAACGTGCCGGGGAGACCACCGGCGAACACCGTGGCCAGTACGAGCAGCGCTCCACCGGCCGAGAGGCTTGCCGTGATCAGGCGGCCGATCAGTCCGCCGACCGAGAGTTCCTCCGACCGGACAAAGCGAACGATCCAGGCGGCCAAGCCAAACACGATAGCGGCGAAGACAGACCACAGCGGGACCGTCATCGGTCCGAAAGTTCCGAGGAAATGATACTGCTGCTGGCCGAAGAGAAGCCGGCTGAAGTTGGTGAAGCCGACAAAGGTCAGCTTGAACCCGCCCGGCGCAAGCGCGAAGCGGATCATGGTCAGGTACGCCGAGAGGATCAACGGAAAGACTGCGAACGCGAGGACCACGAGGACCGCCGGCAGGACCATGATCCTGCCGGCGTGGCGGTCGAGCCAGGTCCCGAGGCTCGTGTCCCGCGGGGCAGGGATTGCCCCGGTAGCGACCGCTACAGCCATGATCCTCTGGTGCCCCGCTTCCGAAACGTGAGCGACCCGCCGCGGCCACGGGGGCCGCGGCGGCCGCGCCCACCGCGGGGGGCGCCTCGGAGTCCTTTCAGTCGGCTCTCACCTCTGCTGCCGGTGGGCTCGCCCCGTCGACCGGCGCGGTCGGCAGCGGCGGGATACTCGCCCGCATCCGCCAGGCGACCGG
>JBBDMC010000136.1:23539-28225 GCA_040878485.1 Bauldia sp. | reverse complement strand
CGCTCATGCTCGAAATCGACGTCGATGTCGGGCGGCTCGTTGCGCTCGGCCGAGATGAAGCGCTCGAACAGCAGGTCGGAGCGGTCCGGGTCGACCTCGGTGACGCCAAGGACGAAGCAGACGGCGGAATTGGCCGCCGAGCCGCGACCCTGACAGAGGATGCCCTTCAGCCTCGCGAAGCGGACGATGTCGTGGACGGTGAGGAAGTAGGGGGCAAAGCCGAGTTCGGCGATGAGCTTCAGCTCGTGGTCGAGGCTGGCTCTCACCTTTGCCGGCACGCCGTCGGGGTAGCGCTGGCGGGCGCCCTCTTCGGTGAGGCGTTCGAGCGCCGCTTGTGGGGTGGCGGCATCGCCGACCGGCTCGTCCGGGTACTGATAGCGCAGCTCGTCGAGAGAGAAGGTCACTTGATCGAGCACGGCAACCGACTCGGCGATCGCTTGCGGGTAATCGCGAAAGAGGCGGGCCATCTCGTGCGGCGGCTTCAGGTGGCGCTCGGCATTGGCGGCGAGAAGACGGCCAGCGGTCAGAAGCGTCTTTTTCTCGCGGATGCAGGTGAGAACGTCCTGGAGCATGCGCCGCTCGGGGGCGTGGTAGAGGACGTCGTTGGTGGCGACGAGGGGGACGCCGAAGCGGCGGGCGACGCGATCGAGTAGCGCCAGGCGGCGATGATCGCCGGCGCCGTGGGGGAAGCTTGCCATCAGGCGGACGGAACCGGGGAAGGCGTCACTCAGGGCGGCGAGGGTGGTGTCGAGCGAACGGTTAGAGGGCATGACCCCCAGCACCAGTCCCTCACCCCATTCCAGAAGATCGGCGAGATCGAGATGGCACTCACCCTTCTCGGCGCGACGGTTGCCAAGGGTGAGCAACCGGCAGAGGCGGCCGTAGGCGGCTCGGGTCGTCGGCCAGGCGAGGATTTGCGGGGTGCCCCCCGGGTCGGGCTGATCGCTCGCCCGGGGGCAGGCGTCGCGGAAGGCGAGGCGGCAGCCGACGGCGTAGCGGAGCCCGGCCTCCTTCGCCGCGACGTGGCCGCGGACGACGCCGGCTAATGTGTTCTTGTCGGCGACGGCAATCCCGGCAAGCCCAAGCTTCGCCGCCGTGAAGGCGAGTTCCTCCGGGTGCGACCCGCCTCTGAGGAACGAGAAGTTGGTGGTGACGGCAAGCTCGGCGAATGAAATTGTTTGCTTCCCGGTCGGCGCTGCGCGCCTCCTCGCCTCTTGGGCGGTCATGGGCTTCCTCGGGAAGCCGCTCTTGAAAAGCAAACAAATCGTAACGACAATATGCTATGAAGAGATATGAATGGGATCTCGTGAAGGCTGCGGGAAATATGATCAAGCACGGGATCTCCTTCGAGGCGGTGAATGGCTTTGACTGGGAACGGGCGTCGGTCAAGGAGGATCGTCGGCGGGACTATGGCGAGTCGCGTTTTATCGCCGTAGGCCTGATCGAGGGACGCTTGCATGTTCTGGTCTTCGCGCACCGAGGCGACAGGATTCGCGTCATCGGTCTGCGTAAGGCCAACGAGCGGGAGATGCTTCGCTATGAAAGATCGTAAGAAACCCCCCCACATCAGCCAGGAGGTTTGGGACGACCTTGATATCCCGGAATTGACGGATGAAGATTTCACCCGCATGCGCCCGGCTCGGGAAGTCTTTCCCGATATCGACAAATTCCCCAAGCCGTGGGCGCGCGGGCCGCAGAAGGCGCCGACCAAGGTGCAGACGACCATCCGACTCGACCGCGAAGTGGTCGAGCATTTCCGTCGAACTGGTCGCGGCTGGCAAGGCCGCATCAACGAGACGCTCCGCCGTGCGGTGGAACGGCAGCAGCGTGCTAAGTCCTGAAGGACATGGCCACGAAGGAGCCCGGTCCTCATGCGAACACCCCGTGGAGGTACCAGCGCGGGGCGGTGAGTTCGCGGCCGTAAAGGCCTTCGCGGTAGAGCCAGAAGCGGTAGCCGGCCTGGTCCTCGACGCGGAAGTAGTCGCGGGTCAGCCCGTCGTCGTGCCACCACTCTGGCGAAATCCGCTCGGGCCCTTCGGCGCGGGCGACCTGATAGAGGACGCGCCGCCAGCGAAAACGGACCGGCGGCCCGTCCGGAACTTCAGCAATGGCTTCAACGGGTTCGGGCCGGGCGAGGAGGCGCAGCGGGCGGTCGATGGGGTCCTTTTCCGCCCACTGTGGCCGGCTGTCGGCGGTGTGTCCGGCCGGCTGCCAGGTGTGAATCTCGGCCTGTTCGGGGATGTGACTGGGGTGTGATTCGATGCGGACAACGCGCTGGCGCCCGAGGCGGGCGCCGATGCGGTCGATCAGACCGTCGAGGTCGGCTTCGGCGGCGGCGGCGCCGGAAAGGTCGATCTGGGCGGCGTCGGCCGGCGCCGCCGCGGCGACCGCAAGACGGGCCATGTCGAAGCCGAAGCCCATGTCGATATCCTCGCCGAGACCGGCGAACTTCTCGCGGAAGAGATCGAGGACGAGCTTGGGAGAGCGGATCGGCCGGCCGGCGCCAACGGCGATGCGCTTGACGACGCCGTCGACGCGGAAGAGGGAAAGTTCGAGGTGGCGGGCGCCGAGCCCCTGCGCCTCCAGCCCCTTGGCCAGGGTCGTGGCAAGGGAGGAAAGGACAGCGGCGATGTCCTCCTGGCGGACGATCGGCTCGGCGAAGCGGCGCTCGGCGATCAACGCCGGCGCCGGCCGGCGCGGATTGATCGCCTCCTCCTCGAGGCCGAGGGCCTGATCGAGACGGCGGATGAAGTCGCGGCCGAAGCGGGCGACGAGGGGGGCCCTGGAGCGAAATGGAATTTCGCTCCCGCTTTTTTGATCCGAGCATGTTCTTGTCGGAAAAGTGGTGCCCACTTTTCCGGAACATGCGGCGCCGCCGATCACCTGGCCGATCTTCTTCAGTCCGACGCGGTCGAGCGCCGACACGGTCTCGCGGTCGAGACGGAGGGCGGCAAGGGGGAGGGCCGCCAGCATCGCCGCCGCGCCGCCCGGCGGGATCACGCCGGGGATGGCGGCGAAGCGGGCGGCGGCCGAGGCGGCGCCCGGCGTATCGGCGACAGCGACGCGGACGAAGAAGCCCTGAGAGCGCAACCGGGTCGCAAGGTCGGCGAGAAGCTCGGCTTCGCCGCCGAAGAGGTGGGCGCAGCCGGTAATGTCGAGCATCAGCCCGTCGGGCGGATCGAGGGCGACGAGCGGGGTATAGCGCTCGGCCCAGTCGGCGATCGCCTCGAGGAGGGCGCCGTCGGCAACCGGATCGTCGTCGGCGACGCCAAGGGCGGGGATCATGGCGCGGGCGTCGGCGAGGGCGTGTCGCTTGACGAGGCCGAGGCGCTCGGCGGCCTCGTCGATGGCGAGGAGGCTGAGCGCATTCTTGATCTTGGCGACGACGGCGAGGGGGGGGCTGCCGGGGAAAACAGAGCGGTCACACGGCGGAATTTGCGTGTACTGGTGGGCGTTACGGTCCTGCTCAAATGCCTCACGAAACCCGGGCGAACGCCACGAGCGCCCCCTGATCTGTCGCTGGATGCGGTCGGTCGGCAGATACGGCAGCGACAGGGAGAGAATGCGCCGGGCCGGCGGTGTCGCGGATGGGGGCGAAACAACATCTGCCATGATCCCACTCCAGGTCGATGGCGCCGGTAGCGCCCAGGCGGTTGCGTTCGAGGGTCAGGCGCCAGGCCGGCCGGCCGATGCCGGCCGGGTAGTCGTCGAGGGTCGTCGCCGGGCGGGGCGAGACCAGCCAGCGGGTCGAGACGGCCGACGGGTCGGCGTGCTCGGTCTGGCGCAGGAGAAGGCCCATGACGCCGGCGGCGCGGGCGCGGAGCGCCAGGCGGCGGCTGGCGGTGAGGTCGAGCGGGCGGGGCCTGCCCCTCACCTCAGCCAGAACCGCGACAAGGCAACGGCAGGAAAGCCCCTCCTCGAAGACCCAGAGAGCCTCGCCCGGCTTGTGCACGCGGACGACGATCAGGCGTCTCGAATCGAGGCCGAAGCGGTCGAGCCCGACGCCGTAGGGAAGGCCGGCGTCGCGGGATGCGGCGGCCTCGACGATCCACAGGATCGGCCGGTCGTCTTCCGCCGAGAGGCGGGTGAGAAGCGCCGCGGCAAAGCCGGTCGCCGCGGCGGCGTCGCGGGCGAGCGCGCCGCGGATCTCATGCAGCGCGTCGCGGCGGAGCCCGCCGGCGAGCATGCGGTCGAGGCGGGGAACGGCGAGGGGCAGGGGGCGGACGACAGAGGACGGAGGACAGACGACAGGCGGCAGGGAACGGACGGCCGAATAGCGGGGCTCGTTCCGGTCCTCCGCCGCCTGTCCTCCATCCTCCGATACCCGTCCTCCGACCGCCGGCCTTCCCTCGATCTCGGCGATCCGGCGTCGCAGCCGGGCAAACCCCTCCTTGGCCATGAAACCGCGGGCGGGCATGGCGTTTTCGTCCTGCCGGTGTGAATATGTTCCTGCTTTGTTCTCATTGATTCCGGAGAACAAGGAAAGAGTCAAGTGGGAGAGATCGGCCACAGGCCGCTGGCAAGGCGTGGCATGATCGCAATTAACTTGAACGGTGTTCATTGCCATGTTATGTGAGCAATGTTCACGAGGTTCCAGCCAGTCGAGTCGCGGAGACGCCGCGACGCCGACCAGCGAGGAACACAGACGGAGGAGAGCCTGGCGAGTGTCCTCTTGCCGATCATCTC
>JBBDMC010000136.1:0-23529 GCA_040878485.1 Bauldia sp. | reverse complement strand
GAGGAAAACAGAGATGATCGGCAAGAGGACACTCGCCAGGCTCGCCGGCGGCGCGGGCGCAAGCGCGCTGTCACCGCTCGGGAGCATAAGGATGGGCTTCGTCGCGGTGCTGGCCTTGATGATGTGCGCACCAGCGTCGGCACGGCAGTGGAGGACGACGCCAGAAGCGGCGGCACGCGACTATTTGATGATCCTGGACGAGCGGTCCGAGAGCGACCTCGCCGCCGTCTGGTGGATTGCGCCTCAGATGCTCCCGGCCCGCGCCGACTCGGAGACGGCCCGAAAACAGCTCGGGCAATACCTGATCATCGCTGCCGTCCATATGCACCTATCGGATACCGGCACTGCTTCATTCGAGGCGACCTCGGACCCGGAATTGACGATCGCTTCGGGTCCGTCTCCGACTCGGATCGAGGAAAGTTCCCTGCCGCCCGTAGTTCAGGGCAATCTGACCGCTCTGCAAGGCGTGTTCCTGCAGATTCTCGGTCCGTTGGGCAACGGGATGAAACTGTTCGTTTTCGGCGGCAGCGCCATCGATAGCTGCGGGAACGGCGTGCTTTCGGTCTCCTACGAAGGCGAGAAATACACCTACGAAATGCCAATCCCCGGCTGCCCAAGCCCGTGAGGCGAGCCGTCGTTGTCTTGTCGCAGTCCAGGGTTCACATTGAGCGGGTCATGAGAACCGGCGGTTCGGGGGGCGAGGCACGGCGGCGACTGATCGTCGCCGCGGCACGCCGGGCGCTCGCCGGGACCGGCGACACCGAGCTTCTGACCGCGCTTGCCGGCGACCTCTACGCCCGCACCAGCATCGAGGACCTTGCCGTCTACGCGCCGGCCGAGATCGCGGCCTTCGTCGGCTCCGCCGGCCAGACGCTTTCCCGCCGCAAGCCGGGCAGCCACCTGATCCGCCTGAGCGATCCCGAGGTGAGCGGACGGGCCAGGCGCCACCGCGACGTCACGCTGGTGGAGATCGCCAACGACAACATGCCCTTTCTCGTCGACTCGGTGCTCGGCGAGATTCACGACTTCGGCGTCGAGACCAGGCTGGTCGCCCACCCGATCGTCACCGTGACGCGCGACGGCGAAGGCCGCCTCACCGACTATCAGGGTCCGGTGCCGCCCGCGGCCGGAGCCGTGGCGATCCGCGAAAGCCTGATCCAGGTCCATATCGACCGTCTGGTCGGTGACGAGCCGCGCCGGGTTCTGGTGGAGCGGCTCGACCAGGTCCTTGAGCAAGTGCGCCGCGCCGTCGAGGGCTGGCGGCCGATGCGCGAGCGCCTCGCCCAAGCGATCGACGCCTACCGGGCGACGCCGCCGCCGATCCCGGCGGACGATCGCGAAGAGGCGATCGCCTTCCTGGAGTGGCTGCTCGCCGACAACTTCGCCCTCCTCGGCATCCGCGAGTACGACTTCATGGGCAACCGGCGGACGGGCGAACTGAGGCGTCGGGACACCCCGGGCCTCGGCATCCTCAGCGACCCGAGCGTCCGCGTGCTCAGCCGTGGCGGCGAGGCGGTCACCACCACGCCGGCGGTCCGCGAGTTCCTGATGCGGCCAGAGGCGCTGATCATCACCAAGACCAACATCAAGTCGCGCGTCCACCGCCGCGTCTACATGGACTACGTCGGCGTCAAGCTGTTCGCCGAGAAGGGCAGGCTGGCCGGCGAGCTCAGAGTCATCGGCCTGTTCACCGCGACCGCCTACACCCACTCGACGCGCGACATCCCGTTGCTCAGGCGCAAGGTCGCCCGGATCGTCGCCGGCGCCGGCCTCGACCCGGAGAGCCACTCGGGCAAAGTACTGGTCAATGTGCTGGAGTCCTATCCGCGCGACGAGCTGTTCCAGATCGACGAGGATGTTCTCGCCGAATTCGCTCAGGAGATTATCAGGCTCGAGGAACGGCCGCGGGTGCGGGCACTGGTGCGGGCCGACAAGTTCGACCGCTTCGTCTCAGTCATCGTGTTCGTTCCGCGCGACCGCTACGACAGCAGTGTGCGCGAGCGGATCGGCGGTTTCCTGGCGGACGCCTTCGACGGCCGGCTGTCGGCCTTCTACCCGGCCTTTCCGGAAGGCATGTCGCTCGCCCGCGTCCACTTCATCATCGGCCGTTCCGGCGGCAATACGCCGAGGCCCGAGCGGACGGTGCTGGAGGCCGGACTGGCGGGGATCATCCGCACCTGGACCGACGGGCTGCGCTTCCGCCTGTTCGGCGGGGAAACCTCGGCGCGGGCGATGACGCTCGTGGAGCGGTATCAGGAGGCGTTTCCCGCCGCCTACCGCGACGACTTCGCACCCGAGGCGGCGGTCGCCGACATCGAAGCGTTCGAACGGCTGACGGCGAAGGCGCCGCTCAGCATCGAGTTCCGGCCGCCGGACCGGCACAGAGCGGACGCGGTGCGGCTGAAGCTGATCCATCTGGCGACGCCGATCGCCCTCTCAGAGCGGGTGCCGATGCTGGAGAACATGGGCTTCCGGGTGATCGACGAACGCTCCTACGAGATCGCGCCGGCAGGGGACTGCCGCCCGATCCACGTCCACGACATGGCGCTCGCCGCCGCCGACGGTGGCGCCATCGACCTCGGCCAGAGGGCGGCGGCGCTGACCGATTGCCTGTCGGCGGTCTGGCACGGCCAGGCGGAGAACGACGGCTACAACGCTCTGGTACTCAACGCCGGGCTCGCTTGGCGCGAGGCGGCGCTGTTGCGTTCGGTGTCGCGGTACCTGAGGCAAGCCGGAACCCCCTATTCGCAGCACTACATGTGGTCAACGCTTGGCCGCCATCGCATGACCGCCGGCCTGCTGGTCAAGCTCTTCGGCGCCCGCTTCGATCCGGACGGCAACGACGCCGCGGTCGCCGCCCAGACGGTGGCCGCCATCGAGGCGACACTCGAAGCCGTCGACAGCCTCGACGAGGACCGCATCATCCGCCGCTTCGCCGGCGTCATCGGCGCGATGGTAAGGACCAACTTCTTCCAGCGATCGGCCGGCGGGGTGCCGCGGGCGGAGATCAGCTTCAAGCTCGATTCGGCCAAGCTCGAGGAACTGCCCGAGCCGAAACCATTCCGCGAGATCTTCGTCCACTCGCCGCGGCTCGAGGGCGTCCACCTGCGCTTCGGCAAGGTGGCGCGCGGCGGCATCCGCTGGTCGGACCGGGCGTACGACTTCCGAACCGAAGTCCTCGGGCTGGCCAAGGCGCAGCAGGTCAAGAACGCGGTCATCGTTCCGGTCGGCGCCAAGGGCGGATTCGTTCCCTACCGATTGCCGGCCGGGGGCAACCGGGACGAGATCCTCAGCGAAGGAACCGCAGCCTACAGCATCTTCATCTCAAGCCTGCTCGATATCACCGACAACCTCGACGGCGAGACCGTGGTGCCGCCGGAGAGGGTGGTGCGCCACGACGACGACGACACCTACCTGGTGGTCGCGGCCGACAAGGGCACCGCCACCTTCTCCGATATCGCCAACCGGATCGCCGATGACCACCGCTTCTGGCTTTCCGACGCCTTCGCCAGCGGCGGGTCGGCCGGTTACGACCACAAGGCGATGGGGATCACGGCACGCGGCGCCTGGGAGGCGGTCAAGCGCCACTTCCGCGAGCGCGACACCGATATCCAGGCGACGCCGTTTACCGTCATCGGCGTCGGCGACATGTCGGGCGACGTCTTCGGTAACGCCATGCTCTTGTCGGGTGAGATCAGGCTGGTCGCCGCCTTCGACCATCGCGACCTGTTCGTCGACCCGACCCCCGATCCGGCGGCGAGCTTGATGGAACGCCGGCGCCTGTTCGGGCTGCCGCGTTCGAGCTGGCAGGACTACGACCGCGGCACGATTTCCGAGGGCGGCGGGGTGTTCTCGCGACGCGACAAGGCGGTCCGGCTGACGCGCGAGATGAGGGCGCTCACGGGCCTGGTCGGCGACCGGGCGGCGCCACACGACCTCATCCGGGCGATCCTCAAGGCCAAGGTCGATCTGTTGTGGTTCGGCGGCATCGGCACTTTCGTCAGGGCATCCGAGGAGAGCGACGAGCGCGTCGGCGACCGCGCCAACGACGCCATCCGAATCACCGCCGCCGAGATCGGGGCGCGAGTGGTCGGCGAGGGCGCCAACCTGGCGATGACACAAAGGGCGCGGATCGAGTTCGGCCTCGCCGGAGGGGCGTGCAATTCCGACGCCATCGACAACTCGGCCGGGGTCAATACCTCCGATCTCGAGGTCAACATCAAGATCGCGCTCAGGCCGGCGCTGGCCGACGGACGGATCGACCGACGCCGGCGCAACCGGCTGCTGAAGGCGATGACCGGAGACGTCGCACGCCTGGTGCTGCGCAACAACTATCTGCAGACGCTGACGATCTCGCTCGCCGAGCGGCGCGGCTTCGAGGACTTCGGATTCCAGCTGCGCCTGATGCAGGAGCTGGAGGCGCGCGGGCGGCTCAACCGGGCGGTCGAGAGCCTGCCGGACGATGCGGCGATGGCGGAACGGCAGAAGGCCGGCAAGCCGCTCACCCGGGCCGAGATCGGCGTCCTCATCGCCTACGCCAAGATCGTGCTCCACGACGACCTGATGGCGAGCGACGTCACCGACGACCCGGGGCTCGAAGGCGAACTCATCGCCTACTTCCCCGAGCCCATGCGCCTGGCCTTCGCCGGCGACATCGCCGGCCACCCGCTGAGGCGGGAGATCATCGCAACGGTGCTGGCCAATGCGATGATCAACCAGGGCGGGCCGACCTACCTGATGCGGGCGGCGGAGCGCACCGGCGCGACAGCCGAGGCGACTGCGCGCGCCTATGTCGCGATGCGCGATTCGTTTGCCGTCGAGGGCCTCAACCGGGCGATCGACGGTCTCGACGCAAGAGTCTCCGGCGATGCCCAGATGGCGCTCTACCGGGCGGTGCAGAACCTGGTCATCACCGGGACGGCGTGGTTCCTGCGCAACGTCGCCTTGGCAGGCGGCATCGGCGCGGTGGTGGCGACCTACGCGCCGGCGGCCGCAGAGGTCGGTAGGGCACTCGACGCGTTGCTGCCGCAGCGGCTCCAGGAACGTGTGGACCGGGAAACCGAGACCTATGGCGCGGCTGGAGTGCCCGAGAACCTGGCGCGGCGGATCGCGACACTGCCCACCCTTGCCCACGCGCCCGATATCCATCTGGCGGCGGCGGCGGCCGGGTGCGGGCTCAGGCGGGCGACGGCGGTCTACCTGGCGGTGGCCGAGCACCTGAAGGTGGCTCGGGTGGCGGCGCTTGCCCGCGCCCTGCCGGTCACCGACCACTATGACGGCCTGGCGCTGAGCCGGGCGCTGGAGACGCTCGATGTCGCCCATCGCCGGATCAGCATCGCCGCGCTTCAGCAAGGCGGCGACGAGAAGGCGCCGCTCGATGCCTGGCTGACCAAGAGCAGCACCAGCGCCCAGCGGGTGCTCGGCGCGGTGAGCGCGATAGCCGACGGCGAAGAAGTGACGGTCTCGCGGGTGATCGTCGCGGCCGAACTGCTCGCCGACCTGGCGCGAGGGGCGCCGCAATGACGGCGGTCGCGCCCCGAGTGTCCCGCCTCGGCGTCGGCGCCTGGGTGCTGTTCGACTGGTCGACGCAGCCGTTCTACACGCTGATCACGACGTTCGTGTTCGCACCCTATTTTGCGACGCACCTGGCGGCGACGCCGGTCGTCGGTCAGTCGCTGTGGGGCTACGCCACGGCAGCGGCAGGGGCCATCATCGCCCTGCTGTCGCCGATCCTGGGGGCGATCGCCGATGCGGCGGGACGCCGCAAGCCATGGATCGCGGTGTTCTCGGCGATGCTGATTGTCGGCGCGCTGGCCCTGTGGTTCGCCGCCCCGGGCCGGGATTCGGCGGTGATGATCGCGCTCGTCGCCTTCGTGATCGCCACGGTCGGGGTCGAGTTCGCCACTGCCTTCAACAACGCCGTGATGCCCGACCTGGTCAGCGAGGACCGGCTGGGAAGGTTGTCGGGCATCGGCTGGGCAACCGGCTATGCCGGCGGGCTGGTCAGCCTGGTCATCGTCATCGGGTTCCTTGCCGCCAATCCCGAGACCGGCAAGACCTTGCTCGGCCTGGCGCCGATCCTCGGGCTCGACGCCGCCACCTTCGAGGGCGATCGCGCCGTCGGGCCGTTCAGCGCCCTGTGGTTTCTGGTGTTCGTCCTGCCGTTCTTCCTGTTAACTCCGGACCGGGCGAAAGCGATGCCGATCGGCCTGGCGGCAAGGCAGGGGCTCGCCCAGATCGCGCGGACGATCGGCGATCTTGGACGTCACGCCAACATCGTTCGCTACCTGATCGCCCACATGGTCTATACCGACGGTCTGGTGGCTCTGTTCAGCGTTGGCGGCATCTACGCGGCCAGCACCTTCGGCTGGAGCGCCATCGAGTTGGGGTTCTTCGGCATCCTGTTGACCGTGACCGGCGCCGTCGGGGCGCTCGTTGGCGGCTGGCTCGACGATCGCGTCGGTTCGAAGCTGGTCATCTTCGCCGGTCTCGCCGTCCTCGTCCTGTCGGCACTCGCGATCCTGTCGATCGATGCCGACCATCTGCTGTTCGTCATCACGGTCGCGCCGGCGGCGGCCGGCGACGGGCTGTTCGCCTCAGCCGGCGAGCGCGCCTACCTGGCGATCGGCGCGGCGATCGGCGCCGTCGCCGGACCGTTGCAAGCGGCGAGCCGCACGTTGATGGCGCGCATCTCCCCACGCCAGAGCATGACCGAGTTCTTCGGCCTCTACGCGTTGTCGGGCAAAGTGACCAGTTTCGCCGGACCGTTGACGGTCGGGCTGGCGACGGCGGCGGCGGCAAGCCAGCGGGTGGGCGTCGCGGTGCTCGTCGTCTTCTTCGGGCTCGGCGGCTTCCTGCTCATCGGGGTCAAGAGCGGGCGCGGCTGAGCTATCGAAGTTTTCGCCCGCCTCGGCTAGGTTCCGAGCCGATGAATCGAGACATCCGAAGCTCGGCGAAGGATGCCGCCCAGCGCCAGGCGATCGCCAAGGTACTCGCCGGGGCGATCGAGCGCATCCACGCCGACCGCCTCGACGAGGCGGCCGCATTGCTCAACGCCAATGGCGGGGCGGCCCTGAAGAACCCGGTCGGCTGCAACATCCTTGGCGACGTCCACCTCAAGCAGGGCAACCCGCGTCAGGCCCTGCGGGCGTTCGACGCAGCGCTCAAACTGGCGCCGTCGTTTCCGGAGGCGCACAGCAACCGCGGCGTCGCGCTGCAGGAGCTTGGCCGCTATGAAGAGGCGCTGGCGGCGGAAGAGCGGGCGCTACGCCACCGGCCCGACTATCCGACGGCCCACTACAATCGCGGCAACCTCCTCAGACAGCTCGGCAGGCTCGAAGAGGCGGTCGCCGCCTACGACCGCGCCCTGATGCAGAAGCACGCCTTTGCCGAGGCGCGGCTCAATCGCGGCATCGCGCTGGTCGAGGCGAACCGCCTGGTCGAGGCGCTGGGCGATTTCCGGCAGGTGCTGGCGGAGAGGCCGGGGCTGTTTGGAGCTCACATCGGCCAGGCGCGAGCCCACCTGAAGCTCGGCCAGACGCGCGACGCGCTGGCGGCGGTGGCGGCGGCGCTGACGATCGAGCCCGACAACCCCGAGGCGTGGATGCTCAAGGGCCGCGTCCTGGTCTCGGCGGACGAGCCGGAGGAGGCGCTGGAGGCCGTCGAGCGGGCGCTCGCCGGCCGGCCGGATCTGGCCGCCGCCCATGCGATGCGCGCCAACGTGCTGGGCAAGCTCGGCCGCTTCGCCGAGGCGCTGGCGGCGGCCGACGAGGCGATCCGTCTGGCGCCGAAGGACGCCGGCGGCCACGCGGCGCGGGCGCTGGCGTTGGGCGAGCTGGGGCGGATCGACGAGCAACTGGAAACGCTGAGGACCGCCGAGCGGCTGGGCGCCGCCGACGCGACCTTCCATCACGCGCGGGCGCTGGCGCTCGGCGAACGCGGCGCGTTTTCCGAGGCGATCGCCTCGTTCGAGCGGGCGATCGCCCTCGAACCGGAAGGGGCGCGGATTCATCACAACTTCGCGCTGCTGCTGTTGTCGCGCGGCGACTTCCAGCGCGGCTGGGCCGAGCACGAATGGCGCCTCAAGAATCGCGACTACAAGAAGGTGGCGACCGAACCGCTGGCGCCGCCGTGGCGCGGCCAGGACCTCGCCGGCAAGAAGATCCTCATCCTCAGGGAGCAGGGACACGGCGACAACATCCAGTTCGCCCGCTTCCTGCCGGCGGTGGCGGGGCTCGGTGCAGAGGTCTCGGCGACCGTGGCGCGCTCGCTGTGGTCGATGTTCCAGCGGGCGTTCCCGGCGATCGATGTCGCCGACGGGGTCGGGATGCGCAGCGGCTTCGACTACCAGATCGCGATGATGAGCCTGCCGCATGTCCTCAACGCCGACCTGGTGACGCTGCCAAACCGGGTGCCGTATCTGTTCGCCGACCAGGCGCGGGTCGACAAGTGGCGCGACCGCCTCGGGCCGCACGGCTTCAAGGTCGGCATCGCTTGGCAGGGCAACCCGGAGTACGTGCGCGACCGGCAGCGGTCGATCCCGCTCAAGAAATTCGAGCCGCTCGCCGCCGTGCCCGGGGTTCGACTGATCAGCATCCAGGCGATCAACGGCCTCGACCAGCTCGCCGAGCTGCCGCCGGGGATGAGCGTGGAAAGCCTCGGCGCCGAGATCTCCAACAATCCGGAAGGGTTCGACGAGATCGCCGCCGTGATGGCCAACCTCGATCTGGTGATCTCTTCCGACACCGTGACGGCCCACCTCGGCGGCGCCCTCGGCCGGCCGGTCTGGGTGGCGCTCAACCACTACCCCGACTGGCGTTGGCTCGACGGACGGACGGACTCGCCATGGTACCCGTCGATCCGGCTCTTCCGGCAGCAGCGCGAGGGAGACTGGGAGGGGGTCTTTGCCGCCATTGCCGGGGCGCTCGGCGGGCAAGTCGCGGGCGCCGGCTGAGACCGCCGTCAGTGACGGAAGTGGCGCATGCCGGTGAAGACCATGGCGAGATCGCGCCGATCGGCCGCCGTGATTACCTCGGCGTCGTTGACCGAGCCGCCCGGCTGAATGATGGCGGTCGCTCCGGCCTCGGCGGCGGCGATCAGCCCGTCGGCGAAGGGAAAGAAGGCGTCGGAGGCGCACACCGATCCCGCGGCCAGCGATTGCGGCAGGCCGGCGGCCCGGCTGGCCGCCTCGGCCTTGCGCGCCGCTATCGCCACCGCGTCGACCCGGCTCATCTGGCCGGCGCCGATGCCGGCGGTGGCGCCGGACTTGGCAAAGACGATGGCGTTCGATTTGACGTGCTTGGCGACCCGCCAGGCAAAGAGCAGGTCGGTCATCTCGGCGGCGGTCGGCGGACGTCGGGTGACGGTCCTCAGGTCCGCGGCCGTGACCGCGCCGTCGTCGCGCTCCTGGACGAGCAGGCCGCCGGCGACGGAGCGGACGGTCAGTCCGCGCCCGCCGGGATCGGGAAGCCCGTCGGCGATCAACAGCCGCAGGTTCTTCTTCTCGGCGAGGATGGCGATCGCCTCGGGGCTGGCGCCGGGCGCGATGATGACCTCGGTGAAGACCTTGACGATGGCGGCCGCCACCGCGGCGTCGAGCGGGCGATTGACCGCGACGATGCCGCCGAAGGCCGATATCGGATCGCAGCGCAGTGCCGTGGCGTAGGCGTCGCTCAGGCTTGGCGCCACGGCGACGCCCGAGGGGTTGGCGTGCTTGACGATGGCGACCGCCGCTGACGCGCCGGGGTCGAACTCGGCGACCAGTTCGTAGGCGGCGTCGGTGTCGTTGAGGTTGTTGTAGGAAAGCTGCTTGCCCTGGACCTGACGGGCGGTGGCGGCCCCGGGCCGCCGGTCGCCGGTCAAGTAGAGGGCGGCCGTCTGGTGGGGGTTCTCGCCGTAGCGGAGCCGTTCGCGGAGCCGGCCGGCGACAGCGAGCGCGGCCGGCAACGGCTCGTCGCCCCGGCCGGCGAACCATTGGGCGATGGCGGCATCATAGGCGGCGGTTCTGGCGAAGGCCTTGGCGGCGAGATTTCGGCGGAGCGCCAGCGGCGTGGCGCCGGCGTTGTCGGCGAGCGCCGCGGTGAGCCGGTCGTAGTCGGCGGGGTCGACGACCACCGCAACGTAGGCGTGGTTCTTGGCGGCGGCGCGGATCATCGCCGGACCGCCGATGTCGACGTTCTCGACGATGGTGCGATCACCGGCCCCGGTGGCGACCGTCGCCTCGAACGGGTAGAGGTTGACGACCAGGAGATCAATGCCGGCGATGCCGTGGGCGCGCATCGCCTCGGCGTGATCGGGCTGGTCGCGCACGGCGAGGAGGCCACCGTGAATCTTCGGGTGGAGCGTCTTGACGCGTCCGTCCATGATCTCGGGGAACCCGGTCAGGTCGGAGACGTCGGCGGAAGCGATCCCGGCGGCGGCGAGTGCGGCGCGCGTGCCGCCGGTCGAGATCAGCTCGACGCGCTGCCCTGCGAGGGCGCGGGCGAGATCGACCAGGCCGGATTTGTCGTGCACCGAGATCAGGGCGCGGCGGAGCGGCACGAGGTCGGGGATCGGCGAGGGTCCCGGTCGGATGGCCATCGGATCAGCGGATCGTCAGGGTGGCGAAGGGGGCGATTAGCACGATTTGCCGGCGCGATGAAACCGTCCGCGGCGCCACTTGCCTCATCCTTCGACGGCGGTTTCGTCGGTGGCCGGGGCGGGCCGCTGGCGGCGGGCACCGAGAGCCGTGCGGTGCAGCTGCCAGGCGACGCTCGGGTTCTGCTGGACGCGGCCGTAGACGACGACCTGGTCGGTCCGCCGATTGCCACGCCGATCGGAGAGCAGAATGCTCTCCTCGACGGCGAGGTCGGCGGCATCGGTCTCGAACGCCCAGCTCTCGCCGTCCGGCAGCTCGAGGTGGACGCCACGCCCGTCCGCACCGAGGGTGGCGCGGACCGCCGGGTGGAGATGGAAGCGGATGGCGTAGGTGTCCTTGCCGCTGCGGCTGACCGGCCGTCCGGTCGGCGACAGGAAGGAGTCGATCCCCTCGATGCGGTCGCCGGCGCCGGAGAGGCTCAGCCGGCGATCGTGGACGATGCGGTAGCGATCGACGTAGCCGTCGTGGCGGAGGATGAGCGAGGCGGCATCGCCCACGGTGCCACGCTCGATGTCAACGCGGGTGGGGCCCGTGACGATCGCCTCGCCGAGCCAGTCGCTGATCGCGTCGCGGGTCAGAAAGCGGCACGACGAGGTGTCGTTGAGGGTGGCGGTCGAGTGGGCCGCGGTGGTGCGGGCGAGGCGCCTGAGCGAGGCGTTGTCGGCTGAGGGCACACCGCAATTGATGATCAGCCGCTGGCGGCCGACGCTCATCTCGAACGACAGGCAGCCGGCGTGGGCGGCAAGGCTGTACTCGATCGGCGGCGGTCGACCGGCGTCGATGACGACGATGGTGCCGGTGGCCTCCAGGCGCTGGTAGCCGCTGTGCGGGGCGCTCGCCGGCACGGCGCCGCGGATGTCGTCGTAGGCCAGAACCGCCGCCAGCTCGTCGGTGGCGGTGTCGCCGAGGCCGTTGAAGCGGGCGAAGCTGCCGTCGCCCTGGCGCATGAAGCGCAGCATCGGCATCATCCGGTCGATCGCCGAAACCAGGATGCGCGACGGCTGGCCGCCGCGGGCGATGAAGGCCTGGCGGAGCGGCAGAAGGTCCACCAGCGCGTCGAGGATGGCGCCGGGACTGCGGCTGACGTGGCCGCCGTCGGGGAGAATCTGGCCGACCAGCTCGAGGTCGAGCCGACGCGCCGCCTGCTTGAGGAAACGGGGCCGGCCGGGCATCGATAGCGCGGCGTCGGCAAGCGCGATGGTGACGCCGAGGCGCGGCAGGCCCGGGGCGCCGTCGTAGGCGACGCGACGCAGATGGCGGACCTGGCCGGTCAGCGAACGCATGAAGCGACGGTAGAAGGCGAAGTCGCAGCCCTCGAGCACCAGCGGAGCCTGCGACAGCCAAACCATGATCCGCCGCGCGACCACCTCCGGTTCCCAGGCGACGGCGTCGTGGCGACGGCCGCGGCGGATCCATTCGTCGACCAGGCCGCGGGCGGCGGGGCGCGACAGCGAGAGGTCGGAGGCGCGCAGGTGCCGCAACCAGCCGAAGGCGTGGAGCCCGCGCGACCACGCTTCGCTCGGTGGCTCGGCGTCGAACACCGAGAAGCCGTGTATGTCGATGGTGTCGCCGCCGAGGGTCCAGCGGCCGGCGTATACGTCGTTGGCGATCGTCGGGTCGGCGGTGCGCAGGTCGATCGGCGCCAGCAGCAGACGATCGGGGGTGCGGCCGGCATAGCGCCAGCGGTAGAGGATGCTGCCGTGGAAACGGCGGGCGAGGGCGCGGCGAAACGCGCCGAGGGCGAAGCGCAACTGCCGACCTTGGCCGGACGCCGAGCCGCTCGCCATCGCCGTCACGCCCCCTTTCCACGCGCTGGCCGCCGCATGCTCCCGCGGCCGAAGCCGCTCAGTCGCGGCGAAGGCCCGATTCGACGCCGGCGGACTATCGCCCCATCGCTCCACACGGGCAACGATTCAGCCATTTAGCAGCCGCATGATGAAGAAACCGTCGAGGCCGGAGAGACGCGGCGACGGGCCGGGGAGGTGAAAGGGGAGCGTGCGAACCGTGCCGGCCGCGGTGACCACTTCAACCAGGCCGCCAATCTCGCCGGCCGCGATGGGTAGCGGCGCCAGCGGCAGGCGATCGAGGGCGCGGGCAAACTGATCCTCGCCCTCCTCGGGCTCGAGCGAGCAGGCGCAGTAGACGAGGACGCCGCCCGGCTTCAGCAAGGCGACGGCGCGCTCGATCATGCGGGCTTGGAGGTCGGCAAGCGCGGTCACGTCGGTGGGGCGCTTCAGCCACGGGATGTCGGGGTGACGGCGGATGGCGCCGGTCGAAGTGCACGGGGCGTCGAGCAGGACCGCGTCGAACGGGGCGTCCGGCTGCCAGGCGAAGATATCGGCGGCAACGGTCTCGGCGGCGAACCCGAGCCGGGCAAGATTGTCCGACAGGCGGCGAAGGCGGGCAGCGGAAACGTCGACCGCGGTCACCCGGGCGCCGGCGGCGCAGAGTGCCGCAGTCTTGCCGCCGGGCGCGGCGCAGAGGTCGGCGACGCGCTTGCCGGCGACAGTCGGGGCGAGGAGCCGGGCGGGTAGCGCGGCGGCGGCGTCCTGCACCCACCAGGCGCCCTCGGCGAAGCCGGGGAGCATCTCAACCATCCCGGAGGCGGCGGTCCTCACCGACCCGGTCGGCAGCACGATGCCGCCGAGGCGTTCGGCCCAGCCGTGGGCGTCGGACTTGACCGTGACGTCGAGGCTCGGTTCGATCCGGTGCGCTGCGGCGATCCGGCGGGCGTCGGCCTCGCCGTAGGTCCGGCACCACCGGGACCACAACCAGTCGGGGGTATCAAGGACGGCCGGGTCGAGGCCGGCGAGGAGAGCGTCGCCCTCGCGGGCGACCCGGCGCAGCACCGCGTTGGCGAGCCCCTTGTAGTGGCGCGCGGCCGGATCGGCGGCGATCTGGTCGACGGCGATCGAGACGGCGGCGTGGTCAGCGACGGCCATGAACAGGATCTGGGCGACGGCGGTGGCGAGGATCGGGGCGAGGGCGCTGGCCCGCGGCGGGCGTTTGTCGATCAGACGGTCGAGAACCGCGGCGATCTCGCCATGATGGCGGAGCGCGGTTGCGACGATGGCGCGGGCGAGCGCCCGATCGCGGGGCGCCAGCCCGGCAAAGCCGACATCGCCGCCGTCGAGGAGCGCGTCGAGGGACTTCTTGCGATCGAGAACCGCCGAGACCAGCCGCGCCGCGGCATCGCGGGTGGCGAAGCCCGGGCGTGCGGCGACCGTCTTGGTTTCGCTGGACGGGCTCAACCCCAGGGTCCGCGCGACCTGATCGCTGGGCCGGTGCGTCCGACGCGGGGAAGGGCGACCGCGCCTGCCGGGGCGGAGAACTCGCCCGCCATTGCCATCAACGCGGCGACGCGGTTCTCGGTCGCCGGGTGGGTGGCAAAGAGATTGTCCATCCGTTCGCCCGACAGCGGGTTGACGATGAACAGGTGGGCGGTCGCCGGGTTCAGCTCGGCCTCGAGGTTGCGGATGCGGGGAGCCGCCCGCGCGATCTTGGCGAGCGCCGAGGCGAGCGATTGCGGGCTGCCGCTGATCTCGGCCCCGGCCCGGTCGGCGGCGTACTCGCGGGTGCGGCTGATCGCCATCTGCACCAGGAGCGCGGCCAGCGGCGCGACGATGGCGGCGACGAGGACGCCGATCAAACCGAGCGGGTTGCCGTTGTTGCGATCGCCGCCGAAGCCACCGAAGAAGAAGGCGAAGTTGGCGAGCATGGAGACGGCGCCGGCGATGGTGGCGGTGACCGTCATGGTCAGCGTGTCGCGATTGCGAATGTGGCCGAGCTCGTGCGCCATGACCCCGGCGATCTCGTCGCGGGAGAGCGTCGACAACAGGCCGGTGGTGGCGCAAACCGCCGCGTGCGCGGGTTCGCGGCCGGTGGCGAAGGCGTTCGGCTGCGGGTTGTCGGCGACATAGACGCGCGGCATCGGCAGACCGGCGCGCGCCACCAGGTCGCGGACGAGGCGGTAGAATTCCGGCGCGCTCGCCTCGTCGACCTCGCGGGCGCGGGTCATGGCCAGCACCAGCCGGTCGGCGTTCCAGTAGCTGAAGAGGTTGATCGCCGCGGCGAGCAGGAAGGCGACGACGGCGCCGCCGCCGCCGCCGAACAGATAGCCGACGGCGATGAATATGGCGGTCAACGTCGCCAACAGCATGCCCGTGCGCAGGGTATTCATTTCCTAAAGTCCGCGTCGCCGCCGGTCCAATATGATGGGAATCGAATTCGGCGTCCGCAAGACGGCACGGCAAGGTGATTGCTCTCTCTAGTTGTTAGTTGTACATAGGTACACTTTTCGCGCGAATGCCTTGATTAAGGTTTGCAGGACACCGATAGAGGAATATATTCCTTGATCAGAGGCGATTCAATGCACCGGCTTCGACATCCCGGACGACGGGCGGTCCTGACGCTGGCCATCGCCTCGGCGTTGGCTTCGGCGACGGCGGTCGGCGCCGCCGAGCGCTTGGCGGGCCCGGTGCCGGCCGAGGTCATCAGCGTCATCGACGGCGACACGATCGAGGTCAGTGCGACGATTTGGCTCGGTCAGTACGTTATCGTCGGGGTGCGCATTCGCGGCATCGACGCGCCCGAGATCAAAGGCAAGTGCCAGCGTGAAAAGGACCTGGCGGCGGCGGCGAAGCAAAAGCTCGGATCGGTCGCGGCGGGAACGCTCCGGCTCACCAACATCGACGGCGACAAATATTTCGGTCGGGTCGATGCCGACGTGACTACCGAAAACGGAACCGATCTCGGGGCCGCGATGCTGGCAAGCGGCCTCGCGCGCCCCTACGACGGCGACACCCGCGCGTCGTGGTGCGGGGTCGCCAGCACGGAATGAGGGGGCAAACCAGACTGGCTTGATCAAACGAATACTTGTGAAACGCTCAGGCAACCCATCGATCTGGCGCGAGCCCTCCGGCCGGCGCTTGCCGCCGGGTCGCTAGAGGATCACCATGCCCGGCAGGCGTGATTCGCAATCGGCCTTAATGGCCCAGCCAGCGCCGACAGGGAGCCGTCCACCCATCGGAGGACTGCAATGAAAGGGCTTAATCAAATCACCCTGATCCTGATCATCATCGGCGGGATCAATTGGGGCCTGTTCGGGCTGTTTGGCTTCAATCTGATCGGGACGATCTTCGGCTTTGCGCCGATAATCGCCACGATCCTCTACATCCTGGTCGGCGCCTCGGCGATCTATCAGGCGATTCCGCTGACGCGGACAATGACGGCGGCGGTGCAGACATAGCCTGCCGGCGATAACGTCTGCCCTCGGGGCGTAGGTGCGGGCGGCGTTGCCGCCCGCATTCGTCTGGGGGATCACCAAATGGATGCGGCGCCCATCCCGCGCTCAGCCGGTAGTTGCACCTCACCGGATACCCAACCGGGCCGGCGCTTGCAGTCGTCCCGTGGGCGGCCCACCATGCCCTGGGGCGCGATTCGTTCTGATTCGCCAGAGGCCACAAGGCCCAGGCGCCCACCGGGAGGCTTGCCATTGGAGGGTCTCAGATGAAATGGCTTAACGTTGTCAGCCTGATCCTGGTTATCGTCGGGGCGATCAATTGGGGCTTGGTTGGTCTCTTCAACGGCTGGAACCTTGTCGAGGTGATTTTCCAGCCCGGAAGCGCGATAACTAAGATCATCTACATCGTGGTCGGCTTGTCCGGCCTGTACCAGATCATGTCGCTGTCGAAGATGATGCAGTCGGACATGGCCTGATCGCCCGCCTTATCGATATCGAAGGGGCCGGCAAGAGCCGGGCCTTTCCGTTTTCCGGACCTTTCCGCCGCGGACTCAACCCGGTTTGACCTCCGCCAGCCGGTTCTGGCGATTGCCGATAAGGTCGTCGACCACCGCCGGGTCGGCAAGCGTCGAGGTATCGCCAAGGTTGGAGAAGTCGTCCTCGGCGATCTTCCTCAAGATGCGACGCATGATCTTGCCGGAGCGGGTCTTGGGCAGGCCCGGCGCGAACTGGATCAAGTCGGGCTGGGCGATCGGCCCGATCTCCTTCCTCACCCACAGCACCAGTTCCTTGCGCAACTCTTCCGACGGACCGACACCGGACATCAGCGTCACGTAGGCGTAGATGCCTTGTCCCTTGATGCGGTGCGGATAGCCGACGACCGCGGCTTCCGAAACCTTGGGATGGGCGACGAGGGCCGACTCGACCTCCGCCGTCCCCATGCGGTGGCCGGCGACGTTCAAGACGTCGTCGACCCGGCCGGTGATCCAGTAGTAGCCGTCGGCGTCGCGCCGGCAGCCATCGCCGGTCAGGAAGTAGCCCGGGTAGGTCCGAAAATAGGTCTCGACGAAGCGCTGGTGATCACCGTAGACGGTGCGCATCTGTCCTGGCCAGGAGTCGGCGATGACCAGGTTGCCGCTGCCGGGACCTTCGATCAGCTGGCCTTGGTTGTCGAAGACGGCCGGCTTGACGCCATAGAACGGCCGCGTCGCCGAGCCCGGTTTCAGATCGGTGGCGCCGGGGAGCGGCGTGATTAAAATGCCGCCGGTCTCGGTCTGCCACCAGGTGTCGACGATCGGGCAGCGGCCCTCGCCGACAACGCGGTGGTACCACTCCCAGGCTTCCGGGTTGATCGGTTCGCCGACGGTGCCAAGCAGCTTCAGCGATCTCCGCGAGGTCCGTTTCACGTAGTCGTCGCCGGCGCCCATCAGGGCGCGGATGGCGGTCGGGGCGGTGTAGAAGATGTCGACCCGGTGCTTGTCGACCACTTGCCAGAAGCGGCTGGCGTCGGGGTAGTTGGGCACCCCCTCGAACATCAGCGTGGTGGCGCCGTTGGCGAGCGGGCCATAGACGATGTAGCTGTGGCCGGTGACCCAGCCGACATCGGCGGTGCACCAGAAGATGTCGCCGTCGTGGTAGTCGAAGACGAGCTGGTGAGTGAGGGCGGCGTAAACCAGATAGCCGCCGGAGGTGTGGAGCACGCCCTTCGGCTTGCCGGTCGAGCCCGAGGTGTAAAGGATGAACAATGGGTCCTCGGCGCCCATTGCGACCGGCAGGCAGTCCGCTGAAACGCCCTCGGCGAGCTCGTGGTACCAGAAATCACGGCCGGCATGCATGCCGACCTCGCCGCCGGTGTGGCGGATGACGATGACCGCCTCGTCGCCGAGAGATTTGGCAAGTGCGGCGTCGGTATTGTGCTTGAGCGGAACCTTCTTGCCGGCGCGCACGCCCTCGTCGGCGGTGATGACGAGCTTCGAGCGGCAGTCATCGATGCGCCCGGCCAGGCTGTCGGGAGAGAAGCCGCCGAAGACGACCGAGTGGATGGCGCCGATACGAGCGCAGGCGAGCATCGCCATCGCCGTCTCCGGAATCATCGGCAGGTAGATGGTGACGCGGTCGCCCTTGCCGACCCCCATCTTCTTGAGGACGTTGGCGAAGACGCAAACCTGGCGGTGGAGCTCGCGGTAGGTGATCCGACGTACCGGCGCATCGGGATCGTCGGGCTCCCACAGGATCGCAACCTGGTCGCCGCGGCCGGCGAGATGGCGGTCGAGGCAATTGCCCGAAACGTTGAGGGCGCCGTCCTCGAACCAGCGGATGTGGATATCGGGCTCGCTGAACGAGCTGTTCTTGACCTTGGTGAACGGCTTCATCCAGTCGATGCGGCCTGCCGCCTCGGCCCAGAACCCGTCTGCGTCCTCGATCGAGCGCTTGTACTCGGCGAGGTACTTCCGGTTGTCGACGAAGGCGCGCTGCTTCCATTCGGCCGGTGCCGGATAGATGTTCACCTCGGTCATGGTCTACCTCCCGTGGCGCCGCCGGTGTTGCGGCTCGGCGATCATCGCCGACAAGGTCGCCGACCTCGTTCGGCGGGTCAACCTTGGCCGCCGCGGTCCGGTCGCGGCAGCCGCCGGCGCCAGCTCGCCAGCCTGAACACCGCTTTGAAGGGGCCGATGAAGGCGCCATAGACCTGGTAGGCGGGGACCACGAAACCGGTGAACAACACCCCCGCCCAAGTCGCTCCGAACAGCTTCAGCAACAGCTCGAAGACCACACCGAGCGCGGCGATGATCGCGACGGGAGCGGTGAGCCCGATCAGCAAGGCAAACGGCAGCACGACCACGCCGAGGACTCCGATCCGGTCCATCGACGCCGACAGCAGCCACAGACAGAGGATGATGCCGGGCACCAGCAGCGCCACGAAGACGAACTTGGCGAGGCCGTCCAACTGCTCTTCCACCCCGCCGCTAATATTGACCAGACTGAAGAGGAGACCGAGCAGCTTCTCGCCGAGATGTGCGAACGCTGACAAGGTCCGGCGGACAAGGCCGGAGTCGTCGGCGACGGCCACCGCGTGGCTGTCCCAGGTGCCGCCGAAGAACCACCAGGGAGCCCTCGCCGTCGGATGGCACATCACGTTCCAGCCATCGGCGTCCGGCGATCGGTCGAGGGCGTAGCACTCGAAGCGGTCGTCGATCACTGTGTCGTCGACCAGCAGGACGCTGGTCGACGGGTTCGCCGCCGCCGGGCTGTCGGCGGGGGCGCAGCGATAGGCGGTCACCTCGGGATCGTAGTGCGGCTCCGGCAAGGTTGGGCCGGGGTATTGTTGGTAGTCTTCGAGCGTGTAGGTGGGGATGATCAGCCGGCGGACCGCGGCGCAGATCTGGCCATCGCCGATCTGGTTCGACAGGCGCCGCGGCGGAACGCTGTCGGCCCGCCACGGGTCGAAGCCCTCGAACCCGGTCGGGTAGGTGATGCAGCCCAATCTGAGGTCGAAGCGGCACCGAGAAACCTCGGCGGCAAGACCGTGGCCAACGCCGACAAATTGGCGGAACGTCCTTTCGATCGTCGCGGTCAGCCCGGCGCCGAAGGCCGTGGCGACGCCCGGCGCGAAGTAGGTGAAGGCCCCGAAGCAGCCGGCGAGGAAGGCCAGCGGCAACCAATACCGCCGCCAGCCGGTGAAGTACCGGCGACCGGCGCGCAAGAACGTCCTGACGAGGCTCGGGGTGCTGCCCGTGACGGCCATCCATTCTGACGGCGCACGACCGCCGCGGGTCGCGAGCGCGATTGCCGGCCCGGATTATGCGACCCGGTTCGCTCCGGCGGCAAGGCGGGGCGCGGTCAGAGACCCGCCATCTTCGAGACGAGCTTCCACTCCGCGTCAGCCACCGGCTGGACAGAGAGTCGAGCGAGGCGGACGAGGGCCATGGCGGCAAGCTTGTTCTCCGCCTTGATCGCTTCCAGCGTCACTGGCCGCGGAACCGGCTTCACCGCCGCAATATCGACGCACTCCCACTCGCCGCCGGTCGAATCGGGATGGGCCTGCTTGACCACCTCGACGACGCCGACGATCCGCTTCTCCTCGCCGGTATGATAGAAGAAGCCGAGATCGCCCTTCCTCATGGCGCGCATGTGGTTGCGGGCGGCGAAGTTGCGCACGCCGGTCCACTCGGTGCCCTGCTTGCCGTCCTTAACCTGCTGGTCCCAGGACCAGGCGCCGGGCTCGGACTTGAACAGCCAGTACGCCATCGGTCACTGACCCCCTCGAGGCGGCGATCGGCCAAGTTAGTCCAGCGGGGGGAAACCGTCCAGTTCAGCCGGCCTCGGGCTTGAGCGGCCGGGCCATCAGGCCTTCGATCGCAGCCTCGACGGTGAGGCCGCCGTCGACGATGGCGGCCACCGCCTCGACGATCGGCATCGCCACGGCGTGGCGGCGGGCGAGGTCGCGGGCGACCGCCGCGGTGGCGATCCCTTCGGCCAGCTCATGCCGGGCGGAGGGGTCGCCGCCGGAGCCCAGCATCGCCCCATAGGAGAAGTTTCGCGATTGCGGACCGGAACAGGTGAGAACGAGGTCGCCGAGGCCGGAGAGGCCCATCAGCGTTTGCGGCTGGGCGCCGAGGGCGACGGCGAGGCGCCGGAGCTCGGCGAAGCCGCGGGCGATGAGGGCGGCAACGGCGCTGGCGCCAAGCTTGCGGCCGGAAACGATGCCGGCGGCGATCGCCAGCACGTTCTTCACCGCGCCGCCGATCTCGACGCCGATGACGTCGGTCTCGGCGTAGGGGCGGAAGCTCTGGCTCCAGAACCGGTGGCAGAGATCGAGCGCCACAGGCCCGTCGCCGGCGGCGATGGTAACGGCGGTCGGCAGGCCGCGGGCGACGTCGACGGCAAAGCTCGGACCGGAGAGGACCGCGGCAACGGCCGCCGGCGCGACCTCGGCGACGACCTCGGAGAGCCGCTTGCCGGTCGTCCGTTCCAGACCTTTGGCCGAGATTACCAGCCGGGTTCCGGGGGCGACGTGCGAGGCGACCATGGCCGCCACCTGCCGCACCATCTGCGCCGGAACCGCGAGCACGACGACCTCGGCGGCGGCGGCGGCGATGTCGGCGGTGGCCTCGATCGCGCCCTCAATGGCGATGCCAGGAAGGTAGCGCGGGTTCTCCCGGCGCTGGTTGATCGCGGCGACGGTGTCGCCGTCGCGGGCCCACAGCGTCACCCTGCCGCCGGCCCGGGCGGCGACGAGGGCGAGCGCCGTGCCCCAGGCGCCGCCGCCGACGACGCCGACGGAGCCGGTCATGCGTCTTGCTCGGCCGCGGCCGGCGCCTCGAGGGGCCAGCGGGCGTGCGCCGGCGCGGCGAGGGTGTCGGTGAGGCCGAGCGCGAGGCGTTCGGCGCCGGCCCAGGCGATCATGACTGCGTTGTCGGCGCACAGACGGGCCGGCGGTGTGACCAGACGGAAGCCGCGGGCGGTCGCCGCGGCGCGCAACGCGGCGCGGAGCGCCTCGTTGGCGGCGACGCCGCCGGCAGCCACCAGCACCTTCTGGCGTGCATACCCGGCGGCGTAAGCCGCCATCGCGTGCTCCGCCCGGTCGACGACGACGTCGACAACCGCCGCCTGAAACGACGCGCAGAGGTCGGCGACGTCGCGATCGGAGAGGGGCGCCGTCGCTTCGGCTGCGAGCCTCAGGGCCGTCTTCAGCCCAGCGAAGGAGAAGTCGGCGCCCGGACGGCCGACCAGCGGGCGGGGGAGGGCGAAGCGAGCGGCTGCGCCCGCCTTGGCCGCCTGCTCCACCGCCGGCCCGCCCGGATAGGGAAGGCCCATGAGCTTCGCCGCCTTGTCGAACGCCTCGCCAAGGGCATCGTCGATGGTGGTGCCGATCAGGCGGTAGTGAGCGACGCCGTCGACTGCGACGAATTGGCTGTGGCCACCGGAGACGAGCAGAAGCAGGTAGGGAAAGGCGAGCCCGTCGGTGAGCCGCGCGGTCAGCGCGTGGCCTTCCAGGTGGTTGACCGCCACGAAGGGCTTGCCGGCGGCAAGGGCGATCGCCTTGCCGGTGGTCAGCCCGACGAGCAAGCCGCCGATCAGTCCCGGCCCGGCGGTCGCCGCCACCGCGTCGAGATCGCCGAAGCCGACGTCGGCCTCGTCCATGGTGCGGCTGACGACGCCGTCGAGGGTCTCGACGTGGGCGCGCGCCGCGATTTCGGGAACGACGCCGCCGAACGCGGCGTGGCGGTCGATCTGCGACAGGATGACGTCAGAGAGGATGCGGCCGCCGCCGTCCGCCCGGCGCTCGACGAGGGCGGCGGCGGTCTCGTCGCAGCTTGACTCGATGCCGAGCACGATCATCGCCGGATTGTACCGGGTGGCCGGTGCCTGTCCATCGCCAGGTCCTCCTCTGCTAGACTGCGGCTCCGAACCCGAGCCCCCGCAAAACCCGAGAGCTTCCTTGCCATCGCCCGACATCCGCATCGGTGCCCGCGGCAGCCCGCTCGCCCTCGCCCAGGCCGAGCAAGCCCGCCAGCGCCTCGGCGCCGTGCCCGGCGAGCCGACCCCGGTCGCGCTCGTCCCGATCAGGACCACCGGCGACCGCATCGGAGACCGGTCACTTGCCGAGGCGGGCGGCAAAGGGCTGTTCACCAAGGAGATCGACGAGGCGCTGATCGCCGGGGAGATCGATGCTGCGGTCCATTCGGCGAAGGACATGCCGACCGATCTGCCCGAGGGGATCGTCATCGCCGCCTGCCTGAAGCGCGCCGACGTGCGTGACGCGTTCGTCTCTCCCGTCGCTGCCCAGCTCGCCGATCTGCCCAAGGGGGCGACCGTCGGCACTTCGTCGCCGCGGCGGCGGGCGCTGACACTGCGGGCGCGGCCGGATCTGGTGATCGTCAACCTCCGCGGCAACGTCGGCACCCGCCTTGACAAGCTCGCCGACGGCCAGGTCCAGGCGGCGATCCTCGCTTACGCCGGCCTGATAAGGCTTGGCCTTGCCGACCGCGCCACCAGCCTGATGGAGCCTGACCAATGGCCACCGGCGGCCGGTCAGGGGGCGATCGCCATCGCGGCGCGCGCCGACGATCGCCGGACGATCGAGCGGCTGATGGCGATCGACGACCGCGACACCTCGATCGGGCTGGCAACCGAGCGGGCGTTTCTGGCCGCCCTCGGCGGCTCGTGCCGGACCCCGATCGGCGGCCTCGCCACCGTCGTCGGCAGCCGGATCGCTTTCCACGGCATCATTGTGACGCCCGACGGGCGCAGCTCCCACGAGGTGCGGCGCGCGGGCGCGGTCGAGGACGCGGAGGCGATCGGCACCGAGGCCGGCGCCGAACTACGCCGGCGCGGCGGGCCGGATTTCTTCGCGGCTGCTTGAGCCATGCGCCTTCTCGTCACTCGGCCGGAGCCGGACGCGGGCGAGACCGCCGGACGTCTTGGCGGGCTCGGCCACGCGGTTGTGATCCAGCCGATGACGCGGATCGTCTTTTCGCCCGAGCCGGTGGACTGGCCGGAGCCCGCCGCGCTCGTCCTGACCAGCCGTAACGCGGTCCGCGGGCTCGAGCGCTGGCCAAGGGCGAAGGCTTGGCGAAACCTTCCGGTCTTCGCCGTCGGGGCCTCGACCGCCGAGCTCGCCCGGCGCGTCGGTTTCACCGACGTCGAG
>JBBDMC010000135.1:4089-28550 GCA_040878485.1 Bauldia sp. | reverse complement strand
AATACGAGCGGGCCGCCCGTGGCCCCGATGGTCGCGCCTTTCCATGGGGCGACGATCCACCCGACACCATGCTTGTCAACCGCGGCGCCGATACCTGCTGCGGCGGCGACGACCGCGACGGCTATGCCATGACCGCGCCGGTCGATTCGTTCGCGGCAGGGGCAAGCCTAGACGGTATCCTCAACCTCGTCGGCAACGTCTGGGAATGGACGCGTGACCCTTACGCGCGCTACGACGGCACGCCGGACCCGCAGAATGACGGCACATACCGGGTGCTGCGAGGCGGCGCGTGGAACAGCGACCCGGCCCACCTCACGACGACCTACCGGCTCGCCTACGATCCGGATTTCCGGTTCGCGGCCAATGGCGGTTTCCGATGCGTGCGGTCCTCTTCGGCCTCTGCGGCGCACTAGCGCTGGCCGCCGAGACGGCGGGGGCAGCGCCGAAACCGGCGCCGGGCTGGGCGCTCGAGGTGGTGACCAAGGCGGACGCGATGTTCGCGGGTCTGGCGCGTGACGGAGACGACCTCCTGGTCACCGATCTTGCCGCTGGTCGCCTCTGGCGGCGGGGGCGCGATGGCGCCTTCACCACTTTCGGCCCGACATTGCCGCATGGGATCGACGTGATCGGCGACCCGACCGGCCCCTATGCCGTCCAGCGCCACGGCGGCGGCTATCTCGTCGCCCAAGGTTGGACGCCGGTGGAGGCCGTGGAGGGTCCGTATGACCACGCCCTCCTCAAGATCGACGCCACCAACGGCGTCCGGGTGGTCAACCGCGACTTCTGGAACCCCTACCACTTTGCCGTCGCCGGCGAACGCATCTACGTCGTCGACGCGGCTCGGAATAGCATCGAGCGGCTGGCGCCGGACGGTGCCAGGACCACCGTCGCCACCTTCGGCCGCCTGACGCAGGCGGAATCGGCGCTGAAGAGCCTGTCTCCGACCGAGTTCTCCGGCACCAAGGCCTACGAGTTCGACGCGGTGCCCACCGGCATCGCGCTCGACGGCGAGCGCATCTATGTCTGCCTGTTCGGGGGCTTCCCGTTCCTCGCCAATGCCGGCAGTGTCGTATCGTTATCGGAGATTGATCCGGTCATCCAGATCGACGTCTCCGGGCTCGATGCTCCGGTCGATGTTGCAGTGACGGCGGGCGGGAGCACGCTCTTCATCCTCGAGCACGGTGCCTTCGACCAAGCTACCGGCTTCGTGCCAGGCACCGGCCGGCTGATCGCCTTCGACAATCTGCATGGCGGCCGCTCGATCATCCTCGACGGCCTCACCCGCCCGGCCGCGCTGCTTCTTTGGGGCGACGGCGAGATCGTGGTGTCGGAGCTCGGCGGGCGACTCTATTTCCTCAAACCCAAGTCGGCGAAGTGACCGGTCAAGAAAAGGCGGAAGCCAATGAAAATCGGCATGGTGACGGATAGCCTTGGTTCGTTGAGCTTCGACGCGGTTCTCGACGCCGCGGCCGGCCTCGGCCTCGACTGCGTCGAATTCGCGACGGGAAACTGGTCGACGGCGCCGCACATCGATATCGACAAGCTGTTGCGGAACAAGGCCGCACGCGACCGATTCAAGGACGCGGTCAAGGACCGCGGCCTATCGATCAGCGCGCTCACCTGCAACGGCAACTCGCTGCATCCGGGCCGAAGCGGCCGCGAGCACGACAAGGTGGTGCGCAAGACGATCGAGCTTGCGCCGGGGCTCGGCGTCGACCGCGTGGTGCTGATGTCAGGATGCCCCGGAGCCCCCGGCGACAAACGCCCCAACTGGATCACGGTTGCCTGGCCGCCGGAGGCGACGGAAATCCTCGAATGGCAGTGGAACGAGGTGCTCATCCCCTACTGGCGTGGCCTCGTCCGCTTTGCCAGGGACAAGGGCATCCGCCGTCTCTGCCTCGAGCTGCATGGCGGGCAGAACGTCTACAATGTCGCCACGCTGATGCGGTTGCGCGAAGCCTGCGGCGAGGCGGTCGGCGTCAACTTCGATCCGAGTCATCTGATGTGGATGGGTGCCGATCCGATCGCCGCGATCGAGGCGCTGGGGCCCGCCATCTTCCACGTTCACGCCAAGGACGCCCGCATCGAGTCGCGGAACGTCGGGCTCAATAGCCGTCTGGAGACGCGGCCGAGCGTCGAAGTCACCAAACGGTCGTGGAACTACGTCACGCTGGGCTACGGACACGGCGAAGAGTTCTGGCGGTCGTTCTGCCTGACGCTCCGCCGCAGCGGCTACGACGGCGTGCTGTCGATCGAGCACGAGGATATGGCGCTGTCGCCGATGGAGGGGATGCGGAAGTCGGTCGAGCTGTTGCGGCGGGTCGCGCTCATTGAGCCGGCGAGCTACGAGCTCCCGGAGATCTGACCGCCGTCGATCATGGCCGGACCTTGACCCAGCCGCCGGAGCCAAACGAGCGCTCGATGGCGGCAACGATGCGCTGGTTGTCGAGGCCGAAGGAAAAGTCTGGAAAACAGGGACCGGAACCGCAGATGCCGCGGATCAAGTCGATCACCTCGATGACCTTGACGTCGTAGTAGCCGAGGCCGCCGCCAAGGTAGTCGAAGGCGAAGAAGGCCTTGAACTGCGGAATCTGCGAGCCGACCAGCAGGGTCTTGAAGCCGCGATCGGGCTTGGGGTCGGACAGCCGCGCTACCTTGAGCTCGTTGAAGCGTTCGCCGTCGAGGGCGATCGTGCCCTCGGTCCCTGAAACCTCCCAACAGATGCCAAGCACCTTGCCGACCGACAACCGCGAGGCCTCGATCACGCCGCCGGCGCCGGAGGCGAAGCGGACGAGAGACTGGACTTGGTCCTCGTTCTCGACCCGACGCCGCGGCGCGCTGGCGCCGGCGGTCGCGGCGTAGCCCGCTCCGGCGGTTGCCAGCGGCCTGGTGTTGAAGAACGTCTGCGCGCTCGCCGAGACCGCGTCGACCTCGCCCATCAGAAACTGGGCGACCGAGATGACATGCGAGCCGAGGTCGCCGAGCGCGCCGGTGCCGGCCTCCTGGCGCGAGCAGCGCCACGACCACGGCAGCTCCGGATCGGAGAAGAAGCCCTGGTCGAACCAGCCGCGGAAGCGGATCGGCGTGCCGATCTCGCCGTTGGCGATGAGGTCGCGGGCGACGATGGCGGCCGGCGTCTTGACGTTGTTGAAGGCGACCATGGTCTTGACCCGGCGTCGGGCGGCGGCCTGGCTCATCGCCTCGGCGTCCTCCAGCCTGACCGCCAGCGGCTTCTCGCAGTAGACGTGCTTGCCGGCCGCGATGGCGGCAAGCGCCATCTCGCAGTGGAGATTGTTCGGCGAGGTGATGTCGACGAGATCGACGTTGGGGTCGGCGACCAGCTCGCGCCAGTCGCCAGTCGATTTCTCGAAGCCGAAAGCCGCGGCCGCCGTCTCGGCGGTCGCCTTGTCGCGCTCGGCGATCATGTAAAGACGCGGGCGCGCCGGCAGCGTCTGGTCGAGCAGCGCCGCCCGGCGAAAGGAATCGGCATGGGCTCGGCCCATGAAGCCGGAGCCGATGAGCCCGACGTTCAGATCTGATCGCATGGTCGTCCTCGTTGTCTCGTCGCTCGGCCCCGGTCAGCGGAGCATTCGTCGAGCAATTCTATTTTGTCTTTTGAACCAGAGGCTTATAAACTCCGGCACGGGACAAGCGGTGGTTGCGGCCGCGCCGGTCGGGGAGGAAGCAAGATGACGGTTCGCTTTGGTCTTTTGGGTGCCGGTCGCATCGGCAAGGTCCACGCCCGCGCGGTCGCCGGCAATCGCCATGCGCGGCTCATTGCGGTCGCCGATGTCGTCGCCAAGGCGGCGCGCGATCTCGCCGACGGCTACGGCGCCGAGGTGCGGACCCTCGACGATGTCGCCAAGGCGAAGGACATCGATGCGGTCATCATCTGCACGCCGACCGACCTTCATGCCGAGCTGATCGAACGCTTCGCCAGGGCCGGCAAGGCGATCTTTTGTGAGAAGCCGATCGATCTCGATAGCGCTCGCGTGCGGGCCTGCCTCAAGGTGGTCAAGGAAACCGATGCGGTGCTGATGGTCGGCTTTAACCGGCGCTTCGACCCGCACTTCATGGCGGTGCGCGAGGCGATCACCGGCGGCGCGATCGGCAAGGTCGAGCTGGTTGAGATCACCTCGCGCGACCCCGGCCCGCCGCCCTACGACTACATCAAGCGCTCCGGCGGCATCTTCCGCGACATGACGATCCACGACTTCGACATGGCGCGTTTCCTGCTCGGCGCCGAGCCGGTCAGCGTCACGGCGCAGGGGGCGGCGCTGGTCGACAAGGAGATCGGCCGGCTCGGCGACTTCGACACCGCCAGCGTGCTCCTGGCGACCAAGGCCGGGCAACAATGCCTGATCTCGAATTCGCGGCGGGCGACCTACGGCTATGATCAGCGGATCGAGGTGCACGGATCGAAGGGAATGATCGCGGCCGAGAACCAGCGGCCGGTGTCGATCGAACTCGCCAACGCCAAGGGCTTCACCCGGCCGCCGCTCCACGATTTCTTCATGACGCGCTACGTCGAGGCCTACGCCAACGAGATCGCGGCGTTCGTCAAGGCGGTCGACGCGGGGACCAAGCCCAAGCCGGACGGCAACGACGGCCTGGCGGCGCTGGTGCTGGCCGATGCCGCCTGGCGGTCGGCGCGGGAGAAGCGCACCGTCGAGACCAAGGAAATCGCCTGAAACGGCGGGACGGCGGCCTACGGCGCCGACAATATCCACTCGTGTTCCCTGGCGTTGTGGAACTTCCAGGTCCTGACCGGGCCGGCCATGACGTTGAGGTAATAGAGATCGTAACCGTGACAGGCGGCGCACGGGTGGTAGCCCTTCGGCACCATGGTCAGGTCGGCGTCCTCGATCACGACCGCCTCGTCGAGCGAACGGTCGTCGGTGTAGATGCGCTGGAAGGCGAAGCCCTGCGGCGGGTCGAGGCGGTGATAGTAGGTCTCCTCGAGCAGGCTCTCGGCGGGCAGATTGTCGGTGTCGTGCTTGTGGGGCGGGTAGGACGAGGTGTGCCCGCCGGGGGTGATGACCTCGACGACCAGCAGCGAATCGGCGGGCTCGGATTCGGGCAGGATATTGGTCACGTAGCGCGTGTTGGTGCCGTGGCCGCGGGTCTCCTGGCTCACATCGGCGGGACCGATGATGCGAACCGGATGGGAATGAGGCTTGCCCGGGGCGGAGCCAACCGCGATCTCGCAGGGCGTCGTCGCCGTCAGCGACCAGTCGCTGCCGGCCGGCACGTAGACGGCGTCAGGCTTGCCTGAGAAGGGTGACATGCGGTGGCCGATTTCGCCGAGGTCTCGCCCGTCGGCGGTGAGGCTTGCCTTGCCGGACACGAAAACCAGGCAGACCTCGCGGTCCCTCGTCTTTTCACCGGCCGCTTCACCGGGGGAGAGGCGGTAGAGGTCGAAACCGACGTAGCGCCAGCCGGCGCTCGCAGGCGTGATGTGATGGAGCCGGCCGGTCTTGGCGGTCGGCCGCGCTAAGAGCTTCGACATCCCGGTCATGCACCAAACCCGGCGGTGTCCAGGAATCGACGAAGGTTGGCATAGCCCATCTTGGCGTATTCAGCCGGATTGGCCTTCTCCGGGTCCTGCTCGGCTTCGACCACCACCCAGCCGGAATATCCTCCGAGTTGGCCCAACACCGCCGGAAAATCAACCTGGCCGTCGCCGGGGACGGTGAAGACGCCGGCGAGAACCGATTGGCCGAAGCTCCAGTCCTTGCGGTTGGCCTCCCACATCGCTTGCTCCCGCACGTCCTTGCAGTGGACATGGGCGATGCGGGACTTGTAGTGGCGCGCCAGGCGGGCTGGATCGCCGCCACCCCAGGTGGCGTGGCCGGTATCGAGCAGCAGGTAAACGGCGTCGCCGCTCTCCTCCATCAGGCGGTCGATTTCGGCCTCCGACTGGACGATGGTCCCCATGTGGTGGTGATAGACGAGGGTCAGTCCCGCGCCGGCGAGGCGCTTGGCGAACTCGGTGAGACGGGCCGCGAACGGTCGCCATTCGCCGTGGGCGAGCAGCGGACGCGCCGACAGTGGCGTGGTGCGGCTGCTGTGGACGGCGTTCGAAGTCTCGGCGACGATCATCACCGCCGAGCCCATGCCCTTGAGGAGGTCGATGTGCGGTCGCGCCGCGGTCATCTCGGCGGCCGCGTCACGGACGAGAAGCGCGCACGAGTACCAGCCGGAGACCAGCACCAGGTCGTGCGCCTCGAGGATCGGACGAAGTCGAGACGCCTGGCGCGGGAACTTGTTGCCGAGCTCCATGCCGACGAAGCCGGCGGCGCGCGCCTCGCTCAGGCACTGTTCGAGCGGGATGTTGCCGCCAACTTCCAGCATGTCGTCGTTCGACCAGCCGATGGGGTTCGCCCCGATCCGAATCATGCCGTGCGCTCCAGCTTGCGACCTGCCGATCAGCCGACCCGCTGCCCCTTCAACGCTGCCTCGTAGTCGGACCTGGCCTGGTTGACCTCCCGGCGCGGGCTGACTTCGGGAACGACAACGTCCCACCAGTGGCCGCCGGCCGTGGTCGAGATCATCGGGTCGGTCTCGATGACGAATACAGTGACGCCATCGGTGCGACGCGTTTCGCGGAGCGCCGATTCGAGGTCGCCGACCGAATCGACCTTGCGCGCGAGGGCGCCCATCGAGGCGGCGTGGGCGCGGAAGTCAATGTCGGGCAGCCGCTTGTGGCGGGCGTCCTGGAACAGGTTGTTGAAATTGGCGCCGCCGGTCGCCGCCTGCAGCCGATTGATGCAGCCGAAGCCGTGGTTGTCGAGAACCACGACCGTGAGCTTGACGCCGAGCATCACAGCGGTGGCAAGCTCGGAGTTCATCATCATGTACGAGCCGTCGCCGACCAGGACGACGACCTCGTTGTTGGGTCTGGCGAGCTTGACGCCGAGGCCGCCGGCGATCTCGTAGCCCATGCAGGAATAGCCGTACTCGAGGTGATAGCTGCCAGGCCCGCCGGCCTGCCACAGCTTGTGCAGCTCGCCGGGGAGGCCGCCGGACGCGCAGACGACAATCGCCTGGTCGCCGACGGCGCGCTGGACGGCGCCGATGACCTGGGCGTCGGAGGGCACGGCGTTGGTCGCCCGTGTCACCTCGGCGGCAGCCTTGAGCCAGGCGGCCTTTCCCGTCTTGCCACGCTGGCTCCATGCCTTGGGCGCCGCCCATCCGGAAAGCGCCGTCGACAGCGCGGCGATGCCGAGTTTGGCGTCGGCAACGAGCGGAAGCCCACCGTGCTTGCCGGCGTCGAGCGCCAGCGTGTTGAGGCCGATGATCCTGACGCGGTCGTTCTTGAACAGCGCCCAGGAGCCGGTGGTGAAATCCTGAAGGCGGGAGCCGATCGCCAGCACCACGTCGGCTTCTTCGGCCAGCTCGTTGGCGGCCGAAGTCCCGGTCACGCCGATCGACCCGAGGTTCAGCGGGTGAGCGTGCGGCAGCGACGACTTGCCGGCCTGGGTTTCCATGACCGGGACCGCGTGGGCCTCGGCGAAGGCTCGCAGTTCCTCGGTGGCGCCGGAATAGAGGACGCCGCCGCCGGCGATGATGATGGGCTTCTTCGATGCGGCCAGGATCGCCGCTGCCGCCGCCAGCTCGTCGGCGTCGGGCGGAGGGCGGCGGAACGTCCACAAACGCTCGTCGAAGAAGCTCGCCGGGTAGTCGCAGGCCTCGGCCTGAACGTCCTGGCAAAGGGCGAGCGTCACCGGACCGCAGTTGGCGGGGTCGGTCAGGACCTGCATGGCGCGATGGAGAGCCGTGACGATCTGCTCGGGGCGGGCGATGCGGTCGAAATAGCGCGATACCGGCCGGAAGCAGTCGTTCACGGAAGCGGTACCGTCGCCGAAATTCTCGGCCTGCTGGAGGACCGGGTCGGGGGCGCGATTGGCGAAGACGTCGGCCGGGAGGAGGAGGACCGGCAGGCGGTCGACGTGGGCGACGGCCGCGGCGGTCACCATGTTGGTGGCGCCGGGTCCGATCGAGGTGGTGCACGCCATCATGCGGCGGCGGAAGCTCGCCTTGGCATAGGCGACGGCGGCGTGCGCCATGCCCTGTTCGTTATGGGCGCGGTAGGTCGGCAGTCGGTCGCGGACCTGGTAGAGCGCCTCGCCGAAAGCGGCGACGTTGCCGTGGCCGAAGATCGCCCAGACTCCGCCGAACAGCGGCAGCTTTTTGCCCTCGATCTCGGTCATCTGACGGGCGAGAAAGCGCGCCAGGGCCTGGGCCATGGTCAGTCGAATGGTGGCTGGCATGAATGTCCTCCCCGGAACGCGCCCCTTCAGGCGACCTGCGACCGGCGCTGCTTGTTCCACGCCCTGGTCAGCGCGGCAAAGCGCGACGCCATATCGTTGGTGGCGGTCCCGTCGTCAGTTTCGCCGGCGAACCAGGATCTGGCAACGTCGGCGAAGATGGTTCTGCCGACCGCGAAACCGCGGACGGTTTTGGCGTTCCGCGTCGCGGCGAAGGCTGCCTCCAGCGCAGCGGCCGGCGCGTCCAGCCCGAGCAGCACCACACCGCGGCACCACGGGTCGTTGGCGGCGATGGTCTGGTCGATCGCGCGCCAGGCCGCCGGCGAGGCCTGGGGCTCGAGCTTCCACCAGTCTGGCTTGATCCCGGCAGCGTAGATCTCGGCGAGTACGCGCGAGGCGGTATCGTCGGCGATCGGCCCGTGCTTGCTGGCGATGATCTCGACCAGCAGCTCGCGGCCGACCCGGCGGGCGGCGTCGTAGAGGCTTCTCAGCTTCTCCATCTGTTCGCGCTTGAGCCGAGCATCATCGTCGGGGTGAAAGAAGCATAGGCACTTGACGCAGTGATCGACCGGCCACTCGACAAGCCGCGAGCCAAGGTCCTGCGAAGCCTCGAAGCGAAGCGGCCGCGAGCCCGGTTCCTCGACCGGCCTGCCGATCCACAGTCGGTGCCGCGCGGCGGCAAACAGCGCGTCGCGTCCGTGCTTATCGTCGATGAGGACGCCGAACCCGGGACGGCCGTCGGCGACGCGCCCGGCCGCCTCGACCGCCAGGCATTTGAAGGCGCCGATGCGCCTCTCGTCGTTGCCGGTCTCGGCGGCGATGTCTTCGAACAGTGGACGGTGATCGATGGCAAGCGCCATCAACACCGGATAGTCGCCGCGCCGGGTGGTCGCCCAGTGGACGTGGTTGAGCGCCTCGTCCTTGCGCAGCGCCGAGAAGGGGCTGCCGTTCCTGAGGAAGAACTGCAGCTCCTCGAAGGTCGGGATCTCGGGCGAACAAAGCAGGCGGGAGACGACCAGGGCGCCGCAGGCGTTGGCCCAGGTGGCGGAGGTCGCAAGCGATTCGCCGCCGAGCCAGCCCCGCAGAAAACCGGCCATGAAGCCGTCGCCGGCGCCGAGCACGTTGTAGACCTCGATGGGGAACCCCCTGCCGACGATGCCGTCCTCGATGTCGTCGGGGACCGGTCCATCGTAGACGATGCATCCCATCGGGCCGCGCTTGACGACGATGGTCGCGGCCGAGAGCGAGCGAACGGTCATCAGCGCCGCTTTGAGATCGGTCTCGCCCGCCGCGATCAGCACCTCCTCTTCCGTGCCGACGATCAGGTCACAGTCGGGGAGAACCGTCCGCAGACGCTGCGAAACGGCTTGCGAGGCGATGTAGCGCTGGTCGCCGGCATCATGGCCGGCAAGACCCCAGAGGTTGGGACGATAGTCGATGTCGAAGACGACCTTGCCGCCGCCCTGTTTGGCGATGCGCATCGCCTTGAGCTGGGCGGCCTCGGTGTTCGCCTTGGAGAAGTGCGTCCCGGTCACCAGGACCGCCCTCGACGAGGCGATGAACCGGGGGTCGATGTCGCCTTGATCGAGCGCCATGTCGGCGCAGTTGTCGCGGTAGAAGATGAGCGGAAAGGTCTTGTCGTCCTCGACCGACAGGAGCACCAAGGCGGTCAGGCGCTGCGGATCGGTGCGCACGCCATCGACGGCGACGCCCTCGCGAATCAACTGCTCGCGGATGAAGCGACCCATCGGCTCGTCGCCGACGCGGGTGATTAGCGCCGACTTGAGCCCCAGGCGCGAACAGCCGATGGCGATGTTGGACGGGCAGCCGCCGACGGACTTGGCGAGGCTGGCGACGTCCTCCAGGCGGCTGCCGATCTGCTGCCCGTAGAGATCGACGGAAGAGCGGCCGATGGTGACGACGTCCAGCCTCAGCCCCGAGTCGGACCGGTCTGCCATCGCCACGGACCTCTCCCGACACAGCCGCTTTCTGGCCCGTCTTCACATGACGGCGTCAAACGATCTCTGACGAAACACCAGGGTCGCTATCCCGTCAAGATGGAATGTCTATTCCAAATTGACCTGCCGGCGACTGGCGACGGAGACCGTGAGCGCCATGCAGAGAGCCATTGAGGCCGACAAAGACCTGAATCCGGCGTGGTCGGCTTCGGCGACTTCGAGCCACTCGGTGGCGCATTGGGCCAGCGGGCTGAAAACGCTGTCGGTGATGGCAACGATCGGGACGCCGCGATCGGCGAGCGATCGGGCAAGAGCGATGGTTTCGCTGGAATAGGAGGTGAAGCTGACGGCAACAGCCGCATCGGTCGTGCGCGCCAGAGAAACGATCTCGGGGTCGATGCTTGTCGGGGAGTTGACCAGATGGGTTCGAATGTCGAGCTTCCCGAAGGCGTAGGCCATGTAGCTCGTCAGGGGAAACGCCCGGCGACGGGCGATCAGGAAAACGGTGTCGGCCTTGGCGAGGAGATCGACGGCGCGACTGAACCGGGCCGAGTCGATGCCGTGGGCGAGCTTGTCGATTGACCGCGACGCCGCGCCGAGGAAGCCGTCGAGGATGGCAAGCTCCGCAGTCGCGCCCCGTTGGCCGTCGCGGAGCGCGGCCAGCCGCTTGGCATACGCATACGGCCGGTCCCGCAACCGTTCGCGGAAGACGCTCTGGAGATCGGAGAAGCCCGAGTAGCCGAACTGGTGGGCAAACCTCACCAGGGTCGAGGGCTGGACCTTGGCCGCCTCGGCGATGCTGGCGGTCGTCCCGAAGGCGATCTCGTCGGGATGGTCGAGGGCGTAGCGCCCGACCTGGGACAGGCGCTTGGGCAAATCTGCCAAGCGTTTGCCGACGACGGCGCGCAGGCTGTCGAAATCCCGCGGCGCGAGTTCGCTCGAACTATCGACGTCGTTCATCCGCTTCTTCCCGCTTTGGCTGGTCCGCCGGAGGCGTCGGCGGCGAGGAATATCATGGAACGAACATTCTATTCAAATACGGGGGTTCCGCGGGGAAGAGGGTGCTGCGCGGAGCGGTCGAACGGGCCCGCCAGCGGACCATGGAGGGTCAGGCTGCAGTATTGGGAGCGGTCGCTGCTAGATCCGAGTTGTGCCGACGGTTTCTGCCGCTATCCTGCACGGGGCTTTGTTGCGCCGGCCTCGCGGGTCTCACACGGTCGCTGCCGTACCGAGATGAATCGTCCACAAACCGGCCGCGGTCGGCATCAGGGCACGCTGCGGGTCGAGGACGCGGCGCTCGTCACCGGCCGTGGCCGCTTCGTCGACGATCTGAACCTCGACCGCCAGGTGGCCGGCGTCTTCGTGCGTTCGCCGCACCCCCACGCCGGCATCCGCGGCATCTCGGTCGACGAGGCGCTGAGGCAGCCCGGAGTCATCGCCGTCCTCACCGCGGCCGACGTCGCCGGTCTCGGCAATGTGTCGCGGCCACCGCCCCAGGAAGGGCGCGACGGCCGGCCGCTGATCGTTCCAAAACGTCCGGTGCTTGCCGGCGATCGTGTCGTTCATGTCGGCGAGCCGGTGGCGCTGGTCGTTGCGGAGACTGTCGGCATTGCGCGCGACGCCGCCGATCTGGTGACGGTCGACTACGACCCGCTGCCGGCAGTGAGCGATGGGCTCGATGCCCTTGCCGCCGGCGCGCCTGAGATCTGGCGCGAGGCGCCGGGCAACATGGCTCTCGACTGGCCTGGTCCGGCCGCGGTGAGCGATAGCCAGGCGGAGGTCGACCGGATCATCGCGGAGGCGAGGCACACCGTGAGCATCCGGGTGGTGAACCAGCGGCTTGCCGGCGTCCCCCTCGAGACGCGGGGGGCAACCGGCGTGTTCGACCGGCAGACCGGGAGGTATACGCTCCATGCCCCGTCGCAGAGCGCTCACGCTCTCAAGGGCCAGCTCGGCGCGATCCTTGGCGTCGGCCCGCGGGAGCTGAGGGTGCTGTCGGGCGATGTCGGCGGCGCCTTTGGCCTGAAGACGTCGGCGTATCCGGAATACGCCGCCCTGCTGGTGGCGGCGGAGAAGGTCGGCCGGCCGGTTCATTGGATGTCGACCCGGTCGGAAGCGTTCCAAAGCGACAACCAGGGCCGCGACAGCGTGGCAGAGGCGACGCTGGCACTCGCCGCGGACGGTCGCTTCCTGGCGCTCAAGGTGTCCGCCGTCGTCAATCTCGGCGCCTACGTCTCCTCCGCCGGCGCAATCATCGCGACCATTGGCTTCGCCAACTGCTTTCCCACGATGTACGACATCCGCCACGTATCGGTCGGGGTGCGGCTCGCCTTCACCAACACGGTGCCGACGGGGCCGTATCGGGGGGCGGGGCGACCCGAGGCGAACTACGTGATGGAGCGGGTGGTCGACGCGGCGGCTAGAGCGATCGGCGCCGACCCGGTCGAACTGCGCCGCCGCAACCTGATCGCTGCGGAGGCGATGCCCTACCGGTCGGCGGTCGGCAATGTCTACGACAGCGGCGACTTCGCCGCCGTGCTCGCCGCCGCCGCGGACCACGCCGACATCGGCGGCTTCGCCGAGCGCCGGGCCGAAGCGGCGGGCCGCGGCCGGTGGCGCGGGATCGGGGTCTCCTGCTTCCTGGAGCATGCCGGCGGCGCGCCGGGCGAGGGTGCGGCGCTCGTTTTCGCCGGCGGCAGGTTGATCGTCCGGCTCGGCATGCAGCCCTCCGGTCAGGGGCACGCGACCTTGTTCCGCGATCTCGTCGCCCGCCGCCTCGGCGTTGCCGCCGAGCGGGTGGTCGTCGAGCAAGGCGACTCGGACCTGCCGATCACCGGCGGGCCGGCCGTCGGCTCGCGATCGACCAACGCTGCGGGAGCGGCGTTGGTGAAGGGAATCGAGCGACTGGTGGCGACCGCGTGCGATCTTGCCGCCGAGCTGACCGGAGCCGATCGTTCAGCCGTCGGCTACCGGGATGGCTACGTCGAGGTCGCCGGCACCAACTATCGGGTGTCTCTGTTCGATCTTGCCGATCGTTTGACGCAGGCGGGAAGGCCGGACGCCTTGACCACGGTCGTCCAAGCCACCGCGGTCAATACCTTCCCCAACGGCTGTCATCTCGCCGAGGTGGAGATCGACCCGGAAACCGGCCAAGTCGGGCTCGCCAACTACGTCGCGGTCGACGATTGCGGCACGGTGCTCGACCATACCCTGGCGGAATCGCAGGTGGTCGGCGGGGTGGTGCAGGGACTGGGCCAGGGGCTCATGGAATTGGTGGTCTACGACCGGGACGGTCAGCTTCTCACCGGAACGCTCATGGACTACGCCGTGCCGCGGGCGCAGGACGTCCCGTCGATCGCTTCGGCGTTCCGGCCGACGCCCTGCCAAACCAACGCACTCGGGGTCAAGGGTGTCGGAGAGGCGGGAGCGACGGCAGCCATCGCGGCGGTCATGAACGCAATCGCCGACGCCATTCCCAGCCGCAGCGGCGCCGACATCGACATGCCGGCCACCTCGGAGAGGGTCTGGCGCGCCTGCGCCGCGGCCACGGTCGACCGAGCCCATGCCTGAGCCCTCGTCGCGCCGGCGCCTATCGACGCTGACCCTGCGCAACGCGGCGCCTGGCGTCGCCAGAGCCGCCGTGCGCGCGGCGGGGCTGGCGCCAGAGCGCCTGGCACGGGGCCTGATGTCGCTCCGACGCATCTTCGGCGAAGCGGTCATCCGGGCGCTCGGCTCGATCGCGGCGCTCGGCAGCCGGCGTGCCGCGGCTGCTTATGCCGCCGAGGAGATACCGGAACCCAGCGGCTGACCGACCGGATCGAGGGCTGGGCGCGGCGGCTTGGCCAGCAAGGCGCAAGAAAACGCAAAAACAACCATCACCGCGGTCGTGCGCAGCGGATAGTCCATGGCGGAATGGAGAAGGAGAGCGACGATGGTGACGGTGGCGGCCTGGGCAAGCGCCCGATCGAGGGCCGCCGCCTCGCCGTCTTCGGCGCGCCACGCCGCGGCGCCGGCGCGGAGCGCCCACGCGAGGAAGGCAATCGCCAGCCCGATCGCAGGCCAGCCGCCCTCGAGCCAGAGCTCGAGCCAATCGTTGTGGGCGTGATTGACGTAGCTGGTGAGCAGCACATCCGGCGTCTCGAACATCCGGTAGATAGATTCGAAGGTGCCGAATCCCGATCCGATCGGCTGGAACACCCGCGCTGCGTCGATCGTGATCGCGGCCATGCGGAAGCGGAATTCGGACAGCAGAGCTCCATCGAGCCGGTCGAGGAGGCCGAACAATGCGAACTGGACGACGAGGAGAACGCCGACGGTGCTGGCGGCGAGAACGACGATCAGTCCTCGCCCCGCCAGCCGGCCCTGGTGGCGCGCGGCGAGGACAAGACTGGCGAACGTGGCGACCGCGGCAAGCATGATCCCGGCGCGGGACAGCGACATCCCGATCCCAAGGATGAGGGCCGCATAGACCGACGTGCAGAGCACCAAGCCCAGAATCCGCTCGGGACGGCGGTCGGCAGTCAGGCCGACCATCCAAGCCGCGGCGACGGGGATCAGGCTGTAGAGCAGGGCGGCGTGGTGGTTACGGTTGGCAAAGAAGCCGACGCTGTTGCCGGGATTGGTGATCGGATGGAAGCGGAGGATGCTGTCGGGACCCTGCATGAGTTGGGCGAGGCCGAGCAGCACGCTCGCCATGCCGAAGCCAATCATCAGCAGGCTGAGGCTGCGGCGGGCGGCGGAGTCAAGCCGAGCGACGGCCAGGTAGACTGCAATCGCCGGCAGCAGAGACAGCACACATTCGAGGGTCGCCCGGGGGTCGAGGCTGACGGGCAACCACGGTAACGGAAGGCGGGCGTCGTCATAGGCGAGGGCGAACGACGAGCGACCGGGCAGAGCGGTCCACCATGTTGGTGGCAGCGGGATCAATTGCGCCACGGAGAGCAGGATCGCCGCGGCGATGATCAGTGCTGGCCAAAGTCGGGCCGGCGATCGAGGGCTTGAAGCCTGCGGGGTCGCCAGGACGGCAAGCAAGGCGAGACTCGCGAGCTGCAGAAACGCGTCGGACCACAGTCCATGCCGGGTGCCGCCGCCGAGAACGAGCGAGGCGACCAGAAGCGCGGCGGATGAGCCCCACAAGAGCGGCGACACGCCAAGGCTGAACGCCCCAGCGACGGCGGCAGCGGCGTGTTGTCGCGGCGTCCTTGGCGGCGACCGCCGAAGGCGGGCGTCCAAACGGCTACGGGCTAATCGAATCACCGGCCTGCAAGGCGAAGAAGGTGACGAGGCCCCCGCCGGCAAGGAGCCCGGCAAGCCCAAGGCCGGCCGCGATCTGCCCGGTCGTCGCCTCGACATCGATGTCGGCGTCAACCTGAACGATGCAGGCGCAGCCGTCCATCTCACGAATGACGAGGTTCGACCTCGCCGCCAACTCGCGGCTGCATTCGGGGCCGGCTGTGAACAGCGCTCGTCCGTTGTCCGGAACAATGACGCTGGCGCCGACGTTCAGGGGAACGGCGGCGGAGGTGGGCCCGTATCCGTTCTGACCGTTCACGACGACGTTTTCGCTGGCGCCGCTGAGATCGCCGACCTTTCCGGAGAGATCGATCGGGACGGCGCAGGCACAGCCCTGCTGCAGCAGCGGTTGACAATTGGGCGCGGCAAGCGCCGCGGGCAGGCAGACAACGGTGGCGCAGACGACGACGAGCACTCGGCGCATGGTCAAACCCCCTTTTCGACGACTTGCGACGGATGCCTCCCGGCCGTTGCTTTCTGCTCGACAACGCTGCAGCCGAACGGCGCTGTCTTCAACTCTCGATTGAGCCGCTCGACAAAACGTACGGTCGATACGTCCCACAAGCGTAGGCAGTATTTGTCAATATTTCTTTGATACATCAGTCACTTCTTCTTAGATATACGTCTCGCAAAAGATCGCGTACCATTACGACACTTTTGCTCTCTCTCACACTCAAAATCAATACTATAGCTATTTCGGCAGTGCCTCGATGCGATGAGTCGACGAGCCTCGCCATCAGGCTTCGCTATATCAGAATTAGGCCGATAAATCACCACTTTGTTCTTGTCTCGGTGCAAAGTGATTGTGGTGTTGCAAGGATACAACTGTTTTGAGGTCGGCAACAGAAATGACTTGAATAGATTTTAGTTCTTCATTATCCACGAAGTTGGATGTGAGCGCGATCCAAGGTCAAAGTGCCGGGTCAGACGCTGATGCGGAACGTCGAGGGGTTGGGCGCGCACAACGGAAGGTTGAGCGCGCGATGGTATGCGGTTCATAGCCAGCCGCACCGGGAGAGGCGGGCGGCAGCCCATCTGGGGTTGCAGGGGTTCCGGGCATTCCTGCCGCTGCACGCCAGAACCGTGCGCCACGCGCGACGATTCAGGACGGTGCTGGCGCCGTTCTTCCCGCGGTATCTGTTCGTCGAGATGGTACTCGGCAGGGACCGGTGGCGCAGCGTCAACGGTACGGTCGGAGTCGCGCGGCTGGTCATGGAAGGCGATCAGCCGATGCCGGTCGCCCCGGGGGTTGTCGAGGCCCTGCTGGCGTTGGCGGATTCGTCCGGCCTGTTGTCGCTGGAGCGGCGCCTGGAGCCCGGGCAGAGGGTGCGGATTGTAACCGGTCCGCTCGCCGGTCTGGTCGGGCAGCTGGCGGCGCTCGACGAGCGGGGCAGGGTCAAGGTGCTGCTCGACGTGCTCGGGACGCGGGTGCCGGTCCTGACCTCCGGTGCGAGGCTGGTACCGGCCGCCTGACCGGGACGCCGGGTGCCGCGGCGTCCGACCAAACCAATTTGATCTTCGGGGGCCAGCCACCCGAAGTGCGGTAGCGTTCGCAACCCACGATGCAATAGTGACCGATCTCCTGCACCAGCCGGTGCCGCGTCGCACGCTGTCGATCAGCACGGTGGGCGGCGGTCGTGGCTGGCGTCACCAGTTGGCGCGCAACCGCTACCAGCTGCTCGGGGCGACCCTGATCGGGGTCGGGCTGCCGGCGCTGGTGCGTTCGGGTCTCGACTTCTCGCTCCAGGGCCCCGGCAGCCTGCAGAACGCCGTCGCCGCAACCTTCCTGGCGATGCTGACCGGTGCCTACCTCATGCGACGGATGACCGCCTATCCGGGCGTCAGCACCGTTGCCGCCGTGGTGCCGGCCTTCGGAGCCGCCTATGCCGTCGCCATCGTCTTGTTCTTCTTCGCCAGGCTCGACTATTCGCGGTTCCAGTTCCTGACCAGCTTCGGGCTCGTGGTCTTGTGGTTCGGGTTCGTCGGACTTGTCGAACCGCGGCGCCGGCCGCGGCTCCTGCTGCTGCCGTTCGGCAAGGCGACCGACCTCGTCGGCAGCGGCGAGGCCGATTGGTTGGTCGCCCGCTCGCCATCCGTCCTACCCGAGGGCTTGACGGCGGTGGTCGCTGACCTGCGGGCAGACCTGTCGCCCGAGTGGTCGCAGCTGCTGGCCGGTGCGGCGCTCGCCGGGTTGCCGGTCTATCACTGCAAGCAGATCTCCGAAGCGATGAGCGGCACGGTCGATATCGAGCACATCTCAGAGAACAACCTCGGCTCGTTGCTACCCTCGTCGGTCTACCTCCGCCTGAAGCGTCAGCTCGACGTCGCCGTCGCCATCGTCACGCTGCCGGCGACCCTGGCGATCGGGCTGCTGGCGGTGCTGGCGATCTGGATTTGCGACGGCCGGCCGATCTTCTTCACCCAGCAACGGGTGGGCTTTCGGGGCCGGCCGTTCACCTTGCTCAAGTTCCGAACGATGGTGCCCGGCGGCGGCGAGGGCTGCGCCTACACGCAGGCCGATGATCCGAGAGTCACCCGGCTCGGTCGCGTCTTGCGTCGCTGGCGGATCGACGAACTGCCGCAGGTGATCAACATCCTCGCCGGCGAGATGAGCTGGATCGGGCCGCGACCTGAATCACGCGAGCTCGCGGAATGGTACGAGAGCGAGGTCCCGTTCTACAGCTATCGCCACATCATCAGGCCCGGCATCACCGGCTGGGCGCAGGTCAACCAGGGCAATGTCGCAGAGATCACGGCGGCAACCGGCAAACTGCGCTACGACTTCTACTACATCAAGCACTTCTCGCCGTGGCTCGATCTGCTGGTCGCGGCAAGGACCCTGCGTACTCTGCTTACCGGTTTCGGGGCGCGATAGAATGCGGCCGACGTTGGTCGCCCAGGTGCGGCCGGGAATGCTCGCCAGCGGGCTCGTCGCGGCGCTTCTCCTGACCGCTTGCAGCACGACTACTGGGCAAGGCGGCGGCGGCGAGGCCGACGCCGCGACGGTGACTTCCTCCCTGCCGGAGATGGCGCCAAGCGCCCCCGGCGACGTCGAAGACTACCGTATCGCTGCACTCGACGTGCTCGAGGTCTCGGTGTTCCAGGTCGCCGACCTCAGCCGGACCGTCCAAGTGAGTTCGAGCGGCCAGATCACCATGCCGCTGATCGGATCGGTGGACGCCGGAGGCCGGACCACGCGCGAGCTCGAAACCATCATCGCCACCAAGCTCGGCGAGAAATACCTGCAATCGCCGCAGGTCAGCGTCCTGGTCAAAGAATACGTCAGCCAGAAGATCACCGTCGACGGGGCCGTCAACAAGCCGGGCGTCTTCGCGATGACCGGCAAGACCACTCTCGTCCAAGCGATCGCGCTGGCCGAGGGCCTCAACCGCGTCGCCGACGCGCACGGGGTCGTCGTCCTCAGAACGGTCGGTGGCAAGCGCCAGGCGGCGATGTTCGATCTTGCCGCCATTCGTTCGGGGCAAGCCGAGGACCCGGTGATCGTAGCCGGCGACACCATCGTGGTCGATCAGTCGGGCTCGCGGGCGGCGCTGCGGAACCTGCGCGAGTCGGTCGGCATCTTCGGGCTGTTCGTGCCGTTCATTTGATGCGCGCCGGCATGCCAGAAGGCGTTCCTGCCCAGGTGCTGCGATGAGCGATCCGAGCTTCGATTGGTGGGATGGCGCCGATCCGACGCCCGGCGGCTCGGCAGGGAGCGCCGGCGGGCGGCACGACGGCCGCAGAGGGGTGCCGGCCGACGGCGACACGCGAGGCGAGGAAGGGCCGGGGCACGGGCATGGCAACGGTGGCCGCGGCAACGCCGCTGGAGGCGACGGCGGCAGACTTCTTTCGGTTCAATCTCAGATCGTGCAGGGACCGCGCGGGGGGCTGCCGGCGGAGACACTGACGAGCGTGCCGGCGGCCGTCGCGGGCGAGCCGCAAGCCGACGATGTCGGACCCGACCTGCGCAAGTACCTTTGGCTCCTGGTCAAGCATCGCTGGATCATCGTGGGCTCGGTCGTCCTGTTCGCCAGCCTCGGACTGATGGTCACCTTTCTGGCGACGCCGATCTTCCGCGCCAGCGCGACGATCCAGATCAACCGCGACGTGCCGAAGGTGGTCGACGTGCAGAGGGACCTTCAGCCGTTGGATACCGGCGGGGCGGAGTTCTACCAGACTCAGTACGAGCTCCTGAAAAGCCGCTCGCTGGCGGATCGGGTGGTGGCGAGCCTCAACCTCGAGGATGATGCTCAGTTTCTCGCCGCCGATGCGCCCTCGCCGTGGGCGAAGCTCAGGCGTTGGCTCTTCGGCGGCAAGCGGGACTCTGGCCCGGTCGACAGCGTGGCGGACGTCGCGGCACGCCGCAAGGCGGCGGCGGACCGGGTGCTCGCCAACCTTGGCGTCGAGCCGGTGCGGGCCTCCAGTATCGTCAGGCTCAGCTTCAACAGCCCGAATCCCGGGCTAGCTAGCAGAATCGCCAACGCCGTGGGCGAGGGGTTCATCACCGAAAACCTCGAGCGGCGGTTCGCGGCGACCGCCTATGCGCGGAAATTCCTGGAAGAACGATTGCAGCAGCTGAAGCTGAAGCTGGAGGAGTCTGAGCGCGAGCTCGTCGCCTACGCCGCGGCGCAGCACATCGTCAGTGCCGACGACAAGCAGACGTTGGCGATGACCAACCTCACGGACGCCAACGCCGCGCTGGCGAAGACGACGACTGACCGGCTGCGTAACGCGCTGCTGTGGGAGCAGGCCGAGGCGGCCGAGGGGCTCGGCCTGCCGCAGATCTTGGACAGTTCGCTGATCACGGAGATGCGCGGCAAGCGCGCTGATCTGGCGGCCGAATACGAGGACAAGCTGAGCTTTTTCAAGCCGGCCTATCCGGAGATGCGCAAGCTCAAGGCGCAGATCGATGAGATCGACCGGCAGGTCACGGCGGAAGTCGCCCTGGTCAAGGAATCGGTCAAGGCGAACTACGAGGCGTCGGTCAAGGAGGAGCAGTCACTGGCCGCGCATGTGGAGGAGCTCAAGGCCGAGGTTACCGATTTTCGCAACCGCAACATCCAGAGCAACATCCTCCAGCGCGAGGTGGATACCAACCGCCAGCTCTACGACGGGCTGCTGCAACGCTACAAGGAGATCGGTGTCGCCGGCGGTGTCGGCACCAACAACGTGCTGATCGTCGATCGGGCGGAGGTGCCGTCGGCCGCCTACTCGCCGAGGCTGTCCCGCAACCTGGTGCTGTCGTTGCTGCTCGGGCTGATGTTCGGAGGGGCGGCGGCGTTCGCCAGGGAACAGCTCGACGATACCTTCCAGTCGCCGGAGGATCTCGAGGAGAGCCTCGGCCTGCCGCTGCTCGGGATCATTCCGCTGACCAAGGCAACCGACGATCCGGCGCAGCTTCTCGCCGAGCCGCATTCGGAGATTGCTGAGGCGTTTCGCTCGTTGAGGACGGCGCTTCAGTTCTCAACCGCGACCGGCGTCCCGAAAAGCCTCCTCGTCACCAGCTCGCGGGCCTCGGAAGGAAAGTCGACGACGGCGGTGACGCTGGCGCGAAACTTCGCCCAGCTCGGGATGCGGGTGCTGCTGATCGACGCGGATCTGCGCAAGCCGTCGCTGCACAAATACTTGAAGTGCGGCAACGCGGCGGGACTGACCAACTATCTCGCCGGCGCGGCGGCGCCGCCAGAGATCGTTCAGGAGACCGATTGGTCGGGTCTTACCTTCATGGCGAGCGGTCCGCTGCCGCCCAACCCGGCCGAGTTGCTCGCCGGACCGAAGATGCTCTCGCTGCTGACCATCGCCGCCGAGAAGTTCGATGTGGTGATCGTCGACGGCCCGCCGATCGGCGGGCTCGCCGACGCGCCACTGTTGGCAAGCATGGCGACCGGGACGCTGATGCTGATCGACGCCAAGGGAACCCGGCGGGGCGCGGCGAAGGCGGCGCTGAAGCGGCTTCATTTCGCCCGAGCCCGGGTGGTCGGCGCGGTCATCAACAAGCTCGACGTGAGCAGCCCGGGATACTCCTACGGTTACGGCCACGGCTACGGCTACGGCTACGCCTATGCCTATGGCTACGGTGGCGAGAGTCGCCTGGGTGAGCGCCGGCCGGCGGAACTTGCCGCCTCGAAGAGCAAGCGAGCGAAGTGACAAGACCGGCAGCGCTCTACGTCGCCCTGGAACTGGCGTCGTGGCCGTCGCTGGCGAGCGCCATGCGCGGGCAGCCGCTGCCGGCGGACGTGCTGGGCCTCATCCGCATTGCCGCCGGCGACCCGGAGGCGTGTCGCGACGCGGCGCAGTTGACTGAAAGGGGCGCCGAGGAAATCCGGGACGCCGCCGTGCTCTATCTGCAGCAGGTGCTGTTCGCACAGAATTCCGACCACTATCGGGTTCTCGGCGCGGACCGCGAGGCGTCGCAGGAGATTCTCAGGGAGCACCTCCGCTGGCTGATGAAGTGGCTCCACCCGGACCTCAGCCGGCGCGAATGGGGGTCGGTTTTCGCCGAGCGGGTTCTTGGCTGCTGGCAGGAGCTGAGGTCGCCTGATCGACGGGCGCGCTACGACCGGTCGTTGGGCTATCGGGGACCGGTCGAGCAGAGACGGCAGACGGGGCATCCGGTCTGCGGCATTCCCCTGATTACCGGCCGGGACCGGCCCGCGAGGCCCCGGCATCGGGCCCGGCGCAGGCTGGCGGCGGCGGCCGTCGCCTTGGTCGTCGCCCTCGTCTTCTTCTTCTCGCCGGAGAGGGTCTTCTCGCCGGCGTGGCAAGACGCCATCAGCTTGACGTCGGCCGGGGCACCGTGACAGCGGCGCCGGTACGGGGAATTGCGTTGCCGGGGACGAACTGGGCGCTCGCCGCCTCGTCGCTGGCGCGCGCCGCCGGCGCCCTTCTTCTTGCCTGGTGCGCTTGGACTATCGTGTCGACAACGGCGGCGACGACGTATGCGATCAACGACCCGGAAACCGCGTTGGCGTGGGAGCCGTCGGCCTCATCGGCATTGATTGCGCTGGCCGAACGACGTCTGCTCGCGGCAGAGACGGCCGGTGACCTCGCAGCGGCCGATCGGCTTGCGGAGCGGGCGCTGATCGCCAACCCGCTCGAGGAGCGAGGCCTGCGGCTTCTCGGCTTTGCCGCCGATCTCAGGGGTGAAGCGGGCAGGGCGGGGGTCTTGATGCGGCGGGCGGCCGAGCGTTCACTGCGCGACCCGGTCGTGCAGGCGTGGCTGTTCGACGCACGCGTGCGTTCCGGCGACGTCGCCCGGGCGATCGACCACGCGGATGTCATGCTGCGCACCAGGCCCGAGCTCGGCGGGCGGATCATGCCCGCCTTGGTCCGCTTCGCCGAGGACCCGGCGGCGCGGGTCCCCCTTGTGGCGCACCTGGCCGAGAGCCCGCCATGGCGGGAATGGTTCCTGACCGGCCTGTCGGGCCGGAACACGCCGCCCGGGGCCGCTCTCCCCGTCCTATCGGCCCTCAGGTCCACTTCCGCGCCGCCGACCGACCGCGAGTTCAAACCCTATCTCGATCGATTGATCGAGTCCGGGGACTTCGAGCGGGCCCATCTCGTCTGGCTGCTGTTCTTGCCGGGCGAACGGCTCGGGAATCTACGCTACATCGACAACGGCGACTTCGAGCGACCGATCGGCGATCTGCCCTTCGACTGGGCCGTATCGCGGATCGGCGGGGCCTCCACGCTCATCGAAACGACTGGCACGGCGGGCTCGGGCAAGGCCGTGCACGTGGTTTTTGCCGGCGGCCGAGTCCTCTATCGCAACCTCGCCAAGCTTCTGGTCTTGCCGCCGGGCAGCTATCGCCTCTCGGGCGACGTCAAGACGGAAAACCTGGTCAACGAACGCGGGATGGTCTGGCGGGTGCGTTGCGCGGAGAAAGACCAGGCGCTGCTTGCCGAGACGCCGGCGGTCGCCGGCACCACGCCGTGGCATCCGTTCGGGCAGGATGTCGTCGTTCCCGCTTCTGGCTGCCGGGCGCAGTGGCTGACGCTCGAGCTTGCGGCGCGGACCGCCGTCGAGCAGCGGGTGAGCGGCGAGATCTGGTTCGACCGCCTGGCGATCAGCCGCGTCGAAGGCGGTCCGGTCTCAGCGAACGGCGGTTAGCGACAGCACCATGCCACGGCTCATCGACAGCCGAAAGCGCATCCTGGTCACCGGTGGAGCGGGATTCCTCGGTTCGCATCTGATCGACCGATTGCTGGAGCGGGGCGACGAAATCTTGTGCGTGGACAATCTCTTCACCGGCAGCAAGCGCAACATCGAGCACGTGCGTGATCACCCGCGCTTCGAGTTCATGCGCCATGACGTCTGCCTGCCGCTCTACGTCGAGGTCGACGAGATATACAATCTCGCCTGCCCCGCCTCTCCGGTCCACTATCGGCGTGATCCGGTGCAGACGGCCAAAACAGCTGTCATCGGCGCCATCAACATGCTGGGGCTGGCCAAACGGCTGGGCTGCCGGATACTCCAAGCCTCGACCAGCGAGGTCTACGGCGATCCCGACGTCCATCCGCAGCGGGAGGACTACTGGGGCCGCGTCAATCCGATCGGGCCGCGTTCCTGCTACGACGAGGGAAAGCGGTGCGCAGAGACGCTGTTCTTCGACTATCGCCGCCAGCACGGCCTCGAGATCAAGGTCGCCCGCATCTTCAATACCTACGGCCCGCGCATGCACCCCGATGACGGCCGGGTGGTGTCGAACTTCATCGTCCAGGCGCTCCGCGGCGAGCCGATCACGATCTACGGCGACGGCAGCCAGACGCGCTCGTTCTGCTACTGCAGCGATCTCGTCGAAGGGCTCATCCGGCTGATGGAAAGCGACGCCGAACTCAGCGGCCCGGTCAACCTCGGCAACCCGGCGGAGTGCACCGTCGCCGCGCTGGCCGAAAGGATCATCGCGGTGACCGGGAGTCCTTCCGGCGTCAGGTTCGCGCC
>JBBDMC010000135.1:0-4079 GCA_040878485.1 Bauldia sp. | reverse complement strand
CGACCCGATATCGGGCTGGCGCGGGAGCGGCTCGGCTGGGAGCCGCACGTCGACCTCGACGAGGGATTGGAGATGACCGCCGGCCATTTCCACGAACAGGCGGAGACGAGCCCGATACCCTTTGCCGCGCGCCGGGCGCGCGCCGTGTGATGGATCGACGAGCGCGGAGGTTCGCCAAGTGACCCGAAAGGTCGCTCTCATCACCGGCGTCACCGGACAGGACGGCGCTTATCTCGCCGAGCTCCTGTTGGCGAAGGGCTACGTCGTCCATGGCATCAAGCGGCGGTCGTCGTCGTTCAACACCGGACGGGTCGAGCATCTCTACCAGGACCCGCACGAGCCCGATCAACGGTTCATCCTGCACCACGGCGAGCTGACCGACGCGACCAACCTCAACCGCATCGTCAAAGAGACGGCGCCCGACGAGATCTACAATCTCGGCGCCCAGAGCCACGTGCAAGTGAGCTTCGAGACCGCCGAATACACCGCCAACGCCGACGCGCTCGGCGCGCTGCGCCTGTTGGAGGCGATCAGACTGCTCGGGCTCGACCAAAAGACCCGCTTCTACCAGGCCTCGACGTCGGAGCTCTACGGCAAGGCGGCGGAGGTTCCGCAGTCGGAAACAACGACGTTTCACCCGCGCAGTCCCTACGCCGCCGCCAAGCTCTATGCCTACTGGATGACGGTCAACTATCGAGAGGCCTACCGGCTGCACGCCTCGAACGGCATCCTGTTCAACCACGAGAGCCCGATCCGCGGCGAAACCTTCGTCAGCCGCAAGATCACTCGCGCCGTCGCCGCGATCCACCACGGCCTGGAGGATCGGCTCTATCTCGGCAATCTCGACGCGAGGCGGGATTGGGGCCACGCCCGCGACTACGTCGAAGGCATGTGGCGCATGGTCCAGCAGGACGAGCCCGACGACTACGTGCTGGCGACCGGCGAGGCCCACAGCGTGCGTGAGTTCGTCGAGCGGGCCTTTGCCGAAACCGGTGTGACGATCGCCTGGGACGGCCGGGGCGATGACGAGATTGGCCGCGACGCGGGGTCGGGCAGGACACTGGTCGAGATCGACCGGCGCTACGTCCGCCCGACCGAGGTGGATATCCTCGAGGGAAACCCCGCCAAGGCGCTGAGGAAGCTCGGTTGGCGCCACACTGCGTCGTTCGCCGAGCTGATCGCCGAGATGGTCGCGGCGGACCTGAAGGCGATGGCTGGGCTGGCGAGCCAGCTGCCGGCGAGCCAGCGCGGCAGCGACCGCCTGCGCCGGATCGGATGAGGCCGGCGTGAGGGTCTCAGTCGTCACGGTCTGCTTCAATTCAGCAAGGACGATCCGTAGCGCGCTGGAATCGTTCTTCGCACAGGATCACCCGGACAAGGAACTGGTGGTCGTCGACGGGGCATCGACGGACGGGACGCTGGCGATGGTCGAGGCGTTTGCCGGCGAGGACCTCACCGTCATGTCGGCGCCCGACCGCGGCATCTACGACGCTATGAACAAGGGGCTCGCCGCCTTCTCCGGCGACGCGGTCGGGTTCCTCAATTCGGACGATCGATTCAAGGACGGGCAAGTGCTGTCGCGGATCGCCGCGGCGCTGAAAGCGGCCGACATTGTCCATGGCAACCTGGATTTCGTCAGCGATCACGAGACCGGTGCCGTCGTCAGGCGGTGGCGGAGTTCGGCGTTCCGCAAGCACTGTTTCGCCGGCGGCTGGATGCCGCCGCATCCGACGTTCTACGTGCGGCGCGCGGTGGTCGAGGCGGTCGGCGGCTTCGACCTCGGCTATCGGACGGCCGCCGACTACGACTTCATGCTCAGGGCCATGGAGTTCTACGACTTCAGGACCACCTTCGTCGACAGCACACTGATCGACATGCGCTACGGCGGCGATAGCACGGCCGGGTTGAGGGCATACCTCAGAGGCAACCTCGAGGCGCGGCGGTCGCGGCGAACATGGCTGAACGCCGGGATCGTCGACCGGGCTTTCTTCGCCAAGCCGCTGAGCAAGGTGACGCAATTCGTGACCCGCTAGGGCGCGTGCCGGCGATCTATCCGATCGAGGGTAAGAAGGTCTACGTCGCCGGGCACGCCGGGATGGTCGGCTCGGCGCTGATGCGTCGGCTTGCGAGCGAGGACTGCGAGATCGTCACCGCCGACAGCGACCGGCTCGATCTTCGCCGGCAAGGGGAAGCCGAGGAGTGGTTGGCGCGAAATCGGCCGCGGCTCGTCTTTGTCGCGGCGGCCAAGGTTGGCGGCATCCTCGCCAACAGCGCTTATCCGGCGGAGTTCCTCTACGACAACCTGATGATCGCGGCGAACATCTTGGAGGCGGCGCGACGGACCGGGGTGGAGAAGCTGATCTTCCTCGGTTCAAGCTGCACCTATCCGCGCGACGCGCCGCAGCCGATCGGCGAGGGGGCGCTGCTCAGCGGCCCGCTCGAGCCGACCAATCAATGGTACGCGGTTGCCAAGATCGCCGGCATCAAGCTCACGCAGGCGTATCGTCGCCAGTTCGGATGCGATTTCGTCGCCGTGCAGCCGGCCAACCTCTACGGCCCGGGCGACAACTTCGATCCCGAGACCAGCCACGCGCCGGCCGGACTGGTCAGGCGCTTCCATGAAGCCAAGATCGAGGCGCGCCCCGAGGTCGTCGTCTGGGGGAGCGGCAGCCCGAGACGCGAATTCCTCCACGTCGACGACCTCGCCGATGCGTGCGTCTTCGTGGCGCGACACTACTCGGACGAACGGGCGCTCAACATCGGCACCGGGCGCGAGCTGTCGATCGCCGAGTTCGCTGAGCTGATCGCGAGGACGGTCGGCTACGACGGCCGCATCGTCTTCGACCGTTCAAAGCCGGACGGAACGCCGCGGAAACTGCTCGACGTATCGAGGTTAGCGGGGCTCGGCTGGCGGGCGCGAACCGCGCTGGCCGACGGCATTGGCCCCTACTATGCCGCCTATCTTGCCGCGGCGGAGGCCGCCGCGGGGCAAACGGTCGCCGCGCTTGGCGGCCGTGGCGGGCAAGACAAACGGGCTCGGGTCGAATGAGCGGCGGCGCGCTCATCATCGGCGGCACCGGCTTCGTCGGCCGTCACTTGGCGCGTCAGTTGTCGCGGCGATACCGAGTGAAGGCGACCGGGCGCGAGCATGACGTGCGCCACGCGAAGAGGCTGCTCGGCCTGGTGTCGCGGCTGGAACCCGAAATCGTCGTCAACCTGGCGGCGGTGACGACGGTGGCGGAATCGTTTCAGGACCCGCGGGAGACTCTCGAAATCGGCGTCATCGGTCTTCTCAACGTCCTGACCGCGCTGAGAGACTGCGGATTCAGGGGGCGCCTGCTGCACGTCAGCTCGAGCGAGGTCTACGGCTTTCCGCAGGCGAGCGAACTGCCGCTGTCGGAGGCCTCGCCGCTGCGGCCGATGAGCCCGTATGCTGCGGCCAAGGCGGCCGGCGAGATGCTCTGCCGGCAATGGGCCGAGCAGGCCGCCTTCTCGATCCTGGTGGCCAGACCCTTTACCCACATCGGACCCGGCCAGAGCGCCCGCTTCGCGGTGGCGAAGTTCGCGAACCAGATTGCGGAGATCATGGCAAGGCGGAAGCGGCCGGTGATCGAGGTTGGACGCCTCGACGCGACGCGGGACCTGACCGACGTCCGGGACGTGGCGAGAGCTTACGAGCTGATCATGCACGCCGGGCACCACGGCCAAGTGTACAACGTGTGCAGCGGGCGAGAGGTGACCATGCGGCAGGTCCTCGATCTCCTCATTCGCCGGTCGGCGGTGGACATTGAGGTTGCCGAAAACCGGCTGCTCTACCGCGAAGCGGAGCAGCAGCGCCTGCGCGGTTCCTACGCTGCCCTCGGCGCGGCGACGGGATGGATGCCCGAGATACCGCTCACCCAGACTCTCGCCGACGTGCTGGCGGCCGCCGTCGGCTCGCGTGAGGTGACCCGGTGCCCGACCGGGCTGACGCCCATGCCGGCGGCGTGAGCGGCTGACGGTCGATCGCAGGGTCGGTGGCCCGTGCATCTGACCTACCGGCGAACCTGCCGGGTCTGCGGCTCTTCGCATCTCAGCAA
>JBBDMC010000134.1:0-5014 GCA_040878485.1 Bauldia sp. | reverse complement strand
GTGGAGGGTCGCGGTGAAGGGTGCGCCCGTGGAGAGGAAGGCGCCGCCGACCGTCGTGTCGCCCATCTGCATTTCGCGGCCGATGCCGGCGCGGAGCACGGGGCGGACCGACCATCTGGCGGTGGGGTCGCCGATTTCGACGCCGAGTTCGGCGCCGATGCCGGCCTTCAAGGTCTCGGCGGTCTGGCCGCCGACACGGATGGCCGCCGTGCCGCCGCCGGTTTCGCTGTAACCGTCGCGCTCGAGGCGCTGATACGCAAGATGGGCCAAAGGCGTCAGCGTCCAGTTGCCCTCAAGCGGGAAAGCGTGGCCCGCGACAAGGCCGGCAGCCGCCGACCAGGCGTCGGGGCTGGCGTTGGCTGTCGCCAGACCGCCGCCGGTCAGCACGCGACGGTCCGTCTTCTGGTCCTGCCACGATCCGCCGAGCGCGCCAGTGACGAACCCGTTGCCGGCCGCCCATGAGCCATAGGCGCCGACATGGTAGCCTTGTATGTCCGTCGATGAACCGCCGCCATCGGCATCGACCGAGCTGTCGAGATAGCCGGCCGCGACGCCGATCGAAGCCGCGCCGGTGCTGTAGACGTCGCCGCCGAAAACCCCGCCACGCGTCTTGCTGTCGAAGGCGCCGCCGAAACCGTCGGTTGTGCGCCTGCCGTCTTCGGCGATGCTCGTCGTCCAGATGCGGCCGGCGCCGCCGATGCCGTGACGCGCCTGACCGCTCAGCGCATCGAGGAAGGCGAAGCCGGCATCCATGCCGCCGAGCAGCGCGCCGTTGAGCGAAGTCGGCCGCATGGCGAGCAGCGACACCGATGTCGGCGTGTAGGTCAACGCGCCGGCGCCGCCGGTGACCGAACCGAAGGCGCCGGTGAGCGCGTTGCCGGCAATCAGGATCGTCGCGTCGAAACCGTCGATGCCGGCGAGATGCTGGATATGCAGGGTCGAGGCCGGGTCGATGTTCACGTCGTTGGTGGCGATCAGCAGGTCGGCGGCGGTGGCGTCCGCCTCCACCAGAAAGGTCGCGCCGGCGGCAAAATCGAAATCGCCGAAGACGACGAGCGTACCGGGCGAGTTGCCGGGCGAGAGCGTGCCGAAATTGACGACGTCGCCGTCGACCGTGCCATCGCCGCCCAGCGTGGCGCCCGCCGCGACCGTGACGCCGCCCGGTGCTTCCAATACGCCGTTGATCAGCAGCGTGCCGCCATTGACCGCGGCGGCGCCGGGCGCGAAGGTGTCGTCGAGGATCAGCGCCGTGGTGAGATTCCAGATGCCGGTCGCATCGACATCGAGATGCGAGAAGCCGAGGGCGGTGGTGTTGAGCTCGCCTTCGCCCCGAAGCGCCAGCGTATTTTCGCCGGCCACGGCGTAGATGCCGCCCTGAATCGCGGCACCGGTGTCGAGCGTCAGTGTGTTGCCGTCGCCGTCGATCACGATGCCGGCAATGGTGCCCGTTACTTCGCCGGCGATATGGACGTTCGAATCGTCGGTATTCTCGAAGCGGATGCCGTATGCGCCGGAAACGGATGCGTCCCGTCCGAGCGTGACCGTGGCGCCGGTCACGCCATAGGCATGGATGCCCGCTCCGTTGCCGCCCAGAATGGCGGCGCTGCCGTTCAGGACGACCGTGTTGCCGTCGCCGTAGATATAGACGCCATGTGCGTAGACCGACGGGGTGACGTCAATCGTCGCATTGCCGTTGAGCGTGAGGGTGTTGCCGGTGCCGGACAGCAAAACGCCGGCGGCGGCATAGGCGTTGCTGACGCCGTCGAGCCTGACCGAGGCATCGTCGTTCAGCGTGACCGCGTTGCCGTCGCCCAGGACGCCGATGCCACTCAATCTCTCCGCTATGCCGGCGGAGGGCGCGACCACGACATCGACTGCGGCGGAACCGTTGAGCAGGATGGTGTTGCCATCGCCGAGCGCGTATATGCCGGCCGCATAATCGACCGTGCTGTCGGTAATGTAGGTATTGGCAGAGGCGGCGCCGTTGAGGGCGATCGTGGCGCCGTCGGTGATCGCGAGGGCGGCGAAAGCGGCGATCGCGTCCGATGCGTCGATGTCGAGATCGAGCTGTGCGGTGCCGTTGAGCGTCAGCGTGCCACCTGTGCCTCCGAAGCCGGGGCCGAGGCCGAGCAGGTCTCCCAGACCCGCGGCCGCGGCAATGACGGTCTGGCTGTCGTAGAGCGAGAGCGATACGCCCGAGGCGCCGTTCAGCGTCAACAGATTGTCGTCGCCGAATGCCCAGAGGCCGGTTGCGAACACGACGAGGGAATCGTCCAGATCGACGCCGATCGCCGATGTGCCGTTGAGCACGATGTTGGCGCCGTTCGCATTGGCGACGATGCCGCCCGCGACATTGAGATTGGAGGCCTCGATATCGACATCGACACGCGACGCGCCGTTGAGCGCCAAGGTGCCACCGGCGCCCGCATAGGCGACATTGCCGAAGCCGATGCCGAGGGCGAGATAACCCGTCGAGTTGTAGAAATCGACCGACACGCGGGATGTGCCGTTCAGCGTGATTGTGCGTTCGCCCGGACCGCCGGCCAGGATGCCGGCCGTCGCATAGACGAAGGCGGTGTCGATGTCCGCGATCACTTCCGACGCGTCGTTGAGGGTTATGGCGGTATCGGCGCCGATGGCGTAAATGCCGGCGGCATAGTCCGCGTCGTCGCCAATGGTGCGGGCGGCGGCCAAGGCGGCGCCATTCAATGTAATCGTGTTGCTGTCGCCATAGGTTGCGACGCCGAATGCCACGCCCGCGGTGACGCTGTAGAACGAGGTGCCCCTAGCGTAAGTGGAATCGTTGAGCGTGACGGTGTTGCCGTCGCCATTGACCGTGATGCCGATCGACACGTCGGTGGAGTAGGTGCGGACCCAGGACTGGCCGTTGAGGGTGACGGTGGAGCCCGGCCCGTCGAGCGCGATGCCCACGCCGTAGTCCGCTATGCCGACGATGTTAAGACCGGACCGGTCGTTCAAGACGACGCTGCTGCCGGACTCGCCAAATATCCCGACCGCTCCGTCGTTGCCATAGAGACTGACCCGCGCGTCGGCGTTCAGCGTGACGTTGAGATTTTCCTCGCCCGCAATGCCGACGACGTCGTTCTCGATGGCGTAAATCTCCGCGCTCGAAACGCCATCGCCATTGAGGGTGACGGTGCCGTCGTTGCCCAGCCGGATCGCATAGATGTCATTGATGTTGAAATCGGCCGTCGGATCGAGACTGACGGTGACGCCGGCCGCGCCGGTGACGACGGGATCGACGACGGCGCCCGAACATGTGACGGTTTCGCCGGCGAGCGGCGCGGAGGAGGTGCAAGCCGCATCGGCGGGGTTCGCACCCAGCATCAGGCCGCCCAGCGCGACGAGCGCCGTCGTGCCGAGCGCACGCGTGCGAAACCGGGAACTGGTTCTTGCCATGGACGCACCCCCCGCGCCGACAATCCAGCGGCGCCCACCGCGCCTCCGGAATCTGTCTACCCATAACCAGCTACCCGAAGGACAGGAACCGGTCAAAGAGAATGGCGGCTGAAATCCGAATTTTTGATACTATTGCGCCCCGGCCACAGGCTGACGGCCAGAGGGGCCGCCACCCGCCGGCTGTTCCTTCCGCCAAGTGGCGGGAGGCGCGCCGAAGGTTCGTTTGAAGGCACGGTTGAAGGCGGCTTCGGATTCGTAGCCGGCCTCGAAGGCGATGCCGGCGACGGGATCGCGCGTGTCGATCAGGCGGCGGGCGGCGAAAGTCAGGCGCCATTTGGCGAGGTAGCGCATCGGCGGCTCGCCGACGAGCTCGGTGAAGCGCGCGGCAAAGGCCGAACGCGACATGCCGATCTCGGCCGCCAGCGTCTCCGTCGTCCAGTCGCGGCCGAGGTTGCGGTGGAGGACGGCCAGCGCGCGGCCGATGACCGGATCGCGGAGGCCGGCGAGCCAGCCCTTCTCCCGGTTCGGCAGGTCAGCGAGATGGCGGTGGACGGCTTCTTCGAGGAGCAGTTCGGCGAGCTTGCCCAGAACGGCGGCCGAGCGCTCGCCGCCGCCGGCGAGGATCGCGGCAGCGAAGCGGAAGGTGCTTTCGATCCATTCGCCGGTCGGACCCTCGGGGGCATCGAGCTTCAGGACCGGGGGCAGGATGGCGAGGATCGGGTCGCCCGGCATGTCGTTGCCGAGAAAGCCGCAGACGATGTGCGTGCGCTCGCCGCCGCCGCCATGAACGATGCGGGCGAGGCCGCCGGGCACGGGCTGGATGAGGCCGTCGGGATCGGCCGGCGGCAGGGCGAGATCGCTGCCGATCAGGTGTTTGTGGTTGTGCGGCAGGAGAACGATCTCGCCGCGTTCGACCGCGACGGGGGGTGCTCCCGCGACCTCGAGATGCATGCGGCCCGCCTCGACATAGTGCCAGGAGACGATGTTGTGCGGGACGGCACCGAAGGGCGCGCAATCCTCTTCGCTCACAGACGAGGCCAGACACCAGGGCGCCGTCAATTCGGCGTCGAGAAAGATGCCGCCGGTGAGGCGCATCGAGCGGAGAACGTCGGATAGCGGGTCCATCGGCCCTGCCCCCTCACACATTTAGCGGATCGGCAAAACGATCCGGCGTCCCGCGCATTATCCCGGCACGCGGGCGCGGCTAGCTTCGCGGCGAGATGAAGAGCCGCCGGCCCAAGGAGTCTCTGTTTTGTCGCGTTTCCGCACGGTGAACCGCCCCCTTTTTCAAGGAGGCACTTCACCTGGAAACGCTCCGGGGGCCCGCGCGCCCCTTCATGCGCCCCCCAGCATAAGGATTTTACCATGGCCAAATACAGAAATCGCCTGCCGCAGCTCGATGGCGGGTTGTTCCTCTCCGATGGCGGCATCGAGACGACGCTGATCTATCTCGACGGCTTCGAGCTGCCCTACTTCGCCGCCTTCCACCTGTTGCGGGATGAGAAAGGCACGGCAGGCCTCCGCGCCTATTTCCGCCGCCACGCGGAAATCGCCCGGAAGGCCGGGGCCGGCTTCATTCTCGAAAGCCCGACAT
>JBBDMC010000133.1:0-5043 GCA_040878485.1 Bauldia sp. | reverse complement strand
GCCGGCCCCGGCGATGATCACCTTGTAGCCGGCGCGGCGGGCGCCCTTGGCGAAGGTGATCAGCCGGTCGGGGGTGCGGTGGGCCGAAATGACGCGGTCGTCGTGGGCGATGCCGAGCGAATCGAGCGTGTCGGCGGCGTGGCGGAGCACCGACCAGTCGGACTGGCTACCCATGATGATGGCAACCGGGGGCGCCTCTTCGACCATGACTGATCCATTTTCTTCGGGGACGGGCTTGGGCGAGGCGCGGATTATAGGGGCGCTTGGCCCGCCCGCAAGAAGCCGGCGCCGGCGGCGTCAGGCGATGATGTCGGGGAACAGACGGTCTTCGAGAACGGCGATGCGGTCCTTGAGGGCGAGCTTGCGCTTCTTCAGCCGCTGGATGCCCATGGTGTCGGCGACCGGCGATTGGCCCATGGCGGCGATCGCCGCGTCGAGGTCGCGATGCTCCTGGCGAAGCTCGGCCAGCTCGCGCCGGATTTCACGTTCCTCCTCTTCGCCCAGACGCCGGTCGTCGTCGGAAGCCATGCCGCCCTCAGCCCGCGAAACTCCTCATCTCAAACGTCCCGCAACCCTTGCAAGAATACCACGAAAGCAAAGCCCGGCCTAAGGGCATTCGCCTGGCGGGACTTGAACGGCGGCGGTCGCGGCTCCAGATGGAAAACAAGGGCGCGATGGCGTGGAAAAGCCCGCTTGTGCGCCACAAAATCGCGCGCCCCGGTTCGACAGCATGACACCGCTATGTCAGACTGTCGGTCGTGGATAGCGGACTATGGAGGCCTCGCCGATGACCATGGAATCGCATCTTGCCGAGCTTGAGCGTCGCCATCAGGCCCTCGAAAAGGAACTGGAGGACGCCATGACGCATCCGGGCACGGATGCGCTGACCCTGACCGAACTCAAGCGCCGCAAGCTGCAGTTGAAGGACGAGATCGCGCGCCTGCGCAGCGATTCGGTTCACTGAGCGAGTATCCTTGGCAAAGTCGAATCGCCGCGGCCTCCCCGCGGCGCTATTCGTTTGCCGGCGGGATCGCGGTCGGCCGGGGCGGCGGCGGCCGATATCAGATCAGGCCGGACAAGCCTTCCCACACCAGGTAGACGCCGACGACGAAGATCAACGCGTAGATGGCCTTGTAGAACGCGCCGGTCTCGAACCTCCTCACCAGCCAGACGCCGAGGAACGTCGCTGGAATCGAAATCGGCAACAGGATCGCCGCGGTGGTCAGGTTGGTGGCGTCGAACTGGCCGAGATAGAAATAGGGGACCAGCTTTGCCGCGTTGACGATGGCGAACAGGATCGTCATGGTGCCGGCGAAAATGCGCGGCTCCAGCCTCAGCGGAACAACATACATCTGGAACGGCGGTCCGCCGGCGTGGCTGACGAAGCTGGTGAACCCGGAGATCATGCCCCAGAAGCCGCCCTTGACGGCATTGGGCTCGTGCGGCTCCTGGCGCAAGCGGTGGCGAAACCAGTAATTCAGGGCGAACAGGACCGACACCACCCCGACGATCAGCCGGATCTGGTGCTCGCTCACCCAGGCGGCGGTCATCCAACCGATGGCAACCCCCACCATCGCCCCCGGCAGCATGATCTTGAGCGTGGTGACATCGAAGGAGCGGCGGTACGAGACCACCGCGACGACATCGCTGAGCACCATGATCGGCAGCGTGATGCCGGCGGCCTGAACCGGCGAGATGACCAGCGCCATGATCGGTACCGCCAGCAGCCCCATCGTCGTGAAGCCGCCCTTCGACAGACCGAGCATGACCATCGCCGGAATCGCGGCGGCGTAAAACAACGGATCGCTTATCATCGCGGAAGAAGCTGCTGGACGGGAAACAACCGACGCCGGACGGCGCTTGCCGGCAGCATAGGCCGGTGGCCGCCCGCCAACAACCGGCAAGGCGATGGACACCCCCGGTGCCATTGGCTAACGCTTCTGGTCCGTTTGCCGCGGCAGGCCCATGAGGGGAGGCGTCTGATGCTGCTCGAAAACAGGGTCGCCATCGTCACCGGGGCGGCGCGCGGCATCGGCTTTGCCATCGCCCGGCGATTCCTCGGCGAAGGCGCCCGCGTCGTGATCGCCGACATCGACGACGAAGCCGGCGCGGCGGCGGTCACCGACCTTGGCCAATACGGGACCGTGCGCTTCGTGGAATGCGACGTCGGCGAACGGCTCGACGTGCGCAACCTGATCGCGGCGACGGCCGAGGCTCTCGGCGATATCGACGTCTTGGTCAACAACGCCGGCATCCTCCACGCCGCCGACTTCCTGGAACTGGACGAGGCGGATTTCGACAGGGTGATCCGCGTCAACGTCAGGGGCGCGTTCCTGTGCGGCCAGGCGGTCGCGCGCCACATGGTCGAGCGGATAGCGGCGGGCGCCAGGCCAGGGGTGATCGTCAACCTGTCGTCGGTCAACGCCCTCCTGGCCATCGCCAACCATGTGCCTTACGCGGTGTCGAAAGGCGGCATCAATTCGCTGACCAAGGTGATGGCGGTGGCGCTGGCGCCGTACGGCATCCGCGTCAACGCCGTCGGTCCCGGCGCGATCATGACCGAGATGTTCGAATCGGTGCTGGCGGAAGACGCCGAGATGCGCCGGCGCGTCCTTTCGCGCACGCCGCTCGGCCGCGTCGGCGAGGCGGAGGAGATCGCGGCGGTGACCGCGTTCCTGGCCTCCGACCAGGCGAGCTACATCACCGGGCAGACGATCTATCCCGACGGCGGGCGCCTGGCGCTCAACTACACCGTTCCGGTGAAGGAATAGCGCCGGCCGGCGGTCACGGGCTGCCCGACTGGTCGTCCGCCGGTTCGGCGCCCTTCATCGACTTCAGCTTGGCGAAGACGGCGCTGGCCTCGGCATCGGCCTCCTGGGTGGCGGTCCGTTCCGGTCGCTTGGCCGCCGCGGCGACGGCGGCGGCGGCGGCCGTCGTCGTTTCCGAGGCCGGCAACAGCGTCGCCCCCCCGCTGGCCGGGACTTCGTCCGACGGCACGGTCGTGGCCGCCCTGTCGACCTCGAAGTCGAGGTCGATCTGCGTGCACAGGCCGAGCATCACAGGGTCCAGCGGCTGCAGGTTGTTGGCGTTCCAGTGGGTGCGGCCGCGGATCGATTCGATCGTCGGCTTGGTGGTGCCGACCAGCCGCATGATCTGGGCGTCCTTGAGCTCGGCATGATTGCGCAACAGCCACAGGATGGCGTTGGGCCGGTCCTGGCGGCGCGACACCGGCGTGTAGCGCGGGCCCTTGCGTTTGGCGACCGGCGCGCGGACCTTGGGCTCGGCGAGTCCGAGCTTGCGGCCGGAGTCGGCTTCGGCCCTTTCGATGTCCTCGCGGGTCAGCTGGCCGGTGAGGATCGGGTCGAGACCCTTGATCGACTGGGCGGCCTCGCCGTCGGCGATCGCCTGGACCTCGAGCGGGTGCAGCTTGCAGAACTCGGCGATCTGGGCGAACGACAGCGCGGTGTTGTCGACCAGCCAGACGGCGGTCGCCTTGGGCATCAGAGGGGTTGTGGTCGTCATGGGTCTGTCCCGGTCGCTCCGCCAGATTGTCGACCGACGGGCCCTTATCCGTGAGCATGATTGAAGGAATGGTGCTTATATAGGACCTGGCGGGCGGCGACGCAAACCGGCGTCCGCCTCGGTCGGACGGGCGCCGCGGCGGGTGGACGGCGGATGGCGGAAGCAGGGCGGACGACGGCCGGCGCCGGGGCATTCGACGACACCTTCACGTGCCACGTGATCAATCTCGCCCGCACGCCGCAGCGGTGGTTCTCGTTCTGCGCGCAGAACGAGGGCTGCGGGATCGACTTCCGGCGGTTCGAGGCGGTCGACGGCAGCAAGATCGGCTTCGACGAGGCGATCCGGCGCAAGATCATCAAACCCGGCAGCCAATGGGACTCGAAAGGCCGCATCGGGGTGGCGATGTCCCACCTGGAGCTGTGGCAACGGACGGTGGCCGGCGGGCGGCCGCTGATCGTGCTTGAAGACGATGCCTTCGTGCGCGACGATATCAAGACGGCGTTCACCGCGGCGCTGGCGCGCCTGGCCGATCCGTGGGAGTTCATCCTCTTCGGCTACAACACCGACTCGCTCGTCGAGTTCAACCTGGTCGGCGATATCGATCTGGGCGGGACCTTCTCGGTCCGCTATCCGACCCCCGATCAGTTGGCGCAATTCGTCCGATCGACCGACCCGGTCAACCTGTTGCGATTGCGCCATGCTTTCGGACCGTGCGGCTACGCGGTGTCGCCGGAGGGTGCCCGAAAGCTGACAGCCGCCTGCTTTCCGATGGACAACCGGATCATCGGGTTCAGCACGGTAAGGCGGCGGATGGCGGCCTTCTCGTTCGACAGCATGCTCAACGCCGCCTATCCCTCGATCGCGGCCTTCGTCTGCATCCCGCCGCTGGTGTTGACTGCCAACGACAAGGCCACGTCGACGATCAGCAGCAGGTAGGCGTTCCGCGCCAGCCAGGAAACCCGAGGCGTCAGCCGACGGTGAGCACGATCTTGCCGACGTGGGCGGAGGCTTCCAGGCGCCGGTGGGCGGCGGCGGCGGCGGCCAGCGGGAAGGTCGAGTCGATTACCGGGGCGAGCGTCCCGGCCGCGAACAGCGGAAACACGTTCAAGCGGACGGCCGCGGCGACCGCCGCCTTGAAGGCGACCGGCCGCGGCCGCAAGGTCGAACCGGTGTGGGTCAGGCGCTTGTCCATGATCTGCCGCAAATCGATCTCGGCGCGGGCGCCGCCTTGCGTGGCGATCTGGACGATGCGGCCGTCCTCGGCGGCGGCGGCGAAGTTGCGGGCGACGTAGTCGCCGCCGACCATGTCGAGGATCACGTCGGCGCCGCGGCCGCCGGTCGCCTGGCGCACGCGTTCGACGAAATCCTGCGAGCGGTAGTTGATCGCCACGTCGGCGCCAAGCTTGACGCAGGCGGCGCACTTTTCGTCGCTGCCGGCGGTGACGATGACGCGGGCGCCGCGCGCCCTGGCGAGCTGGATGGCGGTGGTGCCGATGCCGGAGCCGCCGCCGTGGATCAGCG
>JBBDMC010000132.1:0-5063 GCA_040878485.1 Bauldia sp. | reverse complement strand
AACCATCTGGCACGCCTCACCGTGCTCGCGTTTGGGGCGGACGATCCGGTCCTGTCGCGCCTGTACGCGCCACACTGGATCATCGTGCCGAACCTCGCGCTGGACGTGATCGGCCCGCCGCTCCTGCGCCTGCTGCCGGTTCATGTCGCTGGCCGCCTTCTCCTGGCTGGTGCCGCACTTCTCCCCGTCATCGGTGTCGTTGCCTATCACCGCGCCGTCTTCGGCGTTCGCTCATATTGGCCCCTCGCCGCCGCGATTGTTGCCTTCAACGGCATCTTCTTCCTCGGCTTCATCAACCTCCTCTACGCAGTCGGTCTCGCCTTCCTTGCCGCCGCGCTCTGGATTTACCTGGTCGATCGTCGACCGCTCCTGACGCTTGTTGTGTCGGCGGTCGCGGCGACCGCGCTCTTCTTCTGTCATCTGTTCGGCGTTCTGTTCTTCGTGCTGCTGGTCGCCTCGCACGAACTCGCCGGCTGGTGGGAAGCGCCGTCGCTTCGACGGGCGATGACGCGCGCCGGGATGATCCTTCTCACCCTTGCGCCGGCGCTCGTCCTCTACCGGCTTTCGGCGCTCTCCGACGCGGATGGCCTCCTCCGGTGGAGCTCGCCCGGCCGCAAACTCATCGATCTCCTCTCGCCGTTCCTGACCTACCACCAGAGTATGGGACTGGCGACGGCGGTGGCTGTTCTCGCCGCCTTCATCCTCCTGTGGCGCCACGCGACGCTCCACGCCGGCAGCGCCATCGCGCTTGGCGTCCTCGCCGTCGTTTTTCTGATCGCGCCGAGCGCGATGAAGGGCGGGACGTTCATCGACACCCGCCTGCCACTGCTGATGGTGTTGCTAGCCTTCGCCGGCGCCAGGCCAATCATCCCGCGATCCACCGCTATCGCTCTCGGCGCCGCGGCTGCCGCTCTCCTGCTGGTACGAACGGCGGATATGGCAGCGGTCTGGTACGGCCACCGCCAGGACCTCGCCGAACTGCGCGCCAGTATCGCGCCGATCGAACCGGGCGCCCGTGTGCTCGTCGTCTCCGCCGCTGGCGCCGCGTCGCAGGAATATCTCGCGGATGAACCCGCCGGGCGCATCATTCCCGGCCTCTACCGCGCCGACGTTCACATGGCGGCGCTCTTGCTGGTTGACCGCCACGCATTCTGGCCGCTCCTCTTCGCCGATCCCCGCCAGCAGCCGGTGATCGTCCGGCCGCCGTACGACGCCATCGCACGCCCGCTCGGCGAGCCGCCGGACTATCGTCGCCTTGCCGGCGATGGCATGGCGGCGCCCGACGCGCCGTACCTCGCGGGTTGGCCGACAAAGTTCGACTATGTTCTTCTGATCGACGCCGGTGCGGTCGCCGATCCAACCTCGCTCGAACCGCGCCTCCTCCAGCTTCTCAACCAGTCCGATATGGCGGCGCTCTATCGCGTGCGGCGGTCGCTTTGACGCCTTGCCCTGCTGGCGGCCTCCGGTTCGCCAATCGTTAACGCCGGCCGCCTAGCATCCTGCCGGCGGACAAACGGGCGGGACGGCAACCATGGCCGCCAGGACCATCGCCGAGGAAGGACGCGGCCGGGCGTGGGCTGCGGCGACCCCCTTCCTAGTCGCCGCGGTCGTCTACCTCGTCGCCCTTGCGGTTGGCGCCGCGCTCCTCAACGATCCCGACACCTACTGGCATCTCGTGGTCGGCGGCTGGATCCTGAACAACGGCTTCCCGACCGGCGATCCCTTCTCGTTCACCTTTGCCGGCGAGCCGTGGATCGCCAAGGAATGGCTGTCGCAGGTCCTTTTCGTCCTCGCCCATCGCGCCGGCGGTTGGACCGCGGTGGTGGTGCTTTCCGCCGGCGCCATTGCGCTTGCCTTCGCGCTGCTGACGCGATTGCTGCTCGCTGAGCTTGCCCCTCTCCCCGTCCTGACGCTCGTCGCCGCGGCCTTCCTCCTCGCCGCCCCGCATCTGGTTGCCAGGCCCCATGTCCTGGCGCTGCCGGTGGCGGTGGCCTGGGTTGGCGGCCTCGTCCGTGCCGTCGACCGCGGCAAGCCGCCGCCCTACGCGCTTCTGCCGCTGATGGTCCTGTGGGCGAACCTCCACGGCGCCTTCACGCTTGGCATCCTGCTCGCCGGCGCCGCCGGCCTTGACGCAATCGTCGCCGCCGGGCCCGGCGAGCGGCTGCGCCTTGCCTTCCGCTGGCTCGGCTTCTGCGCCCTGGCTCTGGCGGCCTGCACGATCACGCCGTACGGGCCCGAATCCATGGTCGTCACCTACCGCGTTCTCAGCCTCGGTCCGGCGCTGTCGATCATCTCCGAATGGCGGCCGGCCGATTTCGGGCATTTCGCCGGTTTCGAGGCGGTTCTGCTGGCCGCCCTCGGTCTGGCGCTCCTGTACGGGGTCGTCGTCCATCCGCTGAGGATTGTGGTCGTCCTCGGCTTGCTCCACCTGGCTTTGTCGGCCGCCCGCAATGCCGATTTCCTCGGCCTCCTCGCCCCCCTCTTCTTGGCCGCGCCGCTCGGCCGTCAATTCCCCGCGCTGCGCGCCGACGCTGCACCCGCGGCCGGCGCCCGGAGCATGGCGACGCTCGCCTTCGGCCTGCTGGTTGTGCTCGTCCCGGCGACCGCCGTTCTTGCCTGGGTCAACGGCTACCAGCCGAGCCGGCGGATCAGCCCCGAGGCCGCCGTCGAGGCGATCCGGCGCGCCGCTCCCGGCGCGGTCCTCAACGACTACGATTTCGGCGGATATCTGATCTATTCGCGAATCGCCCCGTTCATCGACGGTCGGGCCGAGCTCTACGGCGGCACCTTCACCGCGCGCCACCACCGGGCCGTCACCCTGTCCGACCTTGACGATTTCCTGCTGATCCTCGACGCCTACAAGATCGGCGCCACCCTGCTGACGCCGCGCACTCCCGCCGTCATGCTGCTCGACCAGCTCCCCGGCTGGACCCGCCTCTACGGCGACGATGTTGCCGTGGTCCACGTGCGCGTCGCGCCGGAACTCCGCGACGCCCGCTAAAGAGCCGCGATCCTCTGGCGCCAGCGACACGGCGCGGCGCGACCTTGCCCTCCGCGAGAGCCTGCTCGGGGAGTAGGGCGATTCGGACTGCGGGATTTATCGGACGCTAACCCGAGGAGGAACCTGTCGGTCGGGGACGATCGCCGCGATCTAGTCGTCGGCCAAGGGCGGGCCGCTATCGTCCTCGCGAGGCGGGCCCTGTTCCGGGCGCTCGCCGCCGCGCTCCTGATACCGCTCGCGGAAGCGGCGCCGCCGGAAGCCGCCATGACCACCGCGATCGCCACGATCGCCGCGGTCGTGACCACCGGCTTCGGCTGGCATATCGCCGCCGTCGCCGGACGAGGGCTGCTCGCCGCCGTTGAAGTAGGGCTGGGGATCGTTGACACCGAAGGCCGCCTGGCCGCCCTGGGTCGTCGGTTGGCGCTCGCCGCCCGCACCGTTATCGCGGCTTTCCCGCTCGTCTTCGTCGTCGCCGTCGCTGCGAACGATCGGCTGCGGTTGCGGCATCTGGGCCTGGGCCGCCGCGACGATGCGGTAGTAGTGCTCGGCGTGCTGGAAGTAGTTCTCCGCCGCCACCCGGTCGCTGGAGGCCTGCGCGTCGCGGGCGAGCTGGACGTACTTCTCCGCGACGTGGAGCGCGGTGCCGCGGATCTTCACGTCACCGCCGTTGCTCTCGAAGGAACGCATCAGCGGGTTGGGACCTTTGCGGTTGCGTCCGCGCATGCGCTTGTTCTGTTGTCCTTGCCTCATAGCCCGGTCTCTCGGTGTTGCGAAACGAAACGCGTGTGCTCCTCGGCCACGCATCGCTCAGCGCGATGGCGTGGGAGAATCCCGACGGTAGTCAGCACGGCCGACCCGTCCTTTGGCCTCTCTTGACTGTGACTCACCCGGTCAGGTTTCCTAAGCGGGAAGCTCCCGCCAAGCCCCGTCTGTCCGAACTGAGAAAACGGTCCGAACTCTCGGACGCCAGAAGCGCGCATTGGAGTTGCCGTTGCCCGGAACCCGAAGCGGCGAGCCTTCATCCACGCGATTTTGCTGTGGACGCGCGTCCATCGTTTGTACGGCGCACACGAACGTAGCTGTTCCGCGCCCGATTTCCAAGCGGTTTTTCGCCCTTTCTTCGTAATCGGCATTAACGCTATCGGAACGATTGACGCTGCGACAGGACCGCCACCCGGTCGATTCCGGCGAGATCCCGTTCGAAGCGGATCGCGAAGCCGGCCGCCGCGGCGAGACTCTCAACCTGTTGGCGCTGACCGGCTCCGATCTCGATCAACCCCACGCCGTCGCCGCCGAGGACACGGCCGAGGGCCGACACGATGGCTCGAATCGCAGCAAGGCCGTCGGCGCCACCGTCGAGGGCCCGACGCGGATCGTGGTCGCGGACTTCCGGTTCGAGGCGGGCGATCGTGCCGCTCTCTATGTAGGGAGGGTTGGCGACAACAACATCGACCGGCGAGCCGACCGGCTCCAGCCAGTCGCCGACCGCGAACGCCGCCCGGCTCGTAAGCCCAAGTCTGCGCGCGTTGTCGCGGGCGGTGACGATCGCGCCCATGGAAACGTCGGTGCCGAGCCCGCGGGCGTTGGGGAGCTCGGTCAGGAGCGCCAAGAGGATCGCCCCGCTCCCGGTCCCGAGATCGGCGATCAGGATCGGCGCGTCACGTCCCCATTGGCGCTCGACGGCGGCAAGCGCCGCATCGACGAGGGTCTCGGTGTCGGGGCGCGGAACCAGCGTCTCGGGCGAAAGCGTGAAATCGAGGTCGTGGAATTCCTTGTGACCGAGGATGCGCGCCACCGGCTCGCCGGCGATCCGCCTGAGGGCGAAGGCCATCGCCACCGCCGCCGCCTCCGCCGCCACCGCTTCGTCGTCGCGCAGCGCCACCTCGCCGGGATCGAGGCCGGCGGCTTGGGCGACGATGAGCCGCGCATCGAGGTCGGGCGCGCCCGCCCGCCCCGGCTCGGCGAACGCGCGCCTAAGGCGCGCCGCGATCGCGCGACGGAGGGCGCCGATGGTCATGTTGCTCCCCGCTGGCTCTCCCACCCCGTTCGTCCCCGCGAAAGC
>JBBDMC010000131.1:22737-32281 GCA_040878485.1 Bauldia sp. | reverse complement strand
CAATTACCTCCGCAATGCCGGATACGCTTCAACGTGAGAAGATCATGCTCTAGCTTACGTGGCCGCCGGTCCGCGGACCTCGAGGCGGCGTTTCGCCGACCAGCCAATCGAGCACCTCGTCGAAGCGGCCGCGCCTTATCAGTTCCATCGTCACGTTGTGTCCGAGGAAATTCTCGACTGGGCGAAGCTCAACGCCTGCCAGGCCGGCCATGTGTTCCGCCTGAAGGCGATCGTCCCAGTCATGTCCGGCATAGACGATCTGAGCCCGAGGGCGGGCGCCGGCGGCATAGCGCGGGCGCAAGTCGACGATGGCTTCCGGCAGCTTTCGCCGCGTCCGCTCAGCCGGTGCCGCCGACCGCAGATGGACGTTGAACTCGGGCGAAAGGGTGGTCGGTCCGGCCAAGGCGAGGACGGCCTCCGCCGCCAATTCGGCTCCATAGTCGAGCGCCGCGAACGCCCCGGCGGAGTTGCCGTAGCAAAGGACGCGACGTGAACCCAGCCGGGCGATCAGGGCGCGGAGACCTTCCAGCGTGCGTTGGCGATCCCGACCGAGGCCGGGAACCCCGTCGAGGAAGTAGAGGCGGCGAAAATCACGCAGATAGATCAGGCTCGCCGGCAGGCGCCCGAGCCAGCGATGGATCGCCGGCAACGGCACACCCAGGTTATGGTACCGGTCACAAAACAAGACGATCACCGTCTCGCACCGCGCGCGCGCGACGACCTGCACCGCCTGCAAGCGCTTGTCGGTGAAGGTCAGATCGCTGTCATCGGCGGCGGGCAGCCGGCCAAAGAAGTCGCCGATCGATTGAGCGTAGGTGAACCCAGGATACGCGTCCCTGAGCTGCCGGGCGCCGTACTCCAACACGTCGAGCCTTCCGGCGAGAAAGAGAAGGTCGAGGGCGGCGGACCATTTGGCCACGTCGGACACGGCTGATCCGGGGGGGCGCCGCTCCTGAAAGGCGGAGGTCAATTCGGCGACCAAGGCGGCAAGGTCGGCAGTCGGGAAATTCGACGTGTACCACTCCCCCAACGGTCCCCTGCGGCCGTCGACCGGGCGCTGTCCCTGCACCGGGTCCGCAGCGGCGGCGCCCTCGGCGGCCCTGTCAGCCGTGGAGGAACTCCGCGATGCCCAAACGGCAAGTTCGCGGATGGTCTGGCTCATCTTGAACGACTCGACCGGCACCGGGATGGCGAGGCGTTTCTCCAGCTCGAGAGCAACCTCCACCGCTTGCAGCGAGTTGCCGCCAAGCGTCCGCAGGTTGTCGTCGGGCGTCGCACCGGTGACGCTCAGCATCCGCTCGAAGACCTCGGCGATTTGCCGCAAGAGGGGATTGGCATCGTCACACGGCGTTGTTGTGCGAGCCGCGTCGATCTCGGCAAGGCGCCGGCGATCGAGCTTGAGATTGGCCAGTCTCGGCAGGTCGTCGACGATGACAATGGCCGCCGGCATCATCGCCGGCGGCAGCGCCGGTGCGACCATCGCCATAAGGTGGCGCGGCAGCAGCCCTTGGGTTCCAGGACGGAGCTCGACATAGCCGATGAGAGCCTGTGGCACGCCGTCGCTGTTCCGGCGGACGACCACGGCTGCGTCGCGCGCCGGTCCACAGGCGCGCAGCGCGCTCTCCACTTCGCCTGGCTCGACGCGATGACCGTCCAGCTTGATCTGCTGGTCGCCGCGGCCGACGAACTCGTAGAGACCGTCGGAGCGTCGCCGCCCCAGGTCGCCGGTGCGAAACGTGCGCGCCGCGGCATCATCGGCGTCGACGGCGAAGGCGCGCGCCGTCAACGCCGGCTCCCGCCAGTAGCCAAGCGCGACGTAACGGCTGGTCACCGCAAACTCGCCGATCTCGCCGTCAGCCACCGGCAAGCCATCGGCGCCGACCAGCGCCACCTTGCGGTCGGGCAGCGGACGACCGATCGGCAGCTGGCCGCCGGCGCCACGCAGCTGCCCGTCGACGAACCATTGCAGATAGACGGTGGAGCATTCCGTGGCGCCGAAATGAACGCCGAAGGCCGCGTCGGGGCGACAGACACGGCGGAAGACGTCAAAATCGCTCCAGCTTACGCGATCGCCGCCGAGATAGACGAGGCGGAGGCTGTCGAACGTGTCGTTGGCGCTAAGCGTTTCGGCGACCGTCGTGAACAATCTGGCCACCGAGCGGAAGACGGTGATCCGGCGCCCGCGGATCTCGGCGGCGAGGCCTGACGGGCCGAGTTCAAGCGGCCGCAGCATGTGAACCGAGCCGCCGTTGAGCAGGGCGCCAAACGCTATCCGCGTCCCCTGGAGCAGGCTCGGCGAATGGAAGACCCCCGCTCGGTCGTCGACGCTGAGCCGCAGCGTATTGGTCGACTGAAGGATGTCGTGGAGAAGGCCGCGGTGGTTCTGGTAAACGCCTTTGGGCTTGCCGGTAGAGCCTGAGGTGTAGGTGATGTAAGCGAGGTCGTCCGGGCCAGGCCTTCGCTTTGGCGGGAGAACCGACGAATCGGTCAGCCGATCGAGGTCGACAACCGGCACATCGTCGCGAGATATCGCGCTCACCGTCGCCGCCTCTGCGCCGGCCGAGATGACCGCGGCGACGTCGGCACGAGATGCGATCTCCGCGTTTCGCTCGATCGGGTGATGGGCGTCGAGAGGAACGTAGCCGCGGCCGGAAGCGAGAACGCCGAGCATCGCGGCCGGGAAACGGGCCTCGTTGGCGAGCAGGATGGCGATGGGGTCCGACCGCGTCACCCTCGCTTCCACGGTTCCGGCGATCGCGTCGACCAAGGCCGCGAGCTGGGAATAGGTGAGCGAGCGGTCGGAGTCGCTTGCCGCAAGGCGGGCCGGATGGCGGCGGGCGATCGCATCGAAACGGTCGACGACAGAACCGTCGAGGGCGGCGACAGGGAATGGTTCAAACGGCCAGGACGAGTATTCGTCGGTGATCCCCGGCGCCGGGGGCGGATCATCGGCCATGCCAGAAGACTCCGTACTCCGCCGTGTTCTAGCATGTTTGAGAATGAGTTGGCCGGTCGCCGAGCGCGAGGCTAGAGTCGTGCCGCCGGACGTCGTGCTAGGCTCCGCCGAGGAGGAGGTACGCTCGTTGACACCAAAGGGGGGGAACCCGATGAAGATGACATCCAGCGGTTGTGGAACCCTCGCCGTGTGCGCTGCCGCGGTTCTCGCCGCGACGGTGGCGACCCCCGTTCGCTCGGCCGAAGAGAAGGATGTGACCATCGCCCTTTTCGTCGCCATTCAGGCCAACCCGGTGGAGCAGGCGATCATCAACGCCTTCACCAGGGTCGCCGAAGAAGACGGCGCGGCTCGTTTCGTCGTTTTCGACTCGGACAACAGCGTCCAGAAGGAACTCGCGAACTGCAACGACGCGATCGCCGCCAAGCGGTTCGACGCGTTCGCGCTGAAGCCGGTCGCCGGGCCGCCACTGATGGCCTGCGCCACCAAAGCGCTCGACGCGGGCATCCCGGTCGTCGCCTTCGGCAACGCGCTTGGCCCCGATCCCGACACTGCGGAGCGCCAGATCGATAGGCTTTCCGGCTCGGTGATCGAGCTCGCCAAGACGAACGGCCTGGCGATCGCCGAACTGGTCAACGCCGCCTGCGCGGCGAAGCAGGCCAACCCGTGCAGCGTGATCTATACGCACGGCCCGCTCGCCTTCGACTGGGCCTCGATCTCGCGCAAGTTCTTCCTTGAGACGGTGGCCGCCGAGCACAAGAACGTCACGATTGTGGCGACCGGGCCGAACAACTTCGACCCCAACACCGCGCGCACGCTGACCAAGAGCCTGATGCTGGTCCATGCGGACGTCGACGTGATTGCCGCCGACGCCGATCTCGGCGCGCTGGGCGTGGTGGCGGCGCTCAAGGACCTCGGCAAGGTGCCCGGCAAGGACGTCCTGGTCACCGGCGGCGCCTTCAGCCATCAGGGCAAGGGCCTGGTGGAAGCCGGCGAGATGTTCGGCAGCACCTGCCTGATGCCGATCACCGAGGCGGAAACCGCCGCGAGATATTCAATCCTGGCGGCTCGTGGGCAGCCGATCGAACAGCCCGACATCGAGGTCTGCAAAGCGTTCTCGCCGACCGGAGTGGCGCCCATCACCAAAGAGAACGCGGCGATGTTCACGCCGGAGTGGTAGAGGCATTCGGCCGAGTCGAAGCCAAGAAACGTCGACGGCCGCCGGTCAAGGACGTCGTCGACGTGACGCACGATGAAAAGAATCGCTGTGCAGCAGCCGGCCGTGTCGCTCGAAGGTATCGCCGCGGCAGTCCGCCAGTACGCGATCGTCATCGCGTTTCTGGCGCTGCTGTTGACGCTGTCGCTCGCCTCCAGCCACTTCCTGACGCCAGTCAACCTGCTCAACACTCTCGAATCGGGCTCGATCTATGGGATCGTGGCGATCGCCCTGACGCTGCTGTTGATCGTCGGCGAGTTCGACCTCTGCGCGGGCGCCACCTACGTGTTGGCCGGAATCGTCGCCGCGAAGCTGCACCCTTGGCTCGGCACCTGGCCGGCTCTGGCCTGCGGCGTCGGCGCCGGGGTCGGCATCGGCCTGTTCAACGGCGCCATCGTCGGCTTCTTTGGAGTTAACTCATTCGTCGCCACGCTTGCCGCGGGCCTGATCGTGGTCGGCATCGGCACCAACATCACCGACGGCTTCCAGCTCTATATCGCCGAGCCGTCGTTCGGCGTCCTGGGCAACGGCATGGCGCTCGGTGTCCCCTACTTCGTCTGGATATTCTTCGGCGTCGCGCTGGTTTGCGGTTTCGTCCTGTCGCGGACGAGGCTCGGCCGGTGGCTCTACGCCACCGGCGGCAATCAAGAAGCGGCGCGCTTGCTGGGGATCAGAACGCGAGCGCTGAGGATCGGCGCGTTTGCGTTCAGCGGTCTCGCGGCGGGGGTCGCCGGCGTGGTCCTGGTCTCGCGCACCGGAACCGCGATCTCCGGCGACGGTCTGGCCGAGGTCCTGTTTCCGGCGATCGCCGCGGTCGTCGTCGGCGGCACCAGCATCGGTGGCGGCAGCGGGGCAGTCTGGCGCACGGTGCTCGGCGTCTACTTCTTCGAGTTCATGCGCAACGGGTTCAATCTGATCGAGGTCAATCCCTCCTACCAGGACATCGTCCAGGGGGCGATCGTGCTCTTGGCGGTGGCGGCTGATGCGCTGTCGCGGAGGACGGGATGAGCGTGTGTCCGCGTCGCGCTTCCTATTCACTCGGCAGGTCAAGCAACGTCATCGTGCCGTCAAGAGGCGGCGGCTACGTTGATTCGACTTGGCCTGCCGCATGGACGAATCGAGGGCCACGACGGTGACGGAGCCGGCTGAGCGCCTGGAAGAGCGCCGGGCGGTTCTGGCGATTCTGGCGAGAGCCGGCGTCGGCGAGTTGTCCGCCGCGTGGGACGGGCTCAGCGATAAGCCCGAGGTGCACACCCTGCGCGAGCCGGAATGCGGCTTGGTTATGGCGCGCGGCCGCATCGGCGGCGGTGGTCAGCCGTTCAATCTCGGCGAGGTCACGGTGACGCGGGCGACCGTCCGGCTGTCGACCGGTGAGGTCGGCGTCGGCCACGTGCTCGGTCGCGACCGCCGGCAGGCGCTGATGGTGGCGCGCTTCGATGCCCTGTGGCAGAGCGCCGCCTACCGGCCGATGGTCGAGGAAGCCGTTCTGCAGCCGATCAGGCGGCGAACCGCCGAAGAAGACGCGGACGCGGGCGCCCGCGCAGCAGCGACGCGGGTGAACTTCTTCACCATGGTGCGCGGGGAGGATCCTTGACCGTCGATGCGTTGAGCGGCAGCTTCGCCGATCCGGTGCTGGGGTCGCAGACGGTGTTCCGCGCCCTACTCAGCGTGCTGTCGCGGCCCGGAACGATCGCCCGCCTGTTGCCCGGCCTCAGGCCACCGCCACCGCTCAACGCCGCCGCCGCCGCCGTCTTGTGCACGCTTGCCGACGCCGATACCCCGGTCTATCTCGACGGTCGCCTCGCTGGCGAGGAAGCGGTAGCCGCCTGGATCGGGTTCCACACCGGCGCCCGCCTGGTCGCCGGCCCGGCAGATGCCGGCTTCGCCGCCATCGCCGAGCCGGAAGCAATGCCGCCGCTCGCGCTCTTCCGCCAGGGCACCGACGAGTATCCCGACCGTTCCACCACCATCATCCTCCAGGTTGAGGGTCTTTCCGGCGGGGTCCCGCTGCTGCTGCAAGGGCCGGGCGTTGCGGCGACGGCGCAATTCGCTCCCCATCCGCTGCCGAAGGATCTGGCCGAACAGCTCGGCGCCAACCGGCAGCTCTTCCCACGCGGCGTCGACCTGGTCTTCGCCGCCCCCGATGCGATCGCCGGACTGCCGCGCTCGACGCGCGTAACCGAGGGACGAGCCTGATGTACGTAGCCGTGAAAGGCGGCGAGACCGCCATTCGCAACGCTCACCGGTTGCTCGCCGAGAAGCGGCGCGGCGACCGCTCCGTGCCGGCGTTGACGGTCGACCAGATCGTCGAGCAATTGGCGTTGGCCGTCGACCGGGTGATGACCGAAGGCTCGCTCTACGACCGGCGGCTGGCAGCGCTCGCCATCAAGCAGGCGTGGGGCGATGTGGTCGAGGCGATCTTTCTGGTCCGCGCCTACCGCACGACGCTGCCGCGGTTCGGCGCCAGCCTGCCGCTCGACACCGGGCGCATGGTGGTTGAGCGGCGGATCTCGGCGACGTTCAAGGACCTTCCCGGCGGGCAGCTGCTCGGGCCGACGTTCGACTATACTCACCGTCTGCTCGACCCGGCGCTGGAGGACGACTCCGCATTGGAATCCGCGGCGGCGGTCGATGCGGTCGCCGAGCCGCTGCCGCGGGTCACCGATCTTCTCGCCGGCGACGGGCTGATCGAGCCGGACGGGCCGCCGGGCGGCGACCAGGCGCCCGTCGACCTGACCCGCGATCCGCTCGCCTTCCCGGCCGAGCGCGAGCTGCGTCTGCAGGCGCTCGCCCGCGGCGACGAGGGCTTCCTGTTGGCACTCGGCTACTCGACCCAGCGCGGCTACGCCCGAACGCATCCGTTCGCCGCCGAGATTCGGATGGGCGAGGTCGAGATCGAGATCGAGGTTCCGGGGCTTGATTTCCCGGTCTCGCTCGGCCGCATCGCGGTGACCGAGTGCCAGATGGTCAACCAGTTCACAGGCAGCGCAACGGCGGCGCCGCAGTTCACCCGCGGCTACGGCCTCGCATTCGGTCACGCCGAGCGGAAGACGATGGCGATGGCCCTCTGCGACCGGGCGCTCAGGGCGCGCGAACTCGGCGAGGACCTCACCGCCCCCGCCCAGGACGAGGAGTTCGTGCTCTCGCACTGCGACAACGTTCAGGCCGCCGGCTTCGTCGAACACCTCAAGCTGCCGCACTACGTCGACTTCCAGGCCGAGCTCGAGCTGTTGCGGCGGCTGCGGGCCGAATTCGAAGCAAAGGGCCCGCCGGGCGCCGGCGGGCGGGAGGCGGCGGAGTGAGCGGGAAGCGACCCCATCCGTCTCGTCGCTCGGGGACAAGCCGCCCTCCCGGTTCGGCCGAGGGACCAAGACGGACGCCGGCGATCGCCGACAACCCCTACAACTTCGCCTACCTCGACGAGCAGACCAAGCGGATGATCCGCCGCGCGCTGCTGAAGGCGGTGGCGATTCCCGGCTACCAAGTCCCCTTCGCCAGCCGCGAGATGCCGATGCCCTACGGCTGGGGCACCGGCGGCGTGCAGGTGACCGCCTCGATCCTCGGCCCCGCCGACGTGCTCAAGGTCATCGACCAGGGCGCCGACGACACCACCAACGCGGTCTCGATCCGCAGCTTCTTCGCCAAGACCGCCGGAGTGGCGACGACCACCCGCACCGAGGAGGCGACGATCATCCAGACCCGCCACCGGGTGCCGGAGACTCCGCTCACTGAAGGCCAGATCCTGGTCTATCAGGTGCCGATCCCGGAGCCGCTGCGCTTCCTCGAGCCACGCGAGACCGAGACGCGGACCATGCACGCGCTTGAGGAGTACGGGCTGATGCACGTCAAGCTCTACGAGGACATCGCCCGCCACGGCCACATCGCCACCACCTATGCCTATCCGGTCAAGGTCGAGGGGCGGTACGTCATGGACCCCTCACCGATCCCCAAGTTCGACAACCCGAAGCTCGACAATTCGCCGGCCCTGCAGCTTTTCGGCGCCGGCCGCGAGAAGCGGATTTATGCGATCCCACCTTACACTTCGGTGAGGAGCCTCGACTTCGAGGACCATCCCTTCGCGGTGCAGCGGTTCAGCGAGCCCTGCGGCCTCTGCGGCGGCACCGGAGTCTATCTCGACGAAGTGATCCTCGACGATCGCGGCGACCGCATGTTCGTGTGCTCCGATACCGATTTTTGCGAGAAACGGCGGGCACAGGGCCATCGCGGCGCCCGCGCCGGCGCGCTGGAGCCCGCACGGTGAACGCCGACGACCGGCCGCTGCTCAACGCCGGCGCGGTGACGCGCTTCTACGGCGATCGCGTCGGCTGCCGCAACGTCAGCTTCTCGCTATGGCCGGGCGAGGTGCTGGCGGTGGTCGGCGAGTCGGGTTCGGGCAAGACGACGCTGCTCAACTCACTCGCCGCCCGGCTGCCGCTCACCTCCGGCCGGGTCGAATACCTGATGCGCGACGGCGTCACCCGCGACCTCGCCGCGCTCAGCGAGGCGGAGCGGCGCTTCTTGATGCGCACCGACTGGGGCTTCGTGCACCAGGATCCGGCCGAGGGCCTGCGGATGACGGTGTCGGCGGGGGCCAATGTCGGCGAGCGGCTGATGGCGGTCGGCGAGCGCCACTACGGCCGCATCCGCGCCGCCGCCGCGAACTGGCTGGGGCGCGTCGAAGTACCGGCCGATCGCATCGACGACGACCCGCGCAGCTTCTCCGGCGGCATGCGCCAGCGCCTGCAGATCGCCCGCAACCTCGTCACCCAGCCGCGTCTGGTGTTCATGGACGAGCCGACCGGCGGGCTCGATGTCTCGGTCCAGGCGCGGCTGCTCGACCTTCTGCGCGCCCTCGTCTCCGAGCTCGGCATGGCGGCACTGGTCGTCACCCACGACTTGGGCGTCGCGCGCCTGTTGTCGCATCGGATCATGGTCATGAAGGAGGGCGAGGTGATCGAGCATGGCCTCACCGACCGGGTGCTCGACGACCCGCGCGAGCCGTACACCCAGCTCCTCGTCTCCTCGATCCTGCAGGTGTGACGCGATGGTCCCACGACTTGAGCTCACCGACGTCGCCAAGAGTTTCACCATGCATCTGCGCGGCGTCCACATGCCGGTGGTGGCGGGCGTCTCCTTCGCCGTCTTCCCCGGCGAGTGCGTCGCGCTCGGCGGCCCCTCGGGGTCGGGCAAGAGCTCCATCCTCAAGATGGTCTACGGCAACTACGCCGCCGATCGGGGCGCCATCCGCATCGCCGGTTCCGGCGGGGCGATCGACATCGCCGGCGCCGACCCGCGCCGCGTGCTCGCCATCCGCCGGGAGACCGTCGGCTACGTCAGCCAGTTCCTGCGCGTGGTGCCGCGTGTCGCGGCTCGCG
>JBBDMC010000131.1:19421-22727 GCA_040878485.1 Bauldia sp. | reverse complement strand
CGTCGCCGAGCCGCTCGTCGCCCGCGGCGTCGGGCGAGACGAGGCCGTGGCGCGCGCTGAGGCTCTGCTCGGCCGGCTCAACCTCCCCGAGCGGCTGTGGCACCTGCCGCCGGCGACCTTCTCCGGCGGCGAGCAGCAGCGCGTCAACATCGCCCTTGGGTTCATCGCCGGCCACCCCCTCCTCCTGCTCGACGAACCGACCGCCTCGCTCGACGCCGCCAACCGCGCCGTGGTGATCAACCTCATCGGCGAGGGCAAGGCGGAAGGCGTCAGCTTCCTCGGCATCTTCCACGACGCCGAGGTCCGCCAGGCGGTCGCCGATCGCATCGTCGACGTCACCCGCTTCGCGGCGGAGGTCCGGCAATGAACGTACCGCGGCTTGGTCCGGAGCCGCTCATCGCCCCGAGCGCGACCATCGAGGCATCGACGCTGGGGCGTTACGTCGAAATCGGCGAGCGCACCCAGATCACTCAATCGCGCTTGGGCGACTACAGCTACATCACGGAGGACGGCCAGGTCGTATTCGCCGAGATCGGGAAGTTTTGCTCGATCGCCGCCAAGGTGCGGATCAACGCGTCGAACCATCCCACGTGGCGGGCGAGCCAACACCACTTCACCTACCGATCGCCGGACTATTTCGCCGACACCGAGCTTGATCACGATCTGTTCGAATGGCGACGGCGGCACGCCGTCATCATCGGTCCCGACGTCTGGATCGGCCACGGCGCCATCATCCTGCCCGGCGTCACCATCGGGACGGGAGCCGTCATCGCCGCCGGCGCCGTGGTGACCCGTCCGGTGGACGCCTACCAGATCGCCGCCGGGGTCCCGGCGCGGGTGATCAAGCGACGCTTTTCTCCGGAAATCGCCGCAAGACTGGAGCGCCTGGCGTGGTGGGACTGGCCGCACGATGCAATTGCCGCGGCACTCGACGACTTCCGCCATCTCACGATCGAGGCCTTCGTCGAGAAATACGCGCCGTGCCACTGATTTGCGGCTCCTGTGGATAGCCGCAGCTGAATCCGAATCGTCTCAAAGCCGAAGCCCAAGCGTCCGGAAGCCCCGGGGAGGTCGCCAAGGCGCGCGAAATCCTGAGTCCGCTCGGCTGGGCGCCGTTCCGGCCGTCGTCCGACGCGCAGCTCTATCCGATCCGGATCATGGAGACGACCAAGGCGATGTTCCAAGTCCAGGGTGACCAGAAGATGTCGGCCGAGGAGAAGACCGCCGTGGTGGGTGTATCAGCCGGTGCGTCGACTGATGGACGCCTTCCGCGCCATCAACGAGCTGGTCTTTGCCGTCCTCTTCGTCGTCGCGGTGGGGCTCGGTCCCTTCGCAGGGGTGATGGCGCTGTTCATCCACACCACCGGCATTCTGGCCAAACTCTTCTCGGAGGCGGTTGAGGCGATCGACCCCAGGCCGGTCGAAGGCATCCGCGCCACTGGGGCCACCAAACTGCAGGAGGTGGTCTACGGCGTGGTGCCGCAGGTGCTGCCGCTGTGGATGTCGTTCTCGCTCTACCGCTTCGAGTCCAACGTGCGCTCGGCCACCGTCCTCGGCCTGGTCGGCGCCGGCGGCATCGGCCAGGTGCTGTTCGAGTCGATCCGCGGCTTCTACTATGCCGAAACCGTGGCGATCCTGATCGTGGTAGTGGTGACGGTGGCCGTCGTCGACCTGTTGTCGCAGCAGCTTCGCAAGCTGGTGATCTAGGAATAGCATGCGCGTCGCGATCTACTTCACCCCCGCCCGAAACCATCCGCTGACGGAGGCCGCATCACGCTGGCTCGGATGGGACATGCACAAGGGCACCGCGGCCGAACAGGCGCCGGTCGCCGGGCTCGGCGTCGACGAGGTGCGCAGGCTGACTGTGACACCCCGCCGCTACGGGTTTCACGCTACGCTGAAGCCGCCGTTCCGCATCGCCGAGCCTTGCACGGTTCGGCACGTCGAGACGGCGCTGGGGATGTTCTGCCGCGACCGCGAACCGCTGACGTTGGGTCGCTTGCGGATTGTGCCTATCGACGGGTTCTTCGCCATCGTCCCAACCGCACCGCGTCTCGAGGTCGACACGCTGGCGGCGGACGCGGTGCGCTATTTCGACCGCTTCCGCGCCCCCGCCACGCCAAGCGAGATCGCCGAGCGGCAACCGGCGCAACTGTCGGAGCGGCAGCGCACTCATCTCCGCCTGTGGGGCTATCCCTACGTCTTCGGCGACTTCCGGTTTCACATGACGCTGACCGGCCCGGTGGCGGCGGATCGCCGTGAGGCGGTCGGAAACGCGCTGCGGCGGCACTTGGCCGCCGCGCTTCGCACGCCTCTCATGCTTGACGCGGTGTCGGTCGTGGTCGAGCCGCACCCGACCGCCCCCTTCGCGCTCAAGGCCAGCTCGGCGCTCATGGCCGTCGCCCAGGCCATGGTCGTCGCATGACCGAGGTCATCTTCCGCAACGCGCGCATGGTGCTCGCCGATACCGTCCACCACGGCGATCTGGTTACCCGCGACGGCCTCATCGTCGAGATCAGTGATCGTCGTCGGAGCGGCAGCGGCATCGATCTCGAGGGCGACTGGCTGCTGCCGGGGCTGGTGGAGCTCCACACCGACCATCTGGAGAGCCACTTTGCCCCGCGACCAGGCGTGCGATGGAACCCGCTGGTCGCCGTCCAGGCCCACGACGCCCAGATCGCCGCCTCCGGCATCACCACGGTGTTCGACGCGCTGCGCGTCGGCCTGGATGAGGACGACCGGCTGACGGCCGCCGACATGCGGCTGCTTGCCGACGCCATCAGCGACGGCCAGCGGCGCGACCGGCTGAGGGCCGATCATCTCATCCACTTGCGCTGCGAAGTCTCGGCGCCCGACATGCTGGAAGGCTTCGCGCACTTCCAGAGCGACCCGCGGGTGCGGATCGTCTCGATGATGGATCACACGCCCGGCCAGCGGCAGTTCGCGACGATGGAGGCCTATCGCACCTATTACCAGGGCAAGACCGGAATGTCGGACCATGAGTTCCAGGCCTTCGCCGGACGACGGCAGAGCGAAGCCGACCGCTGGTCGTCGCAACACCGCGAGGTGCTTTCCGAGGCGTGCCGGGAGCGCGGCATCATTCTCGCCAGCCACGACGACGCGACCGACGCACACGTCGCCGAGGCCGCCCGGCACGGCGTCGTTCTGGCCGAATTCCCGACAACGCTGGAAGCGGCGCGGGCGGCACGGAAGGCCGGCATGAAGGTGCTGATGGGCGCCCCCAACATCGTCCGCGGCGGCTCCCATTCCGGCAACGTCGCCGCCCGCGATCTGATCGACGCCGAT
>JBBDMC010000131.1:0-19411 GCA_040878485.1 Bauldia sp. | reverse complement strand
CCGATCTCCTCGACGCGCTGTCGTCGGACTACATCCCGTTCAGTCTGATGCAGGCGAGTTTCCTGCTTGCGGGCGCGCTCGACAGTATCGACGTGGCGCGGGCGGTGGCGATGGTCTCGGCCAATCCGGCGACTGCCGCTGGGCTGACCGACCGCGGGTCGATCGCCCCGGGAAAGCGCGCCGACCTCGTCCAGGTGCGGCTCGACGACGGCGTGCCGGTGGTGCGCACGGTGTGGCGCCAGGGCCGAAGGGTGGCTTGAGGGTGGGGACGCCGCCCGCTCACCGGCGCGGCACGCTGGTGCTGGTCGTCGGACCGAGCGGCGCCGGCAAGGACACGCTGATCGACTCTTGCCGCCAGCGGCTCGCCGACAATGCCGGCGTCGCCACTCCGGTCCGGTCGAGCAGGCGGGCGAAGCACTCCTGTCGGCCGGCAGGAAATCGACTGACGGCCAGACCGACGACGTCGCGAAGGCTAGCCGCCATACAGCCCCGCTGCACGGGCGCGGGCGCGCATGAGACCGGCGAGCATGTCAAGAGTTGGAACCAACACTCCGGCGTCATGTGCGAGGTGAAGCGGTACCGTGATCTGCGGGTCGATCTCGAGCGGGCGTCCGGCGTCAAGATCCTGCAGGATCGACGGGCGGTGATGGCCGCCTTTGGCCCATTGATCGAGCCTTGCGTCTATGTCGGCGTCGAGTTCGAAGCCGAAGGCCGCGGCAACGGCGTTGGCCTCTTGCCAACAGCGCCTGGCAACCTCGCGTGTGGCGGGATCGCGGATCGCCGGGCCGGTGGGCATGGCGGTGAGGATGGCGATCGGCGAGGCCACCATTATCACAACGAGCTTGTTCCAGACCTCGAACCGGATCGGCCGATGGGTGTCAATTTGGATGCCGGCGGCGCGGATCATCTCGGCGAGAGCGGTGAGGCGCGGCGACTGCTCGCCGCCAAGCTCGCCAAGCGCCAGGCGGTTGTTGCCGCCCTCGTAGCGGACGACACCGGGCTCGGTCACGACGCCAGGCAGGTTGACGACACAGCCGATCGTGCGGTCGACACCGACTTCGTCCCAGAGGACGCCGCCGGGGTCGAGCCGCTCGAGCCGGCGCCCATCCCATTGGCCGCCAGCCTTGTGGAAGTACCACCACGGGATGCCGTTGACGGCGTAGACGACCATCGTGCCGGGGTTGAGGAGGTGCCGGAGCGGGCGCGCCAAGGCCGGGAGCTGGTGCGCCTTGACGGCTGCGATGACGACGTCCTGCGGCCCCAGGGTCGCGGGATCATCGGTGGCGGCAATGCGGACATCGCGGCTGGTCTGCGGTGTGTCGAACCGCAGGCCCTTCGCCTTGATGGCGGCAAGATGGGCGCCGCGAGCGACGATCGATGGCTCGACGCCGCTCAGGGCCAAGCGTGCCGCGATCGTCCCGCCGATCGCGCCGGCTCCGTAGATGCAGACTTTCATGCGGTCCAGGCCTTTCCTGCGACGGCGGGCGACTGCGATTGGTGGCCCCGCCAGGGACGGTCCACCGCCGTTTCGACCATCGAAACCGGATGGTGGTTCCCGGTCCGAGGCTCGATTGCAGATACGCTGCTGGCGTGCGAGTCGGACAGTCGGCGCATGTTACGGCGCGTCGGCAGCGCCATGGAATCCAGCATGTTTTCCTCCCATTTCCATGGTCTCTCAGCTTCCTTAGGCTCCCGCCGACGCCCAGGCACGACGCGATTGACCTTGTTTCGTTCAGCGAAATGAGGGGTTTTCGGTCTCGCCGCCGCAGCAGCCCGGTTGACTTGGCCTACACTGGGCGGCGCATTTCTGGAGGCACTCGTCATGGCACCGGTGCTTACACAGCCGCCTGACCCCAACCCCAAGACGCCGAGGCTGAAGTGCCCACCGGGCGCCATCGACTGCCACGTCCATGTGTTCGGGCCGGCAAGCAAGTATCCCTTCAATCCGGGCGCCAAATACATCTCCGCCGACGCTTTGCCGGAGACAGAAATCGCGCTCCAGGACAGGCTGGGCATCAGTATGGCAGTGGTGGTGAGCGGCGGCGGCTACGGTCGCAACTATCGCCACCTTGCCGACGTCCTGGAGAAACACGCTGACCGGTTCCGTGGCGTTGCGCTGCTGCCGGCGGAGGTAACGCGCGACGAGATCGCCCGGCTCAACCGGCTCGGCGTGCGAGCCACGCGTTTCGTCAGCGCGGCACACGGCGGCGCCATGCCGCCGCTGTCGCCGGAGATCGCGGCGCTGGTCGCTGACTTCGGCTGGCACGTGGAGTACTACCTGCACCGGACCGAGATCATCGATTTCGGGCCGCTGCTGCTCAAGCTCCCCAACCGCGCGATCGTGCTCGATCACTTCGCTCACATACCGGCGGCGGGGGGCATCGGCCAGCCCGCATTTCAGGCGCTGTTGCGGCTGCTCGACAGCGGGCGGGTGTGGGTGAAGCTGTCGGGCCCGATGCGCTGCACCGAAGAGGAGCCGCCCTACGCGAGCGTCACGCCGATGGCGCGGACCCTCGTCGCCCACGCGCCGGAGCGGCTGGTGTGGGGATCGGACTGGCCGCACGTCAACCTGAACAACCGCACCATGCCCAACGACGGCGACCTGGTCGACCTCATAGCCGACTGGATCCCCGACGCGGTGGCGCGGCAACGGATCATGGTCGACAACCCGCGGGCGCTCTACGACATCGCGCGGCCGCTCTTCATGGCGCACTGACCTCGTGCACCGGTGGCTCGGCGCCGTCGGCGTGCTTGCACCCCGACCAAGGTCATCGTTCAGGCCTTGATGCGCGTCATCTTGGGGTCGTAGAGGACGCTGAGGTGAAGCTTCGCCGGGATGGGCTCGGTCGCGACCTCCAGCTCGTAAGAGCCGCTTGTCAGATAGTCGTCGCTGACGCCTTCGGGATTGCGGACGTAGCCGAGGCCGATGTTGGCGCCGACGGTATAGCCCCAGCCGCCGCTGGTGATGTAGCCGACGCGAACGCCGTCGCGGTAGATGGTCTCGCGGCCAGAGAGCAGGATCGCCGGATCGGCCACGGTGAAGGTCATCAGCCGCTTCGGCAACGGCGCGTTGGCGATCTTCTCGATCGCGCCACGGCCGAGGAACGGCAGCCCCGAATTGAGCTTGACCGCCCAGCCGAGGCCGGCCTGAAAGGGATCGTCATTGGGCGTGATGTCGGCACCCCAGGCGCGGTAGCTCTTCTCCAGACGCAGCGACTCGATGGCGCGGTAGCCGGCAAGTGCGACGCCGAGCGGGCGGCCGGCCTCGACCAGCGCGTCGAAGACGATGCCGGTGTCGCCGATCGGCATGTGCAGCTCCCAGCCGAGCTCGCCGACGTAGGTTACGCGGAGCGCCCTGACCAGGCAGCCGGCGATGGCGATCTCGCGGACCGCACCGAAGGGAACGCCCAAGTTCGACACATCGGCGTCGGTGACGGCGGCGAGGAGATCGCGGGCGCGCGGCCCCATGAGCGACAGCGTGCCGTAGTCCTCAGTGACGTCGGTCAGCGTCGCGTCGAGGCCGGCCGGCAGGTTCTGCCTGATCCAGGCAAAGTCATGGGTACGGAAGCCGGTGCCGGTAACGATGTAGTAGGTATCGCCGGCGAGGCGACCGACTGTCAGGTCGCATTCGATGCCGCCGCGTGAATTGAGGAGCTGGGTGTAGGTCAGCCGCCCTGGCGGACGGGTTACATCGTTGGCGGCGATCCACGACAGGGCCTTCTCGGCATCGCGGCCGCGCATCTCGAACTTGGCGAACGATGACTGGTCGAAGATCGCCACCCGCTCGCGCGCCGCACGATGCTCTTCGCCGACCGCTTCGAACCAGTTGCCGCGCCCAAACGAATAGACATCGCGGGCCTCGACACCGTCCGCGGCGAACCAGCTGGCGCGCTCCCAGCCGAGCTTCGAGCCGAACACGGCGCCGCGTGCCTTCAGACGCTGGTAGAGCGGCGAGACGATGCGCGGCCGTCCGCTCTCGTATTCCTCGAGCGGAAAGGCGACGGTGTAATGCTTGCCGTAGGCTTCGAGCGTCCGGTCGCGGGTCCAGGCGCGGTCCTTGTGGAGTTCGGAGAAGCGGCGGATGTCGACGGTCCACAGGTCGAGCGGCTGCTCGCCGGCGGTCACCCACGACGCCAGCGCCCACCCCGCGCCACCGGCGGCGGCGATGCCGAAGGCGTTGAAGCCGGCGCCGACGAACGCCCCCCTCACCTCCGGCGCCTCGCCGAGGATGAAGTTGCCGTCGGGGGTGAAGGCCTCCGGCCCGTTGATCATCTGCTTCATGCCGGCGTCGGCAAGCGCCGGGATGCGCGCCAGTGCCGCCTCGATGTGGGGCTCGAAATGATCCCAGTCGTCGTCGAACAGCTGGAACTCGAAATCGGCCCGCGGGTCGCCGGCCGTCCAGGCGATCGGGTTCGGCTCGTAGCCGCCGAAGGCGAGGCCGCCGACCTCTTCCTTGAAGTAGGTTCGCCGATCGGGATCGCGGACGGTCGCCATGCCCGGCTCGATGCCGTCGATGCGGTCGGTGATGACGTACTGGTGCTTGACCGGCTGGAGCGGGACGCTGACCCCGGCGAGGGCCGCGATCTGGCGCGACCACAGGCCGGCGCAAATCACCACTTTGTCGCAGACGATGGAACCGGCGCCGGTGCGGACGGCGGCGACGCGACCGCCGGCGATATCGAAGCCGGTGCAGGCGACGCCCTCGAATAGCTTGGCGCCGTTCATGCGGGCGCCTCTGGCTAGCGACTGGGCGATGTCGGCCGGGCTTGCCTGGCCGTCGGAGGGAAGAAACGTCGCGCCGACGAGGTCCCCGACATCGAGGAGCGGCCACATGGCCTTGGCTTCGGCCGGCGTGAGGAGGTGCATGGCGAGCCCGAATGAGTGGGCGGTCGTCGCCTGGCGCCTGAACTCGGTCCACCGTTCGGCGTTGGTGGCAAGGCGGAGGCAGCCGGTCTGGCGCCACCCGGTGGCGAGACCGGTCTCGGCTTCGAGCCGCTTGTAGAGATCGACCGAGTAGCGCAGCACCTGGGTGATCGAGGCGGAGGTGCGTAGCTGGCCGACCAAGCCGGCGGCGTGCCAGGTCGAGCCGCCGGCCAGCCTACCGCGATCGATGAGGACGACGTCGGTCTTGTGGTCGCGGGCGAGGTGATAGGCGGTCGAGCAGCCGACGATGCCGCCGCCGATGACGACGACCGCGGCGTGACCGGGTAGGGCGAGGCTCATGAGCCGGGGCGGTCGTGCTGGAAGGTCGCCAACGCGCGACCGAAGCGATCGAGGTAGTCGGCGGTGTAGCTCGCGTAGTCGAAGTCGAGCGCGGAGTAGATCTCCGAGGTCATGCTCCACATCGCCTCGCGGAGCAGCGAGGCGCATTTCATGGCGAGGTAGCTGCGGTAGAGGCCGGCAGTCGGGGGGCGATCGAAGTAGTCGGCGAGCAACCAATCTTCCTGGTCGCGGTCGAGGCCGCTGTTGGCAGCGAGGTTGGCAAGGTCGAACAGCGGCGAGTTGAAGCCGGCATAGTCCCAGTCGATCAGCCACAGGCGCCGACCGTCGTCGATAAGGTTGCCGGGCAACAGGTCGTTGTGACCAAAGACGAGATCGACGGGTCCCACGGCCCTTTCAAGGTCGTCGGCCAGGTTGCGGAACTCCGCGAGCTTGGCGCGGTGGCGGCTGCCGGCCTCGTCGAGGGTGTGGGCATAGTCGCGGATGACGTGAAACACCCAGAAGGCCAGCAGCGGGCCGCGCAGGTGACGCGGCATCTCGCGGTGGACGCGCTTGAGGAGGGCGACCATCCTGGCTAGGCGCGAATCGTCGCGGATATCCTCGGCCTTGCAGGTCATGCCGTCGATGTAGCGCATGACCAGGACGCCGGGCTCAGCGTGGACGAGCTCCGGCGAGATGCCGGCAGCGTGCGCCGCCCGGCTCGCCGCCCGCTCGTTGAAGCGCATGACGTGGTGGACGACGATGTCGTCGCCGATCCTGACGACGTAACGCTCGCCGGCATGGGTGACGACGAAGTTGCGGTTGGTGATGCCGCCGCCGAGCGGCGCCACGGTCACCGGCCCGGTCCAGATGGCGAGGCGGGCGGCGCGGTCCTGCGGCGCCGGGTCCGACGGTTCGCTCATGCGTGGACGGACTGGGCGAGGCCGAGGCGGGCCCTTGAGCTTGATCTAGCCAACTAGGAAAGCGCCTGCCAGCGTCCACTCTTGCCGGATTTGATGATGGCGTCGCAGACCTTCGTCGTTTCCAGCGCCTCCCGGAACGTCGGCGATGCCGGTTTACCGGTCGCCAGGCCATCGAGGAAGTCGGCGAGCTGGTGGACGAAGGAATGCTCGTAGCCGATCGACAGCCCCGGCACCCACCACTTGCCGAGGTAGGGGTGCTCGCCGTCGGTGACCAGGATCGACGTCCAGCCCCTGAGCCGCCCTTCGACGCGATGATCGAACCACTGAACGTAGTTGAGATCGTGCAAGTTCCAAATGAACGAGCCGTGCTCGCCGTTGATCTCCAGCGTGTAGAGCGCCTTGTGGCCGCGGGCGTAGCGCGTCGACTCGAAGAGGCCGAGCGAGCCGTTCTTGAAACGGGCGAGCACCGCCGCGGCGTCGTCGATGCCGACCGGCTGGACCTTGCCGGTGACCGCGTGCTTGCGCTTCCTGACAAAGGTCTCGGTCATCGCCGAGAGGCTGGCGATGCTGCCGTTGATCCAGATCGCGGTGTCGATGCAATGGGCGATGAGGTCGCCGGTGACGCCCGAGCCGGCGGCCTCGAGATCGAGCCGCCAAGTCCCGGCGCCGCCCTGTGGCACGTCGGGCGAGATCGTCCAGTCCTGTAGGAAGTTGGCGCGGTAGTGGTAGATGCGGCCAAGGAGGCCCTGGTCGACTACCTGCTTGATCAGCATCACCGCCGGCACGCGGCGATAGTTGTACCAGACCATGTTGGGGACCTTGGCCTTTTCGACCGCGGCCACCATCCTTTCGCCTTCCCTGGTGTTGCGGGCGATCGGCTTTTCGGTGAGCACGATCTTGCCGGCCTTTGCCGCGGCGACGGCGATCTCCATGTGCAGGTCGTTCGGCACGCAGATATCGACGAGGTCGATGTCCTGGCGCTGAACCAGCTTCTGCCAGTCGGTCTCGACCGACTCGTAGCCCCAGCGCATGGCGAAGTCCTCGACCTTGGCGCGGTCGCGGGCGCAGGCCGCCTTGAGCACCGGCTGGTAGTCGAGGTCGAAGAAGTTGCCGACCCTGCGGTAGGCGTTGGAATGGGCGCGGCCCATGAAGCCGTAGCCGACCATGCCGACGTTCAGCGCTTTTCTTGCCATTGGTTTCGCTTCCCGGGTCCCTGCCCTATTGGCGCCAGCCGTGGGCGTCGCGCACCTTGATCATCGCGCCGAGCACGTTGTTCCAGGTCTGCTGCTTCTCCATCACCGCGTTCGCAAATATGCAACCATCCCAGCAGATGTGGCGCATCTTCTTGGTAAGATTGCCCTTGTCGTCGCGCAGCCAGTAGCCGGCGTGCTTGGTGATATCGAGCCGGCCGTTGGGGTCGTCGACCGGCACGTGGCGGCCGGTCTTCGCGTGGGTGCCGGCGCCGTAGGTGGTGCCGTCATTCTGGGCAACGTGGAAGTCGAGCGTCCAGGGCCTGAGGGCGTCGGCAACCTTTTTGTAGGCGACATCGAGCGCCGCCTTGTCGGACCAGTCGTAGTCCTTCGGCAGCAGCCGGTCCTTCTCGGCATTGGCGCCAAGGACGAAGAGCATGTTGTGCGCCATGTCGGCCTGGTAGCCGACGACGCCGGGCATGGCGACCATCTCGAGGAGCCTCACGTTCTCGCGCCAGGAGTGCATGCCGCCCCAGCAGATCTCGCCTTCGGCGGCGAGAACCTCACCGTAGCCCTGCGCAATTTTCGCGGCCTCGCGAAAGGTTTCGGCGATGCGCCTGGTATTGTTCTCGGGATTCTTGTCCCAGTCCTCGACGCTGGTCGAGGAATCAATGCGGACGAGGCCGCTCGGGCGGATGCCGAGCTCGCGCATCTGTCGGCCGATGGCGCAAGCCTTTCTCACCGCGGCAAGGAAGCGCTTGCGCTCGTCGGCGTTGCCCATGGCCGAGCCGCCGCCGGCGGGGCTCCAGATCGGGGCAACGTACGACCCGACCTTGAGCCCGTAGCCCGCGATATGATCGACTGTCCGCTTGATATCGTCACGCGAGCTGTCGATCGAGACATGGGGATCGGCGAGCCAGAGATCGACGCCATCGAATTTCTGCCCGTCGACCTCGGCGTTGGCGGTCAACTCGAGGAGCCGGTCGAGCGGAATGATCGGTTCGCTGTCGGGCGTGCCCTTGCCGACGACGCCCGGCCACATGGCGTTGTGGAGTTTGGGGTAGTTGTTGCCCTGCGCCACTTCCTGTCCTCCTTGGAATCTTGTTGGTCGTTGCGGCCGTTGCGCTCAGCCTCTCAGCGTCTTCCACGGCGCCTCGCCGGCGACGTCGACGAGCTCGTAGCCGATGTCGCCGACGCACGGACCGAGGATGGCGGCGATGCTCGCCGCGGTCTTGCCGACGTTGAACGAGGCGTGGACGACGTCGGCCGGGATGTAGGCCGAGTCGCCGGGGCCGAGGATGCGCTTCTCCCGGTCGACCCATTGCTCGACCCGCCCAGCGACCACGTAGATCACCTCTTCCTGGTCGGGGTGCTTGTGGAAGTTGTGGCCCTTGCCGGGGGCAAGGGTAACGTCGATGACCGTGAGGTACCTGGCGCCGGTCGAGGGCGGGTTGCTCAGCCAGCGGAGCTTCCCCCAGTCGAGGACCTCGGGCTCGGTCTGGCTGGCGATCGCGAACCTGCGGTGCATGGCTTCGTCCCCCCCGGTCTTAGCCGATCAGCTAGAAGCTGATCTGCTTGAACTTCCGTGTCTGTCCGACGAGCGCCGTCTCGACCGGCAGGCGCTCCATGCTCGAGGCACCGTAGAAGCCGTGGCAGGCGGCCGAGTGCTTGAGGATGTGGGCGGCGTCATCGGGCATCGCAATCGGGCCGCCGTGGCAGAGAACGATGATGTCCTCGCGAACGCTGGTCGCCGCCTCGGCGATTGAGTCGATCGCGGCCACGCATTGGTCGAGCGACTTCGCCGACCTCGCCCCGATAGCGCCGCCGACGGTCACCCCCATGTGGGCAACGATGATGTCGGCGCCGGCTTCGGCCATCGCCATCGCCTCGTCGGGGTTGAACGCATAGGGTGTCGTCAACATGTCGAGCTGGCGCGCCTGGCGGATCATGTCGACCTCGAGGCCGTAACCCATGCCGGTCTCCTCGAAACTGGCCCGCATGGTTCCGTCGAAAAGACCGACGGTCGGGAAGTTCTGGACGCCGGAGAAGCCCATCGCCTTCAGCTCGGCGAGAAACTGCGGCATCAGCACGAACGGATCGGTGCCGTTGACCCCGGCGAGCACCGGGGTGTGCTTCACCACCGGCAGCACCTCCTTGGCCATGTCCTTGACGATCTCGTTGGCGTTGCCGTAGGCGAGCAGCCCCGCCGCCGAGCCGCGGCCGGCCATGCGATAGCGGCCGGAGTTGTAGACGATGATGAGGTCGATGCCGCCCTCCTCCTCGCACCTGGCCGAGAGGCCGGTCCCGGCGCCGCCGCCGATGATCGGCACCTTGCGGTGCACCATGTCGCGAAATCTGTCGAGGATCTGTTGGCGCGGGATCGTCGGCATCGGTTCCGCCTCTCAGGCCGCGATCTCAAGGAAGTTGGCGACGAGCGCGGCGGAGAACTCCGGATCGTTGATGTGACGGGGCAGCCGGATCAGGCGACGCCGATCGGTCTCGATCAGGCTCCCGGCGATGGCGTCGAACAGCGCGCGGTCGGCCTGCGGATCGTGGAACGGCTCGCCCGGGGCATCCATCGCCGAGACCCCCTGGTCGGGGATCAGGAAGCGCACCGGCCCGGCGCAGCGGTTGAGGCGGGCGGCGATCCATTCGCCCATTCGCCGGTTCTCCTCGGGCGTCGTCCGCATCAGCGTGACCTGCGGATTGTGGCGGTGAAGCTTGCGGCCACGATAGCGCTCGGGCACCGTCTCCGGCGCCCAGAAGTTGACCATATCGAGCGCGCCGACCGATCCGACGTAGGGGATTCCGGTGCGAGCGATAGCGCCGAGGCGATCTTCGCCGGCACTCATCACGCCGCCTATCAGCAGGTCGCAGACCTCGGTGGTGGTGGCGTCGATGACCCCGGTCAGCATGCCGCTGTCCACCAGTTTCTCCATGGCGCGGCCGCCGCTGCCGGTGGCGTGAAACACCAGGCAATCGTAGTCGGCCTTGAGCCCGGCGACTACTTGGGTCACGCAGGGCGTCGTCACGCCGAACATGGTGAGGCCGATCGCCGGCTTATCCGACGCCTCGTCGCGCCGCCCCACGACCATCCCGGAGATGGCGTTGGCGGCGTTGGCGAGTACCTGGCGGCTGATCCGGTTGAGCCCGGCGATATCGGTGACCGGGTACATCATGGCGATGTCGCTGACGTCGACGAACGGGGCGACATTGCCCGAGGCCAGCGTCGACACCATCAGCTTGGGAACCCCGATCGGCAGGGCCCGCATGCCGGCGGTGACGATCGAGGTGCCGCCGCCGCCGCCGATGCCGACAATGCCGCCGAGGTCGTCGCGACCGGCGATGAAGCTGGCGAACGCCTCGCCCATCGCCGCCACCGCGGTTCCGCGATCGGTCGTCGCCAGCGCCGCCGCACCGCGTGGATGGAACGCGGCGACCTCGCTGGCGGCGACGTCCACGGGAACCGTCGGCGATCGCGTTCCGACATCGACGAGGACCGGGTCGCCGCCAGCCTCGGCGACGCGGCGCTTGAGATAAGCGAGCTCCTCGCCCTTGGTATCCGCAGTGCCGACCACATAGACGCGTTTCATCGCCGTCCCCGCGACGCGATCCTCACCCACGCGGTGCTGGCGCCGGTCACGGCGTCGCTGCGTCGCCTCCAAGACCCGGATGCGCCTCCGCTCGCGTCGATGACTTCCGCCGCTCCGCCGGCGCGAGCTTGGTCGCCGGCTGGCGCCGTTTGCGTTTGAATTGAGACGCATGTATCGTATTGACATGGCCGTCTCACGTCAAGCGGAGCCTGCCGGACGGACAACCGGGGCCGGCCCGCGGGCGCGCATGAAGAGGGTGCTGCTGGATACCGCCATGGAACTCATGCAGCGCGGTTTCATCCCTTCGGTCAGCGACGTCGCGCAGACCGCGAACGTCTCGCGAGCCACCGCCTACCGGTACTTCCCGAGCCAGGCGGCGATGATCCAGGATGCCGTCAACGAGGCCCTGGGGCCGATCCTCGGCTGGACCTCGGAGGCGGCCGATCCGGAGGAGCGGATCGCCGATCTGATCGCGTTCGCCTACCCGCGCATCGACGCCTTCGAGGCGACCCACCGCGGCGCGCTTCTGCTGGCGCTCGACCAATGGACGCGGCGCAAGGCCGGCACCCTCGGCGACGAGGCCGCCATCGTCCGCGGACACCGGAAAGCGCTCCTCGCCGAGGCGGTTGCACCCCTCAAGGGCCGGCTGGGGAAGCGGGCGTTTGACAGACTGGTCCAGTCGCTGTCACTGATATTCGGGACCGAGGCCTTCGTCGTCCTCAAGGATATCTGGGGGCTCGACGGCGTCGAAGCACGACAGGTGGCCGTCTGGTCGGCCAATGCGCTGGTCCGCGCCGCGGTCGCCGAGGCGGCGGCCAAGCAGGGCATCCGGCCGGTCCGATCGACCAGACGCAACGCGGCGAAAAGACCGCGGGGCAAGCTGAACTAAGCAAGAACGAAGCGACGCCGACCAACTTTCTCGAGGCGACGATCGCGCAACCAGGGAGAAAACGATGCTGAGGAAAAGCTGGACTGGACTGCTGGCGGGCGCGGCGTTCGCCTTCGCCTCCTTACCGGCGATCGCTTCCGCCGAAGAACTTACGATCTTCTGGGCGGAATGGGATCCCGCCAACTACCTGCAGGAACTCGCCAACATCTATACGGCGGAGACCGGCGTCACCGTCACCGTGCAGACCACGCCGTGGTCCGACTTCCAGACCAAGACCTTCGCCGAGCTCAACGCCAAGGGCGACGCTTACGATATGGTTGTCGGCGACTCGCAGTGGCTCGGCGCCGGCTCGACCGGCGGTCACTACGTCGATCTGACCCCGTTCTTCGAGAAGAACAAGCTCAACGAGATCTTCGTGCCCGCTACCGTCAAGTACTATGCCGAGTATGGTGGCAAGTTGTGGGCGGTTCCGGTCGAGGGCGACGCCAACGGCTGGTCCTATCGCAAGGATTGGTTCGAGGATCCGAAGGAAATGGCCGATTTCAAGGCGAAGTACGGCTACGACCTCGGCGTGCCGAAGGACTACAAGCAGTTGCGAGACATCGCCGAGTTCTTCTATCGCCCCGATCAGAACCGCTACGGCCTCGCGCTCTACACGCAGACCTCCTATGACGCTCTAGCAATGGGCGTCGAGCAGACGATCTTCACCTACGGTGGCGACCTCGGCGACTACGCGACCGGTCAGGTCGACGGCATCATCAACTCGCCGCAGAACGTCGAAGCCCTCGAGTTGTATCGGGAGCTTTACACGTTCACGCCGCCGAACTGGGGCCAGGCGTTCTTCCTGGAGAACAACCAGGCGTTCACCGAGGGTCTGGTGGCGATGAGCATGAACTACTTCGCGTTCTTCCCGGCGCTCGCCAACAAGGCGACCAACCCTTATGCCGACGTCACCGGCTACTTCGCCAACCCCCCCGGCCCGACCGGCAAGCAGCATGCGGCGCTCGGTGGTCAGGGCCTGTCGATTGTCACCTACTCGAAGAAGCAGGATGAGGCCTTCAAGTTCCTCGAGTGGTTCAGCCGCGAGGACGTGCAGAAGAAGTGGGCCGACCTTGGTGGCTACACCAACCATGCCGCGGTTCTTTCGTCGGAGGAGTTCCGCAAGGCCACGCCGTACAACGAGGCCTTCTACCAGTCGATGCAGATCGTGAAGGATTTCTGGGCGGTGCCCTCGTTTGCCGACCTGCTGTTTCAGATGAATGACCGTATTCATCCCTATGTCACCGCCGGTCAGGGCACGGCCAAGGAAGCGCTCGACGGTCTGGCCGCGGACTGGAACGCGACGTTGAAGAAATAAGGCCGCCAGTAGTCGCCGCGGCTTGACAAGGACCGGAGGGGCATCCCCTCCGGTCCGACGACAATGACAGGACGAGATCGGTCGGGGAGAGGGTTTTGGCAGTCCTTGCGACGCTCGATTCCGGTTCGCGGGCCGCCGCGCGCGGGTGGAGCGATCTCGCCATCCGCAACCTGTTCATCATCCCGACGATCGCCTTCCTGATCGTCTTCAACATTTTTCCGCTGATCTATTCTCTCGGCTATTCCTTCACCGAGTTCCGCGCCTCGCTGAACAAGCCAGCAGTCTTCGTCGGTCTGCAGAACTATCGCGATCTGCTTTCCGATCCGAACGTCTGGCGCAATTTCACTGTCACGGCCAAATACGTGGTCGTCTCGGTGAGCGGGCAGATGATTGTCGGCTTCGGCATCGCGCTCCTCCTTAACCGCGCCTTCCCGCTCAAGGGACTGGTCACGACCCTGCTCCTCCTGCCGATGATGTTGTCGGCCGCGGTCGTCGGGCTGTTCTGGAAGCTGCTTTACGACCCGTCCTGGGGACCGATCAACTACGCACTCGGCCTCGGCAAGTTTGACTGGCTGTCTAATCCCGACCACGCACTCTACGCGATCGCCATCACCGACATCTGGATGTGGGCGCCGTTCGTGATGCTCCTATCGCTCGCCGGGCTGTCAGCAGTCCCGCAGCATCTTTACGAGGCGGCGGCCATCGACCGGGCCGGCGCCTGGTACACCTTCACGCGGATCACGCTGCCCCTGGTCGCGCCGCTCCTTCTCATCGCGCTGATCTTCCGGACCATGGAGGCATTCAAAACCTTTGACTTGCCCTTCATCATGAGCGGCCAGGCAAGTACCGAGACCATTGCCGTCCGGCTGTACAAGATGGCCTTCCAGGAGTGGCAGACCGGCCGCTCGTCGGCCCTCGCCTATATCGTTCTGATCGTCGTCTTGGCGATCACCAACATCTACGTCAAGTACCTGAACAAGGTGAAGGAGCGCTGAGGTGGCCGTTGTCCGGGCGCCGCACCACAAAGCCCTGAACCGCGTCGCCATCGCCGCGGTGCTGGTGGTCACGCTGATCTTCCTGGCGCCGATCTACTGGATCGGCTCGACCGCCTTCAAGCCGCGGAGCGTTGCCACATCCGTGCCGCCGACAGTCTTCTTCACGCCGGAGATCACCCCCTTCATCAAGCTGTTCACCAAGCGGGTGCAGCTCACCAAGCCTTATGATCCTGCCGCCTACGAAGCGGCGTCGTGGTGGGAGAAGCGCATCTATGACGGCGGTGAGCGCATCCTGAAAGTGGGCGTCAGCATCCAGCTGTCGCAGTACCCGAACCGCTTCATGAACAGCCTGATCATCGCCGTGATCAGCACGCTGCTCGCCGTGTCGATGGGGACGATCACCGCCTATGGCTTCTCGCGGTTCACAATGGCCGGGGAGGGCGACCTCCTCTTCTTCATATTGTCGACGCGCATGCTGCCGCCGGTGGTCGTCGCCATCCCTATGTACCTGATGTATCGCGAGGTCGGCTTCAATGACACCCATATCGGCCTGATCATCCTCTACACCGCGTTCAACCTGTCGTTCTCGGTGTGGCTGATGAAGGGCTTCATCGATGAGATTCCGAAGGAGTACGAGGAGGCGGCGCTGGTCGACGGCTACACGCGCATGCAGGCCTTCTTTAGGATCGTGCTGCCCGAAGCAACGACGGGGATCGCCGCCACCGCGGTGTTCTGCTTCATCACCGCCTGGAACGAATACGCCTTCGCTCTGATCATGACCAACCGGCGCGCGCAGACGGCGCCGCCTTTCATTCCGGCGCAGATCGGATCTGGCATCACCGACTGGACGGCGATCGGCGCCGGAACGTTCCTGTTTTTGCTACCAGTCGCCATCTTCACCTTCGCGCTGCGCAACCACCTATTGCGCGGCGTGACCTTCGGGGCGATCCGCAAGTGAGCGCCGCTGGCGGGGGCGGCCACTGATGAGCTTCAAGGAGGTCAGCGCCTGGTATCTGGAGCCGTTGTCGCAGTGGGCGATGATCGTCGGCATCGTCTGCCTGGTGCAGCCGTGGAGTCTGTGGCTGCACCAGTATGGCATTACGACAACCCTGGTCGGACTGGCGGGTTTCATCATTTTCTCACACATCAAGCCCGATCCGGACGAAGAGTGATCCGATCCCGATGGCGGCCATCGTCCTCAAGGACATCGAGAAGTATTTCGGCGACAACTACGTCATCCGGAAGCTCAACCTTACGATCGCCCACAAGGAGTTCGTCGTCCTGCTCGGGCCGTCGGGTTGCGGCAAGACGACGACGCTGCGCGCCATCGCCGGGCTGGAGGAGATCGATGCCGGCGACATCCTGATTGAGAGCAAGAAGGTCCAGACACTTCAGGCCGGCGACCGCGACATCGCCTTCGTCTTCCAGCTTTTCGCCCTCTATCCGCACCTGACCGCGTACGAGAACATCGCCTTCCCGCTGAGGGCCACGCGCGAGAGCGCGGCCATGGTCGATGCCCGGGTCGGAGAGGTGGCACGGTCGCTGAGGATCGAGCATCTGCTCAAGCGGCGCCCGTCGGCGCTTTCCGGTGGCGACATGCAGCGGGTGGCGATCGGCCGCGCGCTTGTCCGCCGGCCGAAGGCGATGCTGATGGACGAGCCGATCGGCGCGCTCGACGCGAAACTGCGCGAGGACATGCGCACCGAACTGAAACGCCTGCATCTCGAGAACGAATCGACCACCGTCTACGTCACCCACGACCAGGTCGAGGCGATGGCGCTGGCCGACCGTATCGCCATCATGAACGAGGGTGTCCTGCAGCAGGTCGGCACGCCCGATGACGTCTACCAGCACCCCGCCAACCTGTTCGTCGCCCAATTCGTCGGCAGCCCGGTGATGAACGTCACCAAGGCCAGTATCGCGCCGGAGGCCGGCGTCACCAGGGTGATGATCGGCGACGGCGACGCGGCGTTCGAGTTTGCCGGCGAGCTTGAGCGGCGGGTCGCGGCGCTTGCCACAACCGATCGGGAGATCATGCTCGGCGTCCGGCCTGAGGGGGTGCTGGTGACCCGCCAGCAGAGCGCCGGCTATATCCCGGTCGAGGCGCACATCGTCGAGCCGCTCGGCGCCTACGACATCGTCGACCTCAAAGTCGGCGGCCAGTTCCTGCGTGCCCGCACGCCGAGCGGCTACGCCAGGGCGGGCGAACGGGTGTGGGCGCGGCTCGACGAGGCGCAGACCCATTTCTTCAGCGCCCGCACCGGCGAGGCGCTCGACCGGCGGCTGGAGCGGTAGCATGGCGGGTGTCGGCCTCGACGGGGTCACCAAGCGCTTCGGCCGCCACGCCGCCGTCGACGCCCTGTCGCTCGACATCGCCGACGGCGAGTTCTTCGTCCTGCTCGGGCCGACCGGCGCCGGCAAGACGACGACGCTGCGCCTGATCGCCGGGCTGGAGAAGCCGGACGAAGGCGAGATCGCGATCGGCGGCAAGAACGTTGGCGACTGGAGCGTCGCCGAGCGCGATGTCGCCATGGTGTTCCAGTACTACTCGCTCTACCCGCGCTACACTGTCCGCCAGAACCTCGCCTTTCCCCTGAAGTCGAAGGTCCATCGCTACGGCCCGGCCGAGATCGACCGGCGCATCGCCGGCGCCGCCCGGATGCTGAGGATCGAGCATCTCCTCGACCGCAAGACCGACAAGCTGTCGGGTGGCGAGATGCAGCGCGTCTCGATCGGCCGGGCGATCGTGCGCGAGCCGCGCGTGTTCTTGATGGACGAGCCGCTTTCCAACCTCGACGCCAAGCTTCGGGAGGCACTGAGGTCGGAGCTGAAGGACCTGCAGATGCGCCTGCGCGCCACGTTTCTCTTCGTCACCCATGACCAGATCGAGGCGATGTCGATGGGCGACAAGGTTGGCGTCCTCAATCACGGCCGCATCATCCAGGTCGGCACCCCCGGCGAGATCTATGGCGCGCCGCACGACACCTTCGTCGCTGCCTTCGTCGGCACGCCGGCGATGAACCTCATCAAGGGCGAGCTCAGTGGCGGCCGGATCGCCGTCCCCGGCGCCTTCGCGCTGCCGCTCGACGACGCCGGACGGCGCCGGCTGATGCTGAACGACGGGCCGCTGATCGTCGGCATTCGCGCCGAGGACGTGCGCCTCGGCGGCGAGGGAGTCGCCGCGGCGCGGGTCCACCACGTCGAGAACCACGGGGTCGAGAAGATCGTCACGCTAAGGGCCGGCGACTGCCTGTTCAAGGCCACCGTTCCGGCGATGTCGCCGGTGGCGGTAGAGGACTCAGTCAGGTTCGCTTGGAACCAGGACAAGGTGCAAGGCTTCGACGCCGAGACGGGGCTCAACCGCACCCGTCACGACATGGCGGCGGGCGGTTGAGGGAGGGCGCTTTGATGAAGATCGGGTTATGCATGCTTCTCTGGGCGACCCGAGTTACCGCGAAACATCGCCGAATCCTCGCCGACATCAAGAACACCGGTTACGACGGCGTCGAGATCCCCATATTCGAGGGCAGGCCGAGGGACTATGTGCAGCTCGGCACGATGCTCGACGACATCGGCCTCGAGCGCACCGCGGTCACGGTGATCCCCGACGTCAAGCGGAACCCGGTCTCGCCGGACAGAACCGTCCGCCAGGCGGCGGTCGACCGCCTTCGCTGGGCGATCGACTGCACGGTTGCCGTCGGCGCCGCTCAGCTCGCCGGCCCCGTCACCCAGCCTCTCGGCCACTTTTCGGGCAAGGGACCGAGCGATGCCGAGCGCCAACGCTGTCGCGACGTCCACCGCAAGGTTGGCGGCTACGCCGGGGAAAACGGTGTCACGGTGGCGGTCGAGGCGGTAAACCGCTTCGAGGCCTACGTCGTCAACACCATGGACGATCTCGCGGCGCACGTCGCCTCGGTCGAGCACCCGAACATCAAGGCGCTGTACGACACCTTCCACGCCAACATCGAGGAGAGCGACCCGGTCGCCGCCTACACGCGAAACGCGGCGCACGTGGTGCACGTCCACATCGCCGAAAACGACCGCGGCGTTCCCGGGCGCGGTCACGTGCCCTGGGCGGCCACCTTCGCCGCCATCAAGAAGTCCGGCTATGACGGCTGGCTGACCATCGAGGCGTTCGGGCGCGAGTTGCCGGCGCTGGCCGCCGCGACCCGCGCCTGGCGCGACTTCGCCGAGAGCCCCGAGGCGGTCTACCGCGACGGCTACCGGCACATCCGGTCGGGCTGGCAGGCGGCCTGAGTCGTATCGTCACCGGATCGGTGCTGTGCGCACTCTTTCCAGCGGTACACTGTGAACGCCAAATACGATGAAGCCTCCCTACCGTGCTTGGGTGCCCGTGTTCACCGCTCAAACCGCCGGCGAACCGGAAAAAGCTGCCAATCGAAGCGGTCGGCGACGAGGCCCCACAGACCGCGGGGCGCGACCAGCATCACTGCGGCGGCGAGCGCACCGAGGATGATTAGATACCAAGCGCCGAGGGTGGCGAGATAATCCTGGAGGAAGAAGAGGACCAGCGCACCGACGATCGGGCCTTCCAACGTCCCGATGCCGCCGATCACGACGATGAAGATCACGTACGCGGTCCAGTCGACGACCGAGAAGGCGGCGTCGGGCGAAATGCGCGCCTTCTGGAGATAGATCAGCGCGCCGACCATGCCGGTGCCGAAGGCGGCGAGGACGTAGACGGTGAGTTTGACGCGAAAGCTGTCGACGCCGAGGCTCACGGCAGCGGCCTCCGAGTCGCGGATCGCCGCCAGCGCCAGGCCGCGGCGCGAACGCAGCAGTAGATAGGTCGCCCCCAGCGTCGCCAGAAGCAGCACCAGCGCAAGCCAGTAGACGGCGATGTCGCGCGCGACCGGCGTCCTCACATCGAATGTCTGAGCGATCCACTTCAACCCGGCCATGGCGTTGGTGATCTCCGGTCCGAGCGACGTTCCGGTGCCGCCGCCGAGCTGCTTCACCTGCGCCAGCACCAGGCGATAGACCTCCGCGGCGACCCAGGTACCGATGGCAAAGTAGGCGCCGCGCAGGCGGAAGACCACGAACGCGGTCGGCACCGCCAGGAGCGCCGCGACGATCCCTCCGATTGGGATGGCGACGAGGGGGTTGAGGCCGGCGACCAGCGTGGCGGCAAACAGCGCATAGCCGCCGAGGCCAACGAAGGCTTGTTGGCCGACCGAGACCAGCCCGGCATAGCCGGCAAGCAGGTTCCAGTACTGGGCAAGCGCCAGCATGGTGAAGACGAAG
>JBBDMC010000130.1:0-5112 GCA_040878485.1 Bauldia sp. | reverse complement strand
GGCCTTGGCTATCCCCAGCACGTAGTCGATCGCCCGCGGGCCGTGGCCGGAGCCGGTCGCGGCCTGGCCAGCGACCGTGTTCGACGAGGTGACGAACGGATAGGTGCCGTGATCGACGTCGAGCAGCCCGCCCTGCGCCCCTTCGAACAGGACGCGCTTGCCGGCGCGGCGCGCCGCGTCGAGCCGCTGCCACGACGAGCCGGCGAACGGCAGGACCTTGGGCGCGATTTCGACCAGTTCGGCGATGAGGCCGTCGGCGGCGATCTCATCCGCGCCGAGCCCGCGCCTCAGCGCATTGTGATGGGCCAGAAGCCTGTCCACCTTGGCCGGCAGCGCCTGGCGGTCGGCGAGATCGACGACCCTGAGCGCCCGCCGCCCGACCTTGTCTTCGTAGGCCGGACCGATGCCGCGCCGGGTGGTTCCCAACGCGTGGCGGCCGTCCGACGTTTCGCGCGAGACATCGAGTTCGCGGTGAAGCGGCAGGATCAGGGCGGCGTTCTCGGCCAGCAGCAGGTTATCCGGCGTGACGCCGATGCCCCGCTCTCTGAGGCGGTCGACCTCCTCGACGAAGGCCCACGGATCGACGACGACGCCGTTGCCGATGATCGACAGCTTGCCCGGCCTGACCACCCCCAACGGCAGCAGGCTGAGCTTGTAGCTCACCCCGTCGATGACCAGCGTGTGGCCGGCGTTGTGGCCGCCCTGGAATCGCACGACGATGTCGGCCCGCTCCGACAGCCAGTCGACGATCTTGCCCTTGCCCTCGTCGCCCCATTGCGCTCCGACGACGACCACATTGGCCATGTTGGCGGTGTTCCTCGACGCGCCGTGCACACGGCGAAGCGCGGCCGGAATGGACTCCGGCCGCGCCTTGTCTCGATCGGGCCGGACTATAGCCGCATCCGAGGTCTGGTGCACTCGGCGATCAGCCGCAGGGCGCGAGTGGTCCGATACCGTCGCGTCTCCCGCCAAGCAGGAAGGCGCGATACGATCGCAACGAGTTAGGGCCGGTCGCGGTGGTGACGGGTCCAAGGTCGGTGACCGCGGCAAAATCGCGTCGCAGCCGGTCGGCCGCCTGGCACCGCGACAAGAACAGGATCGGCTCCGGCGCCGCTGCGTTCAGCGGGCGCGTCAACTCGAAATGGTTGGTCGGCCGATCGTTGCCCAACCAGACGAAGATCGGGCGCCGATCGAATCGGCGGTAGTAGATCAGCGTCGAGACCTCGCCTCGCCCCTCGGCCGCGATCGAGGCCGCGCCGCTCCCCTCGGCGAGCTCGCCGACCTTGTCGCCAAGCTGCCGCCACCCCAGCGCGGGTTGGTACAGGTCGACGTCTTGGGCGAACGCGGGAATCGTCACCCGATCGGCGAACGCATCGGCGAGAAGCAGCATCGCCTGGACCGCCATGCCGATGGCGACGCTCGCCGTCAGCACGCGCCACCACCGGCCACGCACGAGAAAGGCGCTCGTCACCACCATCGCCGAGATCAGCGCTGCGGCGGCCCAATTGGCGTTGGCGCGGCCGCTGTAGAGGGCGCCCACGGTGACCAGAAGCAACGGCGGCAGCGCGAAGGCGAGCATCACGCGGTCGTCGCCGCTGAGATCGCGGGCGCCAAACCGGACGAACAGGATGACGAGGGTGCCGAAGACAATTGGACCGGCCAGCGCCAATTGAGCGGCAAGGAATTCGATCGCCTTGAAGAAGTGGATTCCCGGCCCGCTTCTGCCGACATACCCGGCTGTCGCCCCCGCGGTGACGAAGCCATGGTCGACGTTCCAGAAGATGTTGGGCGCCAGCATCGCCGCCCCCGCGGCGAGGCCCAGCCACAGCCGCGGGCTGGCGAGAAGCGCCCGCGCCTCGTTGCTGACCGCGGCGGCAACTAGGACGCCGAGGACGAAATAAGCCATCGCGTACTTGGTCAGCAGCCCGAGGCCGAACGCGGTCGCCAGCACGACCGCCCACGTCCAGCCGCCGCGGCCCATGAGCTTCACATAGGCGACCAGCGCCAACGCCCAGAAGAAGAGCAGCGGCACGTCGGTCGACATGATTCGCGCCGAGAACGAGACGCCTGGCGCCGTCGCCACCGCCAGCCCTGCCCAGAAGGCCGCGGTGCCGCCGTAAACCTCCCGCGCCGTGGCGTAGACCAGCAGGCTGGTGGCGGCATAGAAGAGCGGCGCCGGCGCGCGAATACAGGCGATCCCATCGCCGCAAACCAGATCGCTCGCCGCACCGAGCCAGGCGATCAATGGCGGCTTCGAGAAGTAGCCGAAAGCAAGGGCGCGCGACCACTCCCAATACTGCGCCTCATCGACGTCGATATCGACCACGGAGAAATGCTGGCCGACCAGCCGCACGGCCGTGAGCGCCAGGATCGCCCCGACTAAGAGCATCACGCTCGGAACCGCTGGGCGCGCGTCGCCGTTGCCCGCAAGTCCGTCGCCGAGGCTGGACATCAGACCCCCTGGGTGGCCAAACGGGATGCGCCGCGGGAACGCTAGAACCTCAGCCGCTTGGCCTGGACGACGCCCTCCAGCGCCGCCACACGGCCGAGCACCGCCTCGCCGATCGGCTCGTCCACTTCGATCAGCGAAATGGCGTCGTCGCCGGGTGCGGCGCGGCCAAGATTGAAGTTGGCGATGTTGACCTTTTCGTTGCCGAGCAGCGTCCCCAGCCGCCCGATGAAGCCAGGCCGGTCCTTGTTGGTGACATAGAGCATGTGCGGGCCGAAGCTTGCGTCGAGATTGATGCCCTTGATCTGGATGATCCTCGGCTTGCCGTCGGAGAACACCGTGCCGGCGACCGAGCGCTCCTGCCGCTCGGTTCTGACCGTCAGGCGAATGTAGGTTTCGTAGGCGCCGCGCTGCGACTGGCGCACCTCGTCAACCGCCATGCCGCGGTCGCGCGCCACCAGCGGCGCGTTGACCATGTTGACCTCGGTCAGCATCGGGCGCAGGAGACCGGCGAGCAGCGCCGAGGTCAGCGCCTTGGTGTTCATCTCGGCGACGTCGCCGGCGTACTCGACGGTGACGCCAAGGATCGTGGTCTCGGTGAGCTGCCCGGCGAAGGAACCGAGGTTCTCGGCCAGGCGGACGAAGGGCCTCAGCCGCGGCGCCTCTTCCGCCGAGATCGATGGCATGTTGAGCGCGTTGGCGACGGCGCCGTGGATCAGGTAGTCCGCCATCTGCTCGGCGATCTGGATAGCGACGTTCTCCTGCGCCTCCGAGGTGGCCGCGCCGAGATGCGGCGTGCACACCACGTTGGCGAGGCCGAACAGCGGGCTCGCGTTGGCCGGCTCGCTGACGAACACGTCGACCCCGGCGCCGGCCACCTTGCCGGATTTCAGCGCCGCCGCCAGGTCCTCCTCGACCACCAGGCCGCCCCTGGCGCAATTGATGATCCTCACCCCGTCCTTCATCCTGGCGATCGCCGCCGCGTCGATGATGCTTTTGGTCTTGTCGGTCAGCGGCGTGTGGAGGGTGATGACGTCGGCGCGGCGGAAGAGCTCGTCGAGATCGACCCGCTCGACGCCGAGCTGGAGCGCCCGCTCCTCCGACAGGAACGGATCGTAGGCAATCACTTTCATCTTCAGCCCGATCGCCCGGTCGGCGACGATCGAGCCGATGTTGCCGCAGCCGATGATGCCGAGCGTCTTGCCGGTGATCTCGACCCCCATGAAGCGGGTCTTCTCCCACTTGCCGGCCTGGGTCGAGGCGTCGGCCGCCGGCAGCTGCCGGGCGACCGCGAACATCATGGCGATGGCGTGCTCGGCGGTGGTGATCGAATTGCCGAACGGCGTGTTCATGACGATGATGCCGCGTTTGGTCGCCGCCGCCAGGTCGACGTTGTCGACACCGATCCCGGCACGGCCGATGACCCTGAGCTTGGTCGCCGCGTCGATCAGTTTCCCGCTCGCCTTGGTCACCGAACGAATCGCCAAGCCGTCGTATTCGCCGATGACCGCGGTGAGCTTCTCCTTGTCCTTGCCGAGATCGGGCTGGTAGTCGACCGCGATGCCGCGATCCTTGAACACCTGGACGGCGGTCTTGGACAGCCGGTCGGAAACGAGAACGCGGGGGGAGGTCATGGAACTCCTCTCTTCCGTGGCGGCCGGGCGCGTCCGGGCCAGTCACGTCTTCTTCACGGTCGGTGTTGGCGTCGCTGCGGGGACCCGCCCGGGCATGACCGCCATCGCGATTCACGCCGCCTTCTTCAGCACCGCTTTTTCGATGGCATAGGCCCATTCCAGCCACGCCGTCAGGATGGCGAGATCGGCCATCTCGATCGTCGCCCCCGCCCAGATGCGGAAATGCGGCGGCGCGTCGCGATGGAAGTTGATGTCGTGGGCGACGCCCTCCCCGTCGAGCCGCGCCGAGATCGACAGCAGGAAGGTCGCCTGCGCCGCCGGATCGAGCTTGATCACGTCGGCATCGACGATCTTGAGGCAGACCGACGTGTTCGAGCGCGTCGCCGGATCCTCGGCGAAGAAGGAAATCCACCGCGTCCGCTCGACCCAATCGGCGAGCACCTTGAAGTTGCTGTCGGCCCGTGCCCTCAGCCCGGCGAGCCCGCCGACCGATTTCGCCCAGGCGAGGGCGTCGAGGTAGTCCTCGACGCACAGCATCGACGGCGTGTTGATGGTCTCGCCGGCAAAGATCGCCTCGATCAGCTTGCCGCCCTTGGTCAGGCGGAAGATTTTCGGCAGCGGCCACGGCGGCGTGTAGCTTTCCAGCCGCGCCACCGCGCGCGGGCCGAGGATGATCATGCCGTGCGCCGCCTCGCCGCCGAGCGCCTTCTGCCAGGAGAAGGTGGTCACGTCGAGCTTGTCGAACGGCAGGTCTTGGGCGAACGCCGCCGAGGTCGCGTCGCAGATCGTCAGCCCTTGCCGGTCGGCCGCGATCCACTCGCCGTCCGGCACCCGCACACCCGAGGTGGTGCCGTTCCACGCGAAGACGACATCGCGGCTGAAATCGGCCTGGCCGAGGTCGGGGAGCTTGCCGTAGTCGGCGGTGATGGCGCGCGCGCCCTTGACCTTGAGCTGCTTGATCACGTCGGTCACCCAGCCGAGGCCAAAGGATTCCCAGGCGAGCACATCGACCGGCCGCTCGCCGAGGAG
>JBBDMC010000129.1:0-5112 GCA_040878485.1 Bauldia sp. | reverse complement strand
CGATCGGCCATGTCGATCACGGCAAGACGACGCTGACGGCGGCGATCACCAAGGTACTGGCGGAAACCGGCAAGGCCACTTTCGTCGCCTACGACAAGATCGACGCGGCGCCCGAGGAAAAAGCCCGCGGCATCACTATCAACACGGCGCACGTCGAATACGAGACCGACAACCGCCACTACGCCCACGTCGACTGCCCGGGCCATGCCGACTACGTGAAGAACATGATCACCGGGGCGGCGCAGATGGACGGCGCTATCCTGGTGGTGTCGGCCGCCGACGGGCCGATGCCGCAGACCCGCGAGCACATCCTGCTCGCCCGCCAGGTCGGCGTGCCGGCGCTGGTGGTCTACCTCAACAAGTGCGACATGGTCGACGACCCCGAGCTGCTCGACCTGGTCGAGCTTGAGGTGCGTGAGCTGCTCACCAAGTATGAGTTCCCCGGCGACGAGACGCCGATGATCCGCGGCTCGGCGCTGGCGGCGCTGGAAGGCACGAACAAGGACCTCGGCCACGACTCGGTCCTCAAGCTGATGGATGCCGTCGACAGCTTTATCCCGCAGCCCGACCGCCCGATCGACAAGCCCTTCCTGATGCCGATCGAGGACGTATTCACGATCTCCGGCCGTGGCACGGTGGTGACCGGCCGCGTCGAGCGCGGGATCGTCAAGGTCGGCGATGAGGTCGAGATCGTCGGCATCCGCGATACCACCAAGACGGTGGTCACCGGGGTCGAGATGTTCCGCAAGCTGCTCGACCAGGGGCAGGCCGGCGACAACATCGGCGCTCTGTTGCGCGGCATCGACCGCGACGGCGTCGAGCGCGGCCAGGTGCTGTGCAAACCGGGCTCGGTGACGCCGCACACCGTGTTCCAGGCCGAGGCCTATATCCTGACCAAGGAGGAAGGCGGCCGCCACACGCCGTTCTTCACCAACTACCGCCCGCAGTTCTACTTCCGCACCACCGACGTGACCGGCGTCGTCGAGCTGCCGGCCGGTACCGAGATGGTCATGCCCGGCGACAATGTGTCGATGGAGGTGACGCTGATCGTGCCGATCGCCATGGAGGAGAAGCTGCGCTTCGCCATCCGCGAGGGCGGCCGCACGGTCGGCTCGGGCGTGGTGTCGAAGATCCTGAAGTAGGCGGACGACTGATCGGACGGCAGGCGACGGACAACAGAGGACAGGAAGAGGAGAGAGAAGGGCCGAGACGCTGATCGCACGGACGCAGCAAGTTGTCGTCCGTTCTCCGTCGTCCGTCCTCTGATTGCCATGAACGGCCAAAACATCCGCATCCGCCTCAAGGCGTTCGACCATCGCATCCTTGACGCGTCGACCCGTGAAATCGTCAACACGGCCAAGCGTACCGGGGCGCGGGTGCGCGGGCCGGTGCCGCTGCCGACGCGGATCGAGAAGTTCACGGTCAACCGCTCGCCGCACATCGACAAGAAGAGCCGCGAGCAGTTCGAGATGCGGACCCACAAGCGGCTTCTCGATATCGTCGACCCGACGCCGCAGACGGTGGATGCGCTGATGAAGCTCGATCTCGCCGCCGGTGTCGACGTCGAGATCAAGCTCTAGCGGACGGGCTGGAAAGCGAGACCAAGCCATGCGTTCCGGAGTGATCGCACAGAAGCTCGGCATGACACGCCTGTTCACCGAGGCCGGGGAACACGTGCCGGTGACGGTGCTGAAGGTCGAGAAGTGCCAGGTGGTCGCCCAGCGCACCCAGGACAAGAACGGCTACACTGCCCTCCAGCTCGGCGTCGGCAATCGCAAGGTCAAGAGCCTCGGCAAGGCGCTGCGTGGCCACTTCGCCAGAGCGTCGGTCGAGCCGAAGCGCAAGGTCGCCGAGTTCCGAGTGAGCCCCGACAACCTGATCGACGTCGGCGCCGAGATCACCGCCGATCACTTCGTCATCGGTCAGTTCGTCGATGTTACCGGCACGTCGATCGGCCGGGGCTTTCAGGGTGTCATCAAGCGCCACCACTTCAGCGGCGGTCGCGCCACGCACGGCAACTCGGTCAGCCACCGCACGCACGGCTCGACCGGCCAGCGGCAGGACCCCGGCAAGGTGTTCAAGGGCAAGAAGATGGCCGGGCACATGGGCGACGTGCGGGTCACCACCCAGAACCTCAAGATCGTCAGGACCGACGTCGAACGCGGGCTGATCATGGTCGCGGGGGCGGTGCCCGGAGCCAAGGGCGGGTGGATTCTGGTGCGCGACGCGGTCAAACGGGCGCTGCCCGACGGGGTGCCGATGCCGGGCGCCTTCAAGATGCCGGCCGCGACTGCGGCCCCGGCGATGGCGCCCGCTCAGCCGGCAGCGAACGAGGCCGAGTGATGGATCGCAAGGTCACCACGCTCGACGGCAAGGCCAGCGGCTCGATTACGCTAGCGGACGAGATTTTCGGTTTGGAGCCACGCCCCGACATTCTCCAACGCATGGTCCGTTACCAGCTCTCCCGCCGACAGACTGGCACCCACAAGACCAAGACCCGCGGCGAGATCAGCGCGACGACGGCCAAGATGTACAAGCAGAAGGGCACCGGCCGCGCCCGTCACGGCGCCAAGTCCGCCCCGCAGTTCCGCGGCGGCGGCAGGGCGTTCGGGCCGGTGGTCAGAAGTCACGCGCACGACCTGCCCAAGAAGGTGAGGGCACTGGCGCTCAAGCACGCACTGTCCGACAAGGCGCGCGGCGACAAGTTGATCGTTATCGCCGATGCCAACGTCAAGGAGGCTAAGGCGAAGGCGCTGGCGAAGCATTTCGCCAAGCTCGGCCTGACCAACGCGCTGATCGTCGATGGCGCCGAAGTCGAGGCAAAGTTCGCGCTTGCTGTCCGCAACATCCCGTCGATCGACGTTGTGCCGGTTCAGGGCATCAACGTCTACGACATCCTGCGCCGCGAGACGCTGGTGCTGACCAAGGCGGCGGTGAACGCGCTGACGGAGCGGTTCAAATGACGCCGAGTTCGCACTATGACGTGATCCGCCGGCCGGTCATCACCGAGAAATCCACCGCCGCGTCGGAGCACAGCAAGGTCGTCTTCGCGGTTGCGCCGGACGCCACCAAGCGACAGATCAAGGCGGCGGTCGAGGCGCTGTTCAAGGTTAAGGTCAAAGGCGTCAACACCTTGATCCGCAAGGGTAAGTCGAAGCGTTTCCGCGGCATCGCCGGCCGCCAGGCCGACAGCAAGCGTGCCATCGTCACGCTGGAGGCGGGCCAGATGATCGACGTGACGACGGGTCTCTGAGAGGGTTCGGGTCGAAGCCATGGCACTCAAGACCTACCAGCCAACCACGCCCAGCCGGCGTCAGCTTGTGCTCGTCGATCGTTCCGAGCTCCACCGCGGCAAGCCGGTCAAGGGGCTGGTCGAAGGCAAGCATTCGACCGGCGCCCGCAACAACGCCGGGCGCGTCACGGTGCGCTGGCGCGGCGGCGGGCACAAGCGCGCCTACCGGCGCATCGACTTCAAACGCCGCAAGCTCGACATGCCGGCGGTGGTCGAGCGGCTGGAGTACGATCCGAACCGCACCGCCTTCATCGCCCTCATCCGCTACGAGGACGGTGAGCTCAGCTACATCCTGGCGCCGCAGCGGCTTGCCGCCGGCGACAGCGTGATCGCATCGGCGCAAGCCGACGTCAAGCCCGGCAACGCGATGCCGCTCGCCGCCATGCCAGTCGGCACCATCGTCCACAACGTCGAGATGAAGCCTGGCCACGGGGGCCAGATTGCCCGCTCGGCCGGCACCTATGCCCAGTACGTCGGCCGCGATCAGGGCTACGCCATCCTGAGGCTCAATTCCGGCGAGCAGCGCCTGGTCAACCAGAACTGCGTCGCCACCGTCGGCGCGGTCTCCAACCCGGACCACGCCAACATCAACATCGGCAAGGCCGGTCGCAACCGTTGGAAGGGCCGCATGCCGAGCGTGCGCGGCGTCGCCATGAACCCGATCGACCATCCGCACGGCGGCGGCGAGGGGCGCACGTCGGGCGGCCGCCATCCGGTGACGCCATGGGGTAAGCCGACCAAGGGCAAGAAGACCCGCAACAACAAGCGAACCGACAAGTTCATCGCGCGCAGCCGTCACGCGCGCAAGTCGTAGCGGAGAAAACCAAAGTGGCGCGTTCAATCTGGAAGGGTCCGTTCATCGACAGCCATCTGCTCGAGAAGGCCGACAAGGCGCGCGCCGGCGGCCGCAGCGACGTCATCAAGATTTGGAGCCGGCGTTCGACCATCCTGCCACAGTTCGTCGGCCTGACGTTCGGAGTCTACAACGGCAACAAGCACATCCCGGTCCTGGTCACCGAGGACATGGTCGGCCACAAGTTCGGCGAGTTCTCGCCGACCAGGACCTTCCACGGCCACTCGGCCGACAAGAAGGCCAAGAGGGTCTGACCATGGGCAAGCCGAAGCGCGAACGGCCGCTGACGGCGACGGAAGCCAAGGCGCGGACAAGCACGATCCGCGTCTCGCCGCAGAAGCTCAACCTGGTTGCCCAGATGATCCGCGGCAAGAAGGTGGCGGCGGCGCTCGCCGATCTGACGTTCAGCCGCAAACGGGTGGCCCAGGACGTGAAGAAGACCTTGGAGTCGGCGGTTGCCAACGCCGAGAACAACCATCAGCTCGATGTCGATTCGCTGGTGGTGGCGGAGGCGCACGTCGGCAAGTCGCTGGTGCTGAAGCGCTGGACGCCGCGCGCCCGCGGCCGCGTCGGCCGCATCCGCAAACGGTTTTCGCACCTGACGATCGTGGTGCGTGAAGTCGAGGAGACAGCCTGATGGGCCAGAAGGTCAACCCGATCGGGCTGAGGCTCGGCGTCAACCGCACTTGGGACTCGCGCTGGTTTGCCAACAAGGGCGAATACGGCCGGCTGCTGCACGAAGACATGACCATCCGCAAGGCGTTGATGCGCGACCTCAGCCAGGCGGCGGTCTCCAAGATCGTCATCGAGCGGCCGCATAAGAAGTGCCGGGTGACCATCCATTCGGCGCGGCCGGGCATCGTCATCGGCAAGAAGGGCGCCGACATCGAGAAGTTGAGGAAAAAGGTCGCGGCGATGACCGACTCGGAGGTCCACATCAACATCGTCGAGGTGCGCAAGCCGGAGA
>JBBDMC010000128.1:4355-5194 GCA_040878485.1 Bauldia sp. | reverse complement strand
CCACTGCCGGCGACAGCGAGATGGCGGAGCGGATCGCCGCCCATCGCGCCCGCCGCGGCGACGGCTGGCGGCTGGTCGAGGCGCCGCTCGATCTTGCCGGCGCGCTCGAAGCAGCCGCGCGGGCGGAGACCGCGGTTCTCATCGACTGCCTGACGCTGTGGCTGAGCAACCTCATGGGCGCCGGACGGTCGGTCGAGGCCGAGACCGGGCGGCTGGTCGCGACGCTTGGCGGCGTCGGCGGGCTGGCGGTTCTGGTCAGCAACGAGGTCGGCTCGGGAATCGTTCCCGACAACCCGCTCGCCCGGCGCTTCGCCGACGCGCTGGGCGTCCTCAACCAGCAGGTGGCGGAGGTCGCCGGCCGGGTGGTCCTGGTCACCGCCGGCCTGCCGCTGGTGCTCAAGCCGGCGGCCACGGGAGTAGCGCGATGAACGGCCACCGCATCCCGGCAACCATCGTCACCGGCTTCCTTGGGGCCGGCAAGACGACCCTGATCCGCGGCCTGATCGCCAACGCACGCGGCCGGCGGATCGCGGTCATCGTCAACGAATTCGGCGATCTCGGCTTCGACGGCGAGCTGATCGCCGCTTGCGGCGACGCCGCGTGCCGGCCCTCGTCGATCGTCGAGCTGACCAACGGCTGCATCTGCTGCACGGTCGCAGACCAGTTCCTGCCGACCATCGAGGCACTGATCGGCCACCGGCCGCCGCCCGACCACATCGTCATCGAGACCTCGGGGCTGGCTCTGCCGCAGCCGCTGGTCAGGGCGTTCGCGTGGCCGAGCGTGCGCCACCGGGTGACCGTCGACGGGGTGGTGACGGTGGTCGACGCCGCGGCGGTGG
>JBBDMC010000128.1:3978-4345 GCA_040878485.1 Bauldia sp. | reverse complement strand
GGCGCCCGATCCGGCGGCGACCCGGGCCGCGCTTGCGGCGGACCCGGCGATCCTCCACGACGATCCGATCGAGGAGCTGTTCGAGGACCAGCTTCGGTGCGCCGATCTCGTCGTCATCAGCAAGACCGATCTCGTCTCCGCGGCCGGACTCGCCGAGACCGAGGCAACGGTACGGCAGACGGCGCGGGCGGGGGTCGCCGTCATGCCGACCACCCGCGGCGGTCTCCCGGCGGCGGTTCTCCTCGGCCTCACGGCGGCGGCCGAGGCCGACCTGACCGGCCGGGAAAGCCACCACGACCTCGATGGCGAGGCGCACGACCACGACGACTTCGCGAGCTTCGTGGTCAGCGCCCCGGCCGCCGCCTCG
>JBBDMC010000128.1:3073-3968 GCA_040878485.1 Bauldia sp. | reverse complement strand
GCCGAAGCTCTGGCGATCCCCGGTGTCCTCAGGATCAAGGGCCACGCTCGCGTCGACCGCAAGGCGGCGCCGGTGGTCGTCCAGGCGGTCGGGCCGCGGGTGGAAACCTGGTTCGCGCCCCAAGGTGGCGCCGACGGCCTTGTGGTGATCGGACTGCGCGACATGAACCGGGCGGCCATCGTCAGGGCGTTGGGCGGTTCCCAGGTCCCCGCCGGCGCGGGGACGACAGCGGGAGGGTAGACCACCGATGCACCTTCTCGCCGCCGAAGCCGGGCGGATCGACGACGGCGACAAGGCGGTCGATCTCGGCCAGCCGCCGGGCGACATCGTCGTCCTCTCGGCGGCCGACAGCGAACTGGCGACCCTTGCCCGCGCCGCGGCCGAGCGAGGCGGCGGCGCGCCCAGCCTGCGGCTCGCCAACCTCGGCGAGCTTGGGCACCCGATGTCGGTCGATCTCTACCTGGACAAGACCGTCTCGGGCGCGCGCCTGGTGATCGTCCGGGCGATGGGCGGGGTCGGGTACTGGCCATACGGGCTGGAGCGCCTGCGCGCCATTGCCCGCGGCGGCTGCCCCGAAGTGATCGCCGTCTCCGGCGACGACCGGTGGGACGAAACGCTCGAAGCCTACTCGACGGTGCCGGCGGAGGACTGCCGTCGGCTGTGGCGCTATCTGGTCGAGGGGGGGATGGAGAATTGCCGGCGGGGGCTCGCCTGGTGCGACCGTTGGCTCGGCGGCGGCGAGGAGCCGGGCCCGCCGGTGGTCCTGCCGCGCGCCGGCCTCTACGCTCGAGGCGAGGGGCCGATCGAGCTTCGGCGCTGGCTGGAGACGCGCGATCCCGGGCGGCCGGTGGCGGCGGTGGTCTTCTATCGCGCGCTGGTTCACGGCGAGTCGACG
>JBBDMC010000128.1:0-3063 GCA_040878485.1 Bauldia sp. | reverse complement strand
GCCGGCGCCGATCGACGCGCTCATCGCCGGGCTCGCCGGCGAAGGGCTCGCCGCGCTGCCGGTGTTCGTCGCCAGCCTCAAGGAGCGCCAGTCCGAACGGCTGCTCGACGAAGCGTTCGCGGCGGCGGCACCGGCGATCGTGCTCAACACGACGGCTTTCGCCGTCTCACGCCTCGGCGCCGAGCGAGCGCGGACGGTCCTCGACCGCCCGGGCCGGCCAGTGCTCCAGGTGGTGCTCGCCGGATCGAGCGAGGAAGCCTGGCGCGACAGTGCCCGTGGGCTCGGCCCGCACGACCTGACCATGAACGTGGTGCTGCCGGAGGTGGACGGCCGCGTCCTGACGCGCGCCATCTCGTTCAAGGCAGACCTGCCGCTCGGCGAGAGCGCACACGGCCGCGCCAGGACCTATCTCCCGGTCGCCGATCGCGTCGGCTTCGTCGCCCGTCAGGCCGCCGCCTGGGTGCGGCTTGCCGAAACCCCGGCGGCGCGACGGCGGGTTGCCATCGTGCTCTCCAACTATCCCGACCGCGATGGACGCATTGGCAATGGCGTCGGCCTCGACACGCCGGAGAGCACGATCCGCTTGGTGAAGGCGATGGCCGGAGCGGGCTACGGCGTCGGCGGTATTCCGGAGACCGGCGCGGCGCTCATGGAGATGCTTCTGGCCGGGCAAACGAACGCGCTGCCGACTGCAAAAGGCGCGACGCCGAACCTCCCCCTTGAGGGGAGGTCGAAATCAGCGAGCGCGGGCGATGCTGATTTCGGGAGGGGGTTTGCGACATCGGCCGCAGAATTCCCCCCTCCCGAATTCGCTGTCGCCTTCGGCTCGGCGAATTCGACCTCCCCTCAAGGGGGAGGTTGGGCGCCTCATTCTGAACTGTCGTTGAGCGCCTACCTCGCCTTCTTCAATGGGCTGCCGGGGCCGGTTCGTGCCGCGCTGACGGAGCGCTGGGGCGCTCCCGAGGACGACCCATTCTTCGCCAACGGCGGCTTCCGTCTTGCCGTGCACCGCTTCGGCAACCTGGCGATCGGCATCCAGCCGGCGCGCGGCTACGGCATCGACCCGAAGGCGACCTATCACGATCCCGGCCTGGTTCCGCCGCACCACTACCTGGCCTTCTACCTGTGGTTGCGGAAAACGTTTATGGCCGACGCCATCGTCCACATGGGCAAGCATGGCAACCTCGAATGGCTGCCGGGCAAGGCGCTCGGCCTTTCCGAGGGCTGCTGGCCCGAGGTGGCGCTGGACGCAACCCCCGTCGTCTACCCGTTCATCGTGAACGATCCAGGGGAGGGTTCCCAGGCCAAACGGCGTTCGAGCGCCGTTGTCGTCGACCATCTCATGCCGCCGATGACGCGGGCGGAAATCCACGGCGGGCTTGCCGAACTCGAGACGCTGATCGACGAGTACACGCTGGCGGCGGCGGCCGACCGCCGGCGGCGGGACTACCTCGCCAACGAGATTCTGGCGACCGCCGAGCGCTTCGGCCTCGACCGCGACCTCGGCCTGACACCCGGTGACGGCGGCGCGGCGCTGGTGGCACTCGACGCCCATCTCTGCGAGCTGAAGGAGATGCAGATCCGCGACGGGCTGCACATCCTCGGTTCCTCGCCAACCGGCCAGCAGCGCGCCGATACTCTGGTCGCCATCGCCCGCGTGCCGCGCCCCGGCGGGCGGCCGGCCGACGGATCGCTTCAGCGCGCCATCGCCGACGACCTCGGGCTCGGCTTCGACCCTCTCGACTGCGACCTTGCCGCCGACTGGTCGGGGCCGCGGCCGGCGGCGCTCGCCGACCTCTCCGCCGCGCTCTGGCGGAGCCATGGCGACACGGTGGAACGGATCGAGGCGCTGGCCGGCGAGTTCGTTGCTTGTCACGCGTCACACGTCGTCATGCCCGGGCTCGACCCGGGCATCCACGCGAACATTGTCGGCGCAGAAGAGAGGTGGATGGCCGGGACAAGCCCGGCCATGACGATGGGATTTCCAGGTTGCGGTGAAGGCGCCTCCGACGCAAATTCTCGACCACCTTTGAAGCGCCTTGGCGCGTTACATGCGATGCCCCGCAGCCGCGCCGTCCTGTCCTGGATCGCCGCCGAACTAGCGCCGGCGCTTGACGCCTGCGGCGGGGGGGAGATCGCCGCCGTGCTGACCGCCCTCGACGGCCGCTTCGTCGCTCCGGGTCCGTCCGGCGCGCCGACCAGGGGCCGTCCCGACGTCTTGCCTACGGGACGCAACTTCTACTCGGTCGATGTCCGCGCCGTGCCGACCGCCGCGGCTTGGGCGCTCGGCAAGCAGGCGGCCGAGGCGCTGGCGCTGCGCTACTTCCAGGACACGGGCGTCTGGCCGCGTTCGATCGCGATGTCGGCGTGGGCAACCTCCAACATGCGCACCGGCGGCGACGACATCGCCCAGGTGCTGGCGCTGATCGGTGCCGAGCCGGTGTGGGAAGCGGCGAGCGGCCGGGTGACCGGCTTCCGCGTCGTCAGGCTCGCCGACCTCAACCGGCCGCGCATCGACGTCACCCTCCGCATTTCGGGCATGTTCCGCGACGCCTTTCCGGGGCAGATCGACCTGATCGACTCGGCGGTCCGCGCTGTCGCCGGGCTTGACGAGGACGATGCGGCGAACCCGATCGCGGCGGCTGCACGTCAGGCAGAACGCGCCCTCGCCGCCGCCGGGCTCGCCGCTGGCGCGGCGGCGCGCCTGGCGGCGACCCGCGTCTTCGGCGCCAAACCCGGCGCCTACGGGGCGGGCCTGCAGGTGCCGATCGACGAAGGCATCTGGGAGAGCCGGGCCGATCTCGCCAAGGCGTTTCTCGCCTGGGGCGGCTTCGCCTACGGCGGCGGCAGCGCCGGCGAGGCGGCGGGGGGGCACTTCACCCAGCGGCTGGCGGCAACCGACGCGGTGTTCCAGGCGCAGGACAACCGCGAGCACGACATCCTCGATTCCGACGACTACTACCAGTTCATGGGCGGGCTCGCCGCGACCGTCGAGACGCTGAAGGGCGTCGCGCCCCGCATCTACCACGGCGACCACGCGCGGCCGGAGAAGCCGGTGGTGCG
>JBBDMC010000127.1:0-5231 GCA_040878485.1 Bauldia sp. | reverse complement strand
CGGCAACATGCGCTGCGAGGACGCGGATCGAAGCGCGGCCCGTCGCCTCGGCCTGCGCCTCGATGACGACAGGCTCGGCCCGCTCGTCCTTCTTCTTGCGCTTGCGTTTTTTCTTGCGTTTGCGCTCCGCTTCTTCGTCCCGGGTCTTTTTCAGGGCGAGCAGGACATGCAGCAGGTTCCACGACACCACCGGCGCCGGCGCGCCACCCGCAAGCGCCTCGCCCTCGGCCTGCGCGCTGGAGGTACCGGCCGCCGAAGCCTCGGCTTCGATGATCGTCGCCCCGCCGGCCGCGTTCTCGCCATCGGCCTGGGCGCTGGCAACGCCGGCAGCGGACGCTTCGCTCGCTGCAACCGCCGCCGCATCGGTGCTGGCCAACGCAATCCCGTCGCTCGCGGCGACACTCGCCCACAGCGCCGCGCCAAGACCATCCAGCAGCGCCACGCCGGCGGTATCCGCAACGCCCGTACTGAGCGCGATTCCGTCGGCACCCGCAGCCGCGACGCCGCTCGATGCGGCCACGCCGGCAAAGAACGCGCCGCTGTCCGCCGCGACCGTGGCCACGCCAGCCGAAGACGCAACCCCGGCACCGACAATCGCGCCGACCCCGGTCGCCGCCCCAACGCCAGCGGTGGATCCGACCGAAACCCAGACCGCGGCGCCGATGCCCGAAGCAGCGGCGGCGCCCGCCGAGGTATCCAGCGTCGCCCAAAGGGCGGCGCCAATGCCGAGGACCGTCGCCGCGCCAGCTGATGCGCCGTCGGCCTCGACAATTCCACCCGCCGCCGCCGCCGCAACCGGCAGCACCGCCGGTTCCAGCCCGCCCTCGGGCGCGGCCAGGATGACGGTCTTGCCAACCAGCCGGCTGCCGGTGATGCCGCCGTGCGCGATGCGCCAGGTCATTCGCTCACCGCCCGCAAGATGCCGCTATAGGTCGTGGCCGTGGTCGCGGGCTTGCGCATCTCCAGAAAACTGAGGCACGCGCTGTCGATGATCGGCGTGAGGTTGAGCGAGGTATAGAGCCCATCGTCCAGGCACGCGAGATTCGCGATAGGGCAGGCGTTGACCGCGATCGGATGACCGATCACAAAATCAATCGTGCCGGTGGCCACCAGCGCCGAGCACTGCATCTGCGTGAGCGCGCCGACGCCGACGTCGGCGGCGGCGAGAGACATGAACCAGTTGCCGACCGACAGATCGACACCGCCCACCACGCACGCCGAAACGCCCGTCATCGAAGGGAACGTCCCCGCCGCGCCGCCCTGGTCGGTGTACGTGCACACGGTCCAGTTGTGCGCGGTCGCCGCGAGCACGGTGGTCGGGTTGGCCGGAAAGCAGAAATTCCCGCCGATGTACTGCACGTTGCCGGCGGCGGTGTTCTGGTAGCGCGTCGGCACGCCCGTCACCGCCTGCGTCGCGGTGCTGTTCATCGTCTTCACGACGGCGAAGAGGCGATCGTAGAGCAGCAGCGAGTTGTTGATGACCGAGGCGGAGAGCGACCAGTTGAGGTAGTGGCCGGAGTTCGCCGCGCCGAGGTTCGCGAAAGTCAGCGCGCCGGTGGTCGCGACGGTGGGCGCCACGCCGCCCGGCGCGGCCGATCCGGCGCCGCCCGCGGGCGGGGTTCCGGCTCGGGACCACAAGTCGTTCGCATTGCCCTTCGCGTTCGCCGCGACGCCGGTTTTCTGAAAATTGATTACCTGCCCTTTGCCGCCGGTGTAGGCGGCGACCACCGCGTCGATGGAGGCGAACGCCCCCACGCTGGCCAAGCGCCGGTCGCCCGCCCTGATGAGTTCGATCAGCGTGCCAAGCGCGCGGTGGCGGCGCACTTTCGCCTCGGCCGCGCGCAAGATTTTCTTCATTACCTCGGCCGCGCGGTCCTCGGCGCTGAAGTATTCCCCGGCCATCACCTCGCCCGCGAAGCCGCCGCCCGGCATGACGCGCACGTTGCCCGGCACGCCGTGCACCGCCACCGGGTAATAGAAGTCGCGGAACTGCGCGCTGATGCGATTGACCTGCTCGGCGCCGAGCCAGCGTTCGAGGCGCTGGGAGTGCGTGCTGCGCGCCACCTCAGTCCTCGGTGATCGTGCTGGTCGTCTTGATCCGCGGAATCACGCCCACCGCCATGGTGACGTTCGGCATCAGGGTGCCGCTGTAGAGCAGTTTGCCGGCGCCGCTCGAGGTGTTGACGATGCCGAAGTGCGTGATCGCGCCTCCCGCCGAGGCGGTGCATTCGCCGAAGTCGACGTTCGCAGGCGGGGATACCGAATTCCCCGCCACGGTGAAGCCGGAGCCGGAACGCGCCGCCGCGACACGTGCATAGCCGGTGTAGGCGGCCTCGTTGGTGACCGCGGTGCCGGCCTCGCCGGGATCGGCGGTATGCAACGACCAGTAGAGCGACCCCGCGGTGGTGCTGGCGCGCAGCCCCGCGGCATCGCCGATGTCGGCGATGGCGGTGTTGTTGAAGAGGAGCGCCAGCAGGTCGTTCTCGAAGGTGTTGCTCTTGCTCATTCGGCGATCTCCTCGCTGCGGGTGGCGGCGATGCGGCCTTCGCTGTCGCGTTTCTCGACGACGGTGCGCGTCGCGCCGCCTTTTTCAACCGTCACGCTCACATCCGCCGGATGAACCTCGGTGTGGATCGCGCCTTTTTCGAAGACGACTTTCGGCGACGGCTGGTTTGTGAGTGCGTTCGCCACCGCCGTCGTGGCGTCCGCGCTTTTCAGTATCGCGTCGGCCATGCTGCTATAAGCGCGGTCGCCGGTTTCGAGGTCACCGCCGTCCTTGCCCGCATCCGCCGGCGCGCGCGCCGGGGCGCCCGGCTGCCCAGCCGCGCCGGCATCGAGCCCCGCTTCGCGCCGCGCGGCGGCTTCCTTGACGCGCTGGCGGTGGTTTTCTTTCCAGTCGCCGCCGTCGTGCAGGGCGGTTTCCTTGGCGAGAGTCGTCATGCCCATGTCGACGCGATCTTTCGCCGCGGTCACGTCCTTGACCGGGTCGAGACTGATCGGCCCGTCGCCGACCCAGTCCGCGCCGAGATACGCGCGGCGCAGGAGCGGATCTTCGAAGTAGCCGGGCGCCGCGATGCGCCCGATGGCGACCGCTTCGTCCATCCAGGCCTCGTACACCGGGCCGCAGAACATGGCCGCGAGCCAGGTGCGCCGGCGCCGGTAGAACTTCCATGCTTCCTGCAGCGCGGCGCGCGAGGCGCTGTAGCTCGCGGTGAAGTGCTTGACCAGCACTTCGTAGGGAATTTCCAGCGCCACGGCGATGAAGCGGCACAGCGAGAGCACGAAGCCGTCGAAGGCCTGGTTGGGCCGCTGCGGGTTGGCGAAGCTCACCTTCTCGCCGGGCGTGAGGTCGACGATCGCGCCCGAGCCCAGCTTCACGTCCTTGTCGGAGGCCTGCGCGCCGGTCTCGGCACCGATGCCGCTGCCGTCGTTCGGGTCCAGCCCGCCGCGCTCGGATTCGACGAACACGGTGAACATGCCGGCGATCACCGCGGCCATCAGCTCGGCCTCGGTGTAGCGGTCGAGCATTTTCAGGGTCTCGATCACCGGCGCGAGGTAGGGCACGCCGCGCGTCTGCCCGGGCCGCAGCTTGTCGTACAGGTGCACGACCTGGCGCCGCCCGGTTTTCGGCCCGAAGGCCTCGATGCGGTCCCACTCGAACGAGATCCTGCTCAGCGCCCCGGGATGCGAGCGCTGGATGTGATAGGCCACCGGCGCGCCGTAGCCGTCCAGCTCGACGCCGCCGACGAATGTGCTGGTGTTCGTCCTGCCTTTCGGGTTCGAGACCCGGTCGGCTTCGATGATGTTGAGGCACAGCGCATATGGCTCGCCGCGCAGGCGCCGCATGGGCGTGAGCGCGAAGACATCGCCGCTCTCGAGCGCGGCGCGGAAGGCGAGCGCCTGCAGGCCGTAGAAATCGAGCGTGCGCGCGGCATCGCAGGCGCTGCCTTCGCACCACAGCCGCCATTCGCGCTCCGCCGCGTCCTGCCAGGCCTCGGCCTCGGCATCGTTCATTCCGAGGGCCGCGGCGTCGATTCTCGATTGCAGCGCGAGGCCGGTGCCGACCACGCTGGTGACCACGCCGGCAATCGCCCCGGAGGCGAGCGGTGCGTTTCGCAGCAGGTCGCGCGAGCGGTCGCGCAGGTCCGGCAGGTCGGTGATGGCGTCGGCGTCGGCGCTCGAGTTCTTCGTGTAGGACCACTCGGCCGTCTGCCGGCGCGATTTCGAGGCGCCGGTGTAGCCGCCGGCCACCGCCGAGAACATCCGGGCGCGCAAGCGCCGCGCGCCGGCCACCGGGTTGAAGTAATCGATCGCCCGGTCCATCAGGTTGGGCTTAGCCGCGGCGGCCAGGGCCTCCCGGATCTCGCGCCGGCTCACGTCGGCGTGCCTCCGCGGATGCGCATGCCGGTGCTGCCGCGCGAAAGCTCCTTGACCTTGCCGTCCCAGAACTGGATCTGCTCGCGGATCTCGGCCGCGTCGGTGCGCTTCAGGCTGCGCGAGCCGATGGCGTACTCCTGGCCGCTCGCGACCGCGTCGTTCGCGGCCATCCACAGCGTCAGCTTTGCCTCGGCTTGCGCCAGCGTGATTCCCGCCATGCGGATCTCCTCAGAGTCGAACGCCGCCGCTCCGCATGCGCCGGGCGCCCTCGCCGCGCCGACGCGCAGACGGCCGGCCGGCGATCGCCGCGGGTTGCACCGGCACCGGATCGGGCGCCGGTCCAGACGTCTGGACGGCGTCCTGCGCCGGCGCGGCGTCAGTGGTCTCGGGCGCTTGGGCAGCCGCAGCCGTCGCGCCCTCGGCGTTGCCGGGCGCAAACAGGTGGCCCTGCAGGATCCGGGTGGCGAGCGACTTCCACGCAGCGGCCGTGTACGTGTCCAGGCGCAGCGCGCGCGCGGCGTGCAGCGCGTACACCTCGCAATCGAGGAACTCGTTGTGCTTTCCAGCCTTGCGCTGCCAAACTTTCTTCAGCGCGCCGGGGCCCTTGCCCACGCGCGCCGGGGCCTTCACCTCGGCGGTCAGCTGCTCGAAGTAGTCCGCGCGCACGCCGCGATACCAGTGCAGCCGCCCGGGCCCGCGACCGGTCGCGGTGTCGGAATCGCGCAGGTTCACGCGCCCCGCCATCTCGTCGGCGCCGAGGATCAGGTCCTTGGCGCGCGAGACGCCGGCCATGTAGGGCCGGGTGCCGTACTTCGCGGCCTTGTGCTGGGCGTCCACCTCGAGCGGCGAGCCGG
>JBBDMC010000126.1:0-5235 GCA_040878485.1 Bauldia sp. | reverse complement strand
CTAGTACCCGCTTTCGCAGGAAGGCGATTCATGATTCAACATTGGGATGATTCCCAAGGCGATAGAGGTCCGGCTGACGCCGGAGGACCGGGCGGTGCTTGAGGGGCGGGCTCGCTCCCCGGCGACGACCCAACGTGATGCGCTTCGCGCGCGGATCGTCCTGTTGGCGGCGGACGGACGCTCGACGCGTTCGATCGCCGCCGCGGTCGGGGTGATGCCGAATACGGTGAGCACGTGGCGGGCTCGCTATGCCGGCGACGGCCTGGCCGGGTTGGCCGACAAGCCGCGTCCCGGACCGAAGCCGAAATACACCGGCGAGACCGGCCGACGCATCCTCGCGGTCCTGGAGCGTCCGCCGCCGGCGGGCTTCGCACGTTGGATGGGAGGTCTGATCGCGGCGGAGTTGGGCGATGTCCACGAGCAGCAGGTGTGGCGTTTCCTGCGCGACCAGCGGATCGATCTCGACGGACGGAAGTCGTGGTGCGAGAGCGACGACGCCGAGTTCGCGGCCAAGGCCGCCGACGTCGTCGGCCTGTATCTGGCGCCGCCCGATGATGCCATTGTTCTGTGCGTTGACGAGAAGCCGTCGATCCAGGCGCTGGAGCGGGCGCAGGGCTACCTCAGGCTGCCCAACGGGCGGGCGCTCAGCGGTCACAGTCACGACTACAAGCGGCACGGCACGACGACGCTCTTCGCCGCGCTCGATCTCGCCACCGGCAAGGTCGCCGCCGCCCACAAGAAGCGCCGCCGGCGCCTCGAGTTCCTCGCCTTCATGGACGAGATCGTCACCGCCTATCCCGACAAGGAAATCCATGCCGTCCTCGACAACCTCAATACCCACAAGAAGAACGACCTCTGGCTCAAGGCTCATCCCAACGTCCGCTTCCACTTCACCCCGACCAGGGCTTCCTGGCTCAACCAGGTCGAAATCTGGTTCTCCATCCTCGCCGGCAAATCGCTACGCGGAGCCTCCTTCACCTCGGTCGAGAAACTCAGGCGGCATATCGATGACTTCATCGCCAGCTACAACGCCGACGCTTCTCCCTTCGTCTGGACCAAGGCAAAGGTCCGCCAGCATCGCTTCAACGGTCGCCGTATCAGCCAATTGTGATTCCGGGTACTAGGCCAGATACTGGCCGCCGTTCGCCGAGATGACCGCGCCGGTGATAAAGGCCGCCTCGTCGGAGACGAGATAGCTCACCAGCGAGGCGATTTCCTCGGCCTTGCCGAGGCGGCCGACCGGGATCTGGGCGACGATCCCCTCCAGCACCCTTTCGGCCACCCCGGCCACCATGTCGGTGTCGATGTAGCCCGGGCAGATGGCGTTGACGGTGATGCCCTTCCTGGCGTTTTCCTGGGCAAGTGCCCTAGTGAATCCGATGATCCCGGCCTTCGACGCCGAATAGTTGGACTGGCCGATCTGGCCCTTCTGGCCGTTGATCGAGGAGATGTTGACGATGCGGCCGCCGCCGCGCTGGCGCATGCCCTCGATAACCGGCCGCGTGATGGCGAACATCGAATCGAGGTTGGTGCGGATCACCGCCGACCACTGGTCGAAGGTCATCTTGTGGAACATGGCGTCGCGCGTGATGCCGGCGTTGTTGACGAGCACCTCGATCGGGCCAAGCTCGCCCTCAACCTTTGCGACCCCGCCAGCGGACGCCTCGGCGTCGGCCACGTCCCACTTGTAGACGGCGATGCCGGTCGCAGCCGTGAACTTCGCCGCCGCCGCCTCGTTGCCGTGGTAGGTGGCGGCGACCGTATGGCCGGTTGCCTTCAGCGCTTTGGCGACGGCGGCGCCGATGCCGCGCGTCCCTCCCGTGACGATGGCGACCTTCGCCATGATGCTACCTCCCCCTGAGATTTCTTCTTTTTCTTGACCGGGGGAGCGGCCTCCCCCGGCACCGCCAGCCGTCATCCTCCTTGAAAACGGAACGCGGCCCTCGGCAACCCGTGTTTGCCCCGGTTGGCCCTCGTCACGCCGATCGCGAGCCGGACGACGACGCCCGCGGCGAGCCGCAACGCCAGGCTCATCGCTCGACGCACATGGCGATGCCCATGCCGCCGCCGATGCACAGCGTCCCCAGGCCCTTCCTGGCATCGCGCCGCCGCATCTCGTGAAGCAGAGTGACCAGCAGACGGGCGCCCGACGCGCCGATCGGGTGGCCGAGCGCGATCGCCCCGCCGTTGACGTTGACGATGTCCGGGTTCCAGCCCATGTCCTTGTTGACCGCGCACGCCTGCGCGGCAAAGGCCTCGTTGGCCTCGATGAGTTCGAGATCGTCGACCGACCAGCCGGCCTTCTCCAGCGCCTTGCGCGACGCCGGGATCGGGCCGGTGCCCATCACCGCCGGATCGACGCCGGCCGTCGCCCACGACGCGATGCGGGCGAGCGGCGTCAGCCCACGCCTGGCGGCTTCGTCGGCGCTCATCAGCACCACCGCGCCGGCGCCGTCGTTGATGCCGGAGGCGTTGCCGGCGGTCACCGTGCCGTCCTTCTGGAAGGCGGGCCGCAGTTTGGCGACCGCCTCCATGGTGGTGCCGGGGCGGATGTGCTCGTCCTGATCGACGACGATATCGCCCTTGCGCGTCTTGACCGTCACCGCCACGATCTCTTCCTTGAACCTGCCGGCATCCCTCGCCGCCTCCGCCTTGTTCTGCGAGGCGACCGCGAATTCGTCCTGCTGCTGGCGCGTGATCTGGAACTCGCGCGCCACGTTCTCGGCGGTGACCCCCATGTGATAGCCGTTGAAGGCGTCCCACAGGCCGTCCTTGATCATGGTGTCGATCATCTGGTAGTCGCCCATCTTGACGCCGCCGCGCAGGTGCGCGCAGTGCGGCGCCATCGACATCGATTCCTGGCCGCCGGCGACGATGATTGTGGCGTCGCCGGTCTGAATCTGCTGCATGCCGAGGGCGACGGCGCGCATGCCCGAACCGCACACCTGGTTCACCGCCCAGGCGGTCGTTTCCTTCGGCAGCCCGGCGCCAATCGAGGCCTGGCGCGCGGGATTCTGACCCTGGCCGGCGGCGAGGATCTGGCCGAGGATCACCTCGTCGACCTCTTGCGGGGCGACCTTGCTTCGCTTGAGCGCCTCGACGATGGCCACCCGGCCGAGTTCGTGGGCGGGCAGCGTCGCCAGGGCTCCGTTGAAGGCACCGACGGCCGTGCGCGCCGCCCCGGCGATGACGATGTCGCTTGATGGCATTTCCGAGACTCCTGCTTGTCCGGCGGCAGCGCGCCAACCGGGCCGCCATCGACAAGACTACAGACCGGCGCGGCTTCCCGTGTCAATCGCTGCGCTGCGGCGCGGATTTGGGGCGTCGCACAAAATGTTGGCGGGCTTTGGGAAAAGCCCGTATCGTTGCCCCTCTTGCGCAGCCTTGGCCGCGCGGCGGCCGGGCGAGGGAGCGGGACGAGAGCCGCCCGCGGCAGACATGGCCAAAGACAAAGAGCCGACCACGATCAAGAAATACGCCAACCGGCGCCTCTACAACACCGGCACCTCGACCTACGTCACCCTTGAGGACCTCGCCGACATGGTGAAGAACGGCGAGGATTTCACCGTCGTCGACGCCAGGTCCGGCGACGACATCACCCGCTCCGTGCTCACCCAGATCATCTTCGAGCAGGAGAGCAAGGGCCCCAATCTGCTGCCGATCACGTTCCTGCGCCAGCTCATCCGCTTCTACGGCGACTCGATCCAGCACCTTATTCCGACCTACCTCGATTTCTCGATCGACTCGCTGGTCCGCGAACAGGAGAAGCTGCGCGGCCAGCTCTCCAACGCCTTCGGTCCGAACGCTTTCGGCCCCGGCGCGCTGGGCGCGATCAGCGATCAGGTCCGCCGCAATACCGAGATGTTCGAGCAGGCGATGCGGATGTTCCTGCCCTTCGGCGCCGGTACCCGTCCGCCGGCATCAACCGACGACCGGCCGGGACCATCCGAACCGAGCGACGGCGATCTCGCCGCGCTTCGCCGCCAGCTCGATGAAATGCAGAAACGGCTCGACAAGCTGTCGAGCAAGCCATGAAGCGGCTGGCTGCCACCCGGCCCGGTTGACCGGCGCCCGGTCTCCGCCCGCCGTCATGGCCAGCCAAGCGTCGCCGCCCCGGTGAAGTTCCCCTGCAGGTAATCGACTCCCCAGCCGGCGAGGAGGGCGGCGGCTGCCTCGTCCTGAACGCGCTCGGCAACCGTTCTGATGCCGAAATTGCGCGCCAGATCGATCAGGGTCCGCACGAAGACCTGATCGTCGCGGCTGCTCGTCAGGTTCTCGACAAAGCCGCCATCGATCTTGACCAGGTCGACGCCGAGTTCGCGGAGGCCGCGGAAGGACGAGAAACCGGCGCCGAAATCGTCGAGCGCGACCTGGCAACCGAGGTCGTGCAGCAGCGAAACGAAATGCGTGGCTTCATCGAGATTGTGCATCAGCGCGGTTTCGGTGATCTCGACGATCAGCCGCCCGGCAAGCCCGGCCTGGGCGGCGAGGCGGGCCGAAAGCTGGGCCAGCCACTCGCTGTCGCCAACCGTGTCGGCCGAGATGTTGAACGACAGCCGGGCGTCCGCCGTGGCACCCAGCGTTTCGAAGACCAGTTCGAGAACGCGGTGGTCGACCAGGCGGATCAGGCCGAGCCTTTCGGCGAGTTCGACGAAATCGCCGGCCAGACTGACTGGATTGTTCGGCCGCCGCATCCTGAGCAGCGCCTCACGAAACACCGTGCCGCGGGTGGTGGCGTCGACGACCGGCTGGAAGCCGAGGACGAACCGGCGCTCGTTGAAGGCCGCGACCAGATCGCTCGACAACTCGGCATTGGCGCGGCGCCGATTGGCGCGCTCGGCCGAATGAGCATAGGCGGCGAACCGCCCGTGACCGCGCAAGCGGGCGAAATGCAACGCCTCCTGCGCCCGCGCCACGGCCTCGCTGACGGTTCGTCCGTGCCGCGGCAGGCCGACGCCGCCGATCGAGGCGGTGACGGCGACCGAACCGGCCTCGGTGACGATCACTTCGTCGCGGACGGCGGCGTGAAACCGTTCCGCCGCCGTATGCATGTCGCGCTCGTCGCAATTCTGCACGATCACGCCCAGCTTGTTGCCGGAGAACCGACCGATGGCATCACCGTCCCTGAGCGACGATTTGATGCGGTGGGCGACGGTCGCGAACATCTGGTCGGCGACCTCGAAGCCGTAGGCCTGGTTGATCGCCCGGAAATTGTCGACGGCGACGATCATGAAG
>JBBDMC010000125.1:4043-5244 GCA_040878485.1 Bauldia sp. | reverse complement strand
GCCGACGCGGTCGGCGACCGCATCTTCATCGAGGGCAACAACGCCGCCGCGCTCGGTTGTCTCTACGGCGGCGCCACCGTGGCGGCCTGGTATCCGATTACCCCGTCAACCTCGCTGGCGGAAGCGTTCGCCAAGCACTGCCAGCGCTACCGCATTGATCCCGCGACCGGCAAGAACCGCTATGCCATCGTCCAGGCCGAGGACGAGATCGCCTCGATCAGCATGGTCATCGGCGCGGCGTGGAACGGGGCGCGCGCCTTCACCGCCACCGCCGGACCCGGCATCTCGCTGATGCAGGAGATGATCGGCCTTGGCTACTTCGCCGAAATTCCCGCCGTAATTTTCGACATCCAGCGCGGCGGCCCGTCGACCGGCATGCCAACCAGAACCCAGCAGTCGGACATCCTCAGCACGGCCTATGCCTCGCACGGCGACACCAAGCACGTGCTGCTCATCCCGCAGGACCCCTACGAGTGCTTCGCGTTCGCGGCCCTTGCCTTCGACCTCGCCGACCGCCTGCAGACGCCGATCTTCGTGATGATGGACCTCGACCTCGGCATGAACGAGTGGTTGTCGAAGCCACTCGAGTGGGAGGCGGACCGCTTCTACGATCGCGGCAAGGTGTTGACCGCGGACGCGCTCGAGGCCGGCGTCGAATTCGGCCGCTACCTAGACGTCGACGGCGACGGCATCACCTATCGCACCTACCCGGGCACCCATCCGACCAAGGGCGCCTTCTTCACCCGAGGCACCTCGCGCGATCGCTACGCCCGCTACAGCGAGGAAGGCGCCGACTACATCGACAACATGGAGCGGCTGCTCGCCAAGTTCGAGACCGCCAAGGGGCTGGTGCCGGCGCCGGTCGCCGCGGTCGCCGCCAAACCTACCCGCTACGGCGTGATCTTCTACGGCTCGACCGGACCGGCGATGAACGAGGCGCTGGACGCGCTGGCCGCAGAGGGCGTGTTCCTCGACACCATGCGCATCCGCGGTTTCCCATTCGCCAACGCGGTGGCCGATTTCGTGCTGGCGCACGATCACGTGTTTGTGGTCGAGCAGAACCGCGACGCGCAGCTGAGGACCCTCATCGTCAAGGAATGCGAGGTCGACCCGGCTCGGCTCATCCCGATCCTCCACTACGACGGCACGCCGATCACCGAGCGCTTCATTACCGGGGCCATCGCCGGGCGCTGGCGCGCCC
>JBBDMC010000125.1:0-4033 GCA_040878485.1 Bauldia sp. | reverse complement strand
AACGGCCTCATCCAGAGGGACGCCGCGGAATGAACGACGGGTTGCTCCTCAGAAGGTGACGGCATCATGACCTACATCGCCAAGCCCAGCTTCCACCACAAGGACCTGCCGCGGAACAAGCTCGGGTTCACCCACCGCGACTACGAAGGCTCGGTGTCGACGCTGTGCGCCGGGTGCGGCCACGATTCGATCTCCTCGGCGATCATCCAGGCCTGCTTCGAGCTCGACCTGCCGCCGCACCGGGTCGCCAAGATGTCCGGCATCGGCTGCTCATCGAAAACGCCGGCCTACTTCCTCGGCCAGAGCCACGGCTTCAACACCGTGCACGGCCGCATGCCGGCGGTGGCGACCGGCGCCAGCCTCGCCAACCGTGACCTCATCTACCTCGGCGTCTCCGGCGACGGCGATTCGGCATCAATCGGTCTCGGCCACTTCGCCCACTGCCTGAGGCGCGGGGTGAAGATGGTCTACATCGTCGAGAACAACGGCGTCTACGGCCTTACCAAGGGCCAGTTCTCGGCGACCGCCGACGCGGGTTCGGTGTCCAAGAAGGGCGTCGGCAACGCCGACGAGCCGATCGACTTGGTGTCGATGGCGATCCTGCTCGGCGCCACTTACGTCGCCCGCAGCTTCTCCGGCGACAAGGCCCAGCTGGTGCCGCTGATCAAGGGGGCGATCCACCACCGCGGCATCGCCTTCCTCGACGTCATCAGCCCATGCGTCGCTTTCAACAACCATCCGGGCTCGACCAAGAGCTTCGACTACGTGCGCGAGCACAATGACGCGGTGAACGCCCTTGACGTGATTCTCGGGCGGGAGGAAATCACCGCCGACTACGCGCCGGGCTCGGCGGTCGAGGTAACCCAGCACGATGGCTCGGTGCTCCGCCTCAGGAAGCTCGAGGAGGGCTACGACCCCACCGAGCGGCTGGGGGCGCTCGCCTACGTCCAGCACGGCCACGCGGTCGGCGAGGTGGTCACCGGCCTGCTCTACGTCAACCACGACCTCGGCGACTTGAATGACCGCATGAACACGGTCGAGACGCCGCTCAACACCCTCGGCGAGGCCGAGCTCTGCCCCGGCCCAGCCGCGCTTGCGGCGATCAACGCGGCGCTCCGCTGAGCCGACGCGCAGGCTGTCCCCTGGCGACCGCTTGCCCCCTGCCCCGCCCGCCGATATAGCGGCGCGAGCTAAGGCGGCGGGACCGCGGAAGACCCCATGGACGCCAACGTCATCGACGCGCTTGCCGAGGCGAAAGTGCTGGTGGTCGGCGACGTGATGCTCGACCGCTTCGTCGAGGGCAAGGTGACGCGGGTGTCGCGCGAGGCGCCGGTGCCGGTCTTGAAATACGGCTCGGCGCGGGCCCACCCCGGCGGCGCCGGCAACGTCGCCGCCAACATCCTCGCCTACGGCGGCGCGGTGACCCTCGTCGGGCTGACCGGCGACGACGAGGCGGCAGGCGAGCTTGCCGCGCTCACGGCCACCTTCCCTCGCCTCGTCGCCCGTCTGATCGCCGACAGGAGCCGTCCGACGACGGTCAAGACGCGGTATTTGAGCGGCTGGCAGCAGCTCCTGTGCGTCGACGCGGAGGACACCCGGCCGGCATCAGCCGAAATTCGCGAGCGCCTCGTTGCCGCGGCGAGTCAGGCGCTGACGGGTGCGGACGTCCTCGTCATCTCGGACTACGGCCGCGGCGCGCTCGACTCGACCTCGATCCGCGCGCTCATCGCGGCAGCGCGCGGCGCCGGCAAGCCGGTGGTCGTCGATCCCCGGCGCGGCGAGCCAGAGGTCTTTGCCGGGGCGACGGTCATCACGCCCAACAAGGAGGAGGCGCTCGCCTTCACCGGCATCAGCCCGGATAGCGATGAGACGGCGTCGGCGGCGGGCGAGCGGCTAATCGAGCGGGCCGCGGCCGACGCGGTGCTCGTCACCCGTGGCCAGGACGGCATGACGCTCTGCCGGCGCGGCAAGGCGCCGATCCACGTGCGGGCCGAGACCCACCGGGTGTTCGACGTCACCGGCGCCGGCGACACGGTGGTGGCAACACTCGCCGCAGCGCTTGCCGTCCACGTCGCCCTCCCCGACGCGGTGAGGCTCGCCAACCTCGCGGCCGGTATCGTCGTCGCTAAGCCGGGTACCGCCACGGTCACGCCCCAGGAGCTCAGGCACGGGCTCGGCGCGGCGATGGGCGATGGCGTCGCCGACCGCGCCTCGGCCGCCAAGCAGGTCGCTTTGTGGAAGGGTCTCGGCCTCAAGGTCGGCTTCACCAACGGCTGCTTCGACCTCATCCACCGCGGCCATCTCTACTCGCTCGAACAGGCGGCGCGGCGGGGCGACCGCCTGGTGGTCGGCCTGAACGCCGACCCTTCAGCCCGCAAGCTCAAGGGCCCCGGTCGCCCGGTCCAGGACCAGGCGACGCGTGCCGCGGTCCTGGCGGCGCTCCGCTCCGTCGACCTGGTGGTGGTGTTCGAGGAGGACACGCCGGAGGAACTGATCCGGGCGCTGAACCCGGACCTCCTGTTCAAGGGCGCCGATTACGCCGGGGCGGAGATACCCGGCGGCGCCTTCGTCAAGGCGAACGGCGGGATGGTCGCCTTCCTGCCGCTGCTGGAAGGCTACAGCACCACCGAAACCGTCCGCCGCGCCCGCGGCGAGGGGTGAGCCTACGCCTCACGCGTCGGGCAGCCGCTCCTCGGACACCGGAACGATGGCGCCGACGATCCGCTGATCGAAGTCGATGAGAGAGCCGGTCATCATGCCCGACTCCTCGCTCGCCAGGAACGCGACGGCGCGGGCGACCTCGTCGGGCTTCAGCAGTCGGCCGAAGGGCTGCTTCGCCTCGACTTCCTTCAGCCACTTCGGATCGTCGGTGTGATAGCGCATCTGGATGGCGTGCTCGCCCGGCGTGTCCATCCAGCCGATGTTGAGACCGTTGACGCGGATGCGGTCGCGGACGAGAGCGTTGGCGGCGTTCTTGGTCAGCGTCGCCATCGCGCCCTTCGAGGCTGCATAAGGGGCGAGGAACGGAGCGTTGCCGTAGACCGCAATCGAGAGAATGTTGACGATCGACCCCTCGATGCGCTCGCGCCGCATGATCTTGGCAGCGTCCTGCATCAGGAAGAACGGCGCCCGTACGTTGACGGCGAACATGCGGTCGAACAGCTCGGGTGTGGTGTCCAGGATCGTGCCGCGGTCGGTGATCGCGGCAACGTTGACCAGGAGGTCGACGCGGCCGAAGACCTTGTCGGCCTCGGGCACCACCTTCCTTACATCCGGGACCTTGGAAAGGTCCGCCTGGACGAAGCGCGTCCGGCAGCCGGCGTTGGTCAGTTCGGCGGCGATCGCTTTGCCGCGGGTCATGTTGCGGCCGCAGATGATGAGCCCGGCGGCGCCGCGCTCGGCGAACAGGCGGGCGATCGCCTCGCCGAGACCCTGCGTGCCGCCGGTGACCACTGCCACCTTGCCGGCAAGCTGCTTCTTGAGATTGGTGGCCGCCATCGTTCCCCCCTTTGGCTGTCTCGGCGCGGTACACGATACACCGCGGTAAATCGAACCGGCCATCCCTTCCAGCCTGTGGCGAAGCAAGCGCCGCGCCGGCGAAGCGAGTTGCGGTGGATCAAGCGTCAACCCGGGTTCGCTGGCTAGCATTGCTGAGATAGACTTTCGCCGAACAGCGGCAGCGCCGCTTGAGTCAGGGGAGGACCAGTCCCGGATGAGCCTGATACCAAAGGACTTGACGCCGGTTCTCCGGGAGACCGTGAGCCGCGGCGCCGGGCCCGTCCGCTGGCAGCATCCCGAATGGGTCGATCACCTGCCGCCGTGCAACCACGCCTGCCCGGCCGGCGAGAACGTCCAGGCCTGGCTCGCTCACGCTCGGGTAGGCGACTTCCGCGCCGCGTGGCTGAAGCTCACCGAGGACAATCCGCTGCCCGGCATCCACGGGCGAGCCTGCTACCATCCCTGCGAGACGAGTTGCAACCGCAAGGACCTCGACGAGGCGGTGGCGATCCACGCGGTCGAGCGCTTCCTCGGC
>JBBDMC010000124.1:0-5244 GCA_040878485.1 Bauldia sp. | reverse complement strand
GTTGCCGGTTGGGGGCTAGCCTGCCGCCCTTAAGGCCAGCTCCTGGCAGCCGGTCCGATCGAAAGCGCAGCTTTCGATCAGGTTTGCTTGAATCGCATGTCCTTGTCCGAAAAGTGCTTCACACTTTTCGGGGACATGCGTGTGCCGGCGGGCGGGCTTAACGAAGGCCTCCCGAGGCGTAAGGACCGTCGTCCTTTCCAGCGGCAAGGGGTTTCCTCGCCGCCGTTCGCTCCCTTTCGGGAACGCCGCAGGCGCCACACCCCGCTCCGCCTAAGGCCGTCACCGGTAGACGCCCCGAATGAGCGAGGATGGGTGCGATTATGGGGGCGCGGCGAGAGGCGGGGATAACTTTTTTTGGTGAGCACTTTCAACACCTTACGACCGCCATGGGAGGTGAGCCCTACCGCCCGGTCCAGTCCGGCGTCTTCTTGTCGAGGAAGGTTCGGACGCCGCGCTTGAAGTCGTCGCTGCCGTAGACCCGCCTGATGCGCGAGCATTTCACCAACGGTCTGGCGACCATCAGCCAGCGGCCCGGCCTCACGCGCGCCGCCAGGTCGACCGCGACCAGCCGCTGAGCGGCGGCGGCAAATGGCGGCTCAGGCTCCGGCGCCGGCTGCGGCCAGCCGCCGGACGAGGGCAAGCACCACGTCGATCGTCGGCGTGGCGACGTCGACCAGGCGGCCGAGTTCCTGCACCGCGCCGACCAGCGCGTCGATCTCCATCGGCCGTCCGCGCTCGAGGTCCTGGAGCATCGACGTCTTGTGCTCGCCGACGGCGGCGGCGCCGGCGATGCGCGCCTCGACGTCGAGCGGGAAGCTGACGCCGAGCGCTTCGGCGATCGTCCGCGCCTCGATCATCATCGCCCGCACCACCGCCCGCGTTGCCGGGTCGGCGACGATGGCGGCGAGCGTGCCACGGGTCAGCGCCGACACCGGGTTGAACGAGAGGTTGCCCCACAGCTTGACCCAGATCTCATTGCGGATGTCGGTGCGCACCGGCGCCTGCAGCCCGGCGGCGACCAGCTCCCTGGCGAGCGCCGTCACCCGCTCGCTCTTCTCGCCGGACGGCTCCCCGAGGGTGAGCCGCCGGCCGCTGACATGACGCACGACGCCCGGCGCCTCGACCTCGGCCGCCTGATAGACGACGGCGCCGACGGCCCGCTGCGGCCCGATGGTCGCCCAGATCCGCCCGCCCGGATCGACCGCCGCGATGCGGGTTCCTTCGAGCGGGCCGCCGTGACGGTGGAAGTACCACCACGGCACCCCGTTCTGCATCGTCACCACCGCCGTTTGCGGCCCGATCAGGGGGCCGAGCGCGACGAGTGCCGGGGCCACCGAGTGAGCCTTGAGCGTCAGCAGCACGAAATCCTGGATCCCGAACGCCGCGCCGTCGTCGCCGGCGGCGACCGGATGGGCGGTCTCGGTGCCGTTCTCGATCAGCCTCAGGCCGTGCTCCCGAATCGCCTCAAGGTGCGGACCGCGCGCCACCAGCGCCAGCTCGGTTCGGCCGGCGGCGGCGAGCTTCGCCGCCAGGTAGCCGCCGATCGCTCCGGCGCCGAAAACCGCGACCCGCATCAGCCGAGGCCGAGCTTGGCGGCGAGCCCGATGCGCTGCAGCTTGCCGGTCGCCCCCTTGGGAATCTCGTCGAGGAAAACCACCCGGCGCGGCACCTTGAAGGCGGCGAGCCGGCCGGCGACGAAATCGCGGATGTCTTGCTCGTCGGCCTGCATCCCCTGGCGCAGCACTACCGCCGCCGCCACCTCCTCGCCGAGCTTGTCGTGCGGCATGGCGAAGGTTACCGCCTGGGCGATGGCCGGATGGTCCATGATCGCCTCGTCGACCTCGCGCGGCGAAATCTTCTCGCCGCCGCGGTTGATGATCTCCTTGAGCCGCCCGGTCACCCTGAGGTAGCCGTCGGCGTCCATCGTCCCCTGGTCGCCGGTGTGGAACCAGCCGCCGGCGAAGGCGGCGGCGTTGGCCTCGGCGTTGCTCTCGTAGCCGGCGGTGACGTTCGGACCGCGGATGACGATCTCGCCGACCGCGCCGGGAGCGATAAGGCGGCCATCCTCCCCCATGATCGCCACTTCCGGTCCGGCCGCCGGGCCGACGCTGCCGGCCTTGCGTTCGGCCGGCGGCAGCGGGTTGGAGGTCATCTGGTGGCTGGCCTCGGTCATGCCGTAGGACTCGATCACCGGGCAGCCGAATGTCGCCTCCAATTCGGCCATCACCCGCGGCGGCAGCGATGACGAGGAGGAGCGGATGAAACGCAGCCGGGCGCCGGCGATCGCCTCGCGGTTGCGCCCGGCGCGGGAGAGGATCGCCTGGTGCATGGTCGGCACCGCCGTGTACCAGGTGGGATCGGCCTCGGCCAGCCACTGGAAGAAGCGCAGCGCGTTGAAGCCGGGCGTGCAATAAACGCTGCCGCCGGCGGCCAGCGAGGCGAGCACCGCGGCGACGAGCCCGTGGATGTGGAAGAGCGGCATGATGTTGAGGCAGCGGTCGTCCGGCGACAGGGCGAGCGTCGCGCCGACGTGGGCGGCGGAGGCGGCCAAATTCGCGTGGGTCAGCGGCACCAGCTTCGGCCGCGACGTGGTCCCCGAGGTGTGGAGCAGGAGGGCGACATCGCCGGCTTCGGCGACACCGCCCTTCGCCGGTGGGCCGCCGGCGGTCCCGCGCAGGGAGAAGCCGCCCGCCGGCCCGTCCGGATCGGGCACAAGCCTCAAGACGGCGATGCCGAGGCGTTCGGCGACCGTCACCGCCGGGCCGCCGTCGCCGTCGGCGACCAGGATCGCCTTGGCGCCGATGTCGGTGAGGTAGAAGGAAAGCTCGTCCTCGCGGTAGCCGGGGTTGAGCGGCGCCGTGGTCGCCGCCGCGGCGACCGAGAGGAACGCCGTCGCCATCTCCGGCCGGTTGGCGAGCACGATCGCCACCCGGTCGCCGCGCCCGATTCCTAGCCGGTTGAGGGCGCTCGCCGTCCGCTGCATCTGGCGGCGGAGCCCGCCGTGGGTGAGGGGTGTCCGCTCTGGCGCCGCGATCGCTGCTGTCGCGTCGCTGCCGGCTGCGATGGTGTCGATGACGGTCATTGGCCTCTTGCGGCAGCCGTGCGCATAGCGCAGCGATTGTGGGCGGGCGGGCGGTGCGATATTGCACGCGCCAAGCCGGCGGGAAAGCCATGGCCGAGAGGAGCGCGATGAGCAAGGTCTTCGTGATTGCCCAAGGCGGGGGTCCGACCGCGGTCATCAACCAGACGCTTGCCGGCGCCGTCATCGAGGCGCGCCGCCTCGACAAGCATGCCAAGGTGCTCGGCGCCCGCTACGGCGTTCGCGGCGTTGCCGCCGGAGACTTCGTCGACCTCGGCGGACTGGGCGAGGCGGAGCTCCGCACCATCGCCGGTACACCAAGCTCGGCACTCGGCTCGACGCGCGACAAGCCGGACGCGGCCTACTGCCAGCGCATCCTCGCCGGCCTCACGGCCGCCGGCGCCGACGCCTTCATCTACATCGGCGGCAACGACACCGCCGGGACGCTGCAAGTCCTCGAGGCCGGGGCCGACGGCAAGATCGCCCTGATTCACGCGCCCAAGACCATCGACAACGATCTGGCCGAGAACGACCACACGCCGGGGTTCATCTCGGCGGCGTGGTTCGTCGCCGAGGCGTTCCTCAGCATCGATCTCGATTTCCGCGCCCTTCCCGGCATCTACGTCGGCATCGTCATGGGCCGCCACGCCGGGTTCCTGACCGCCGCGGCCGCGGCCTGGCGGCGCGACGCGGCCGACGGGCCGCAGCTGGTCTACCTTCCGGAGGCTCGTTTCTCGGTCGAGAGGCTCGTTTCCGACATCTCCGCGGCGCGCCAACGCCACGGCCGCTGCGTCGTCGCCATGTCGGAAGGCGTCACCACCGAGGGCGGCCGCCCGCTTGCCGAGGGCCTCATTCCGGCGAGCCGTCTGGAGCGCGACGCCCACGGCAACGTGCAGCTCTCCGGCGGCGACCTCGGCCTCGCGCTCCAGGAACGGATCAAGCAGGAGTTCCCGAAGGTGCGCGCCCGCGTCGATACCTTCGGCTACCTGCCGCGCGGCTTCGTCGGCACGGTGAGCGAGACCGACGCGCGCGAGGCCTTCGAGGTCGGCGCGTTCGCGGTGCGGGCGACCGGCGAGGCCAAGAGCGGCTCGGTCGCCTTGCAGTTCGCCGGCGGCAAGACCCGCCTGGCGCTCGTCAATCTGGCCGCCGTCGCCGGCAAGACGCGCGTGATGCCGGCCGAGTTCATGGACCCGGCCGCGAGCCACGTCACCGAGGCCTGCATGGCCTACCTCGGCCGCCTCGTCCCGCCGCCGCCGGCGATCTCGACGCGGCTGCTTTAGCGACGTCACAACGCCATCGCTCTCCTGTAGGGGAGAAGTCGCCACCAAGGTCGAAATGCGCCTCCCCACCGACAAAGTTTGGCAGCAAACCAATTGTCAATCGCCGCCGCTTCACGCTATAGCGGCGAGGGGTTGTCGCCGCGTCAAGGAATCCGGCTGGTGTACACCGCAAGTACGGCGTTGTTCGAGACCCTTGAGGCGGCCGGCGTTGCCTACGTCTTCGCCAATTTCGGCAGCGACCACCCGGCGCTGATCGAGGCGATCGCCGAAGCGGGCGCCACCGGGCGTGCGATCCCCGAGGTCGTCACCTGCCCGAACGAGATGGTGGCGCTGTCCTGCGCCCAGGGCTACGCCCAGGTCAGTGGCCGCGCCCAGGCGGTTCTGGTCCACGTCGATTGCGGCACCCAGGCGCTTGCCGGCGCCCTCCACAACGTCGCCCGCGCCCGCGTCCCGGTGTTCATCTTCGCCGGTCTCTCGCCGCTCACCCAGGAGGGCGAGCTCACCGGCGGCCGCAACGAGTTCATCCACTGGATCCAGGATACCCGCGACCAGGCCGGCATCGTCCGCCCATACGTCAAGTACGACAACGAGCTGCGCACCGCGGCCAACCTGCCGCAGGTCGTCTGCCGCGCCCTGCAGATCGCCGAGAGCGACCCCAAGGGCCCGGTCTACGTCGTCGCGACCCGCGAGGTGATGGAGGCCGAAGCCGGAACGGTGGCGATCGACCGCGACGTGTGGCGGCCGCTTGCTCCGCCGGCCCTTGATGCCGAGGCGGTCGAGCTCATCACCGATGGGCTCGCCGCCGCCAGGCGGCCGCTGATCGTCACCTCCTACGTCGGCCGCCAGCCGGCGACCGTCGGCGCCCTCGTCCGCCTCTGCCGGCGG